>CANEEC010000154.1 GCA_947426455.1 uncultured Clostridia bacterium | reverse complement strand
TAAGCCAGGGGACGGCAGAAACGACCCATCCGCGGCGCTTTTTTCAGCAGCAGGGATTCAATGCGGCTCATGGGGATGTTTAAGATAAAAGCGATGGCCCCACCTACGAGAAAGGGAAGGACCAGTCTCATCAGGCCGAAAAACACCGAAGCCACCGTGGAAAAATTCTGCAGTCCATAGTGGAAAGCGATGCCTGCAAACAGAATCAGCAGGATCTTTTTTATCGAGTCTTTAGATAAATCCATAGGAAAATCTCCAATCCTTTTTTAATCGCAATACGTTTTCAAATCGCAATATGATATTAGTCTATCGCAAGAAGGGCAATAATACAAGTGAAGATCGCATGAAAGAGAAAAAGACCCCCGTTCGCCTGTGAACGAGAGCCTTGCCTATCGGTTAAAAATATCGGAATACACCGCGAACCCTGCCCAGAATTTTTACATCCTGGACGATGATGGGACTCATGGAGCTGTGTTCGGGTTGGAGACGCACGTGGTCTTTTTCTTTATAGCAGGTCTTTACGGTGGCTTCGCTTTCAAAGCCGTCGATCATGGCGACCACGATATCGCCGTTGTTGGCGGTATGCTGTTCTTCTACCAGAATGTAATCGCCGTCGTAAATTCCTACTTCGATCATGCTTTCTCCGTGGACGGTGAGCATGAAGTTGTTTCCGCGGGAAAGGTAGCGAGCCGGAAGGGGAAAGGTATCTTCGATGTTCTGTTCGGCTAAAATCGGCGTACCGGCGGCGATTCGACCTACCACGGGAATATCCACCACGTCGATGCGCTGCGTCTCCTGAACATGGGGAGCGACTGAAACTCCGGCGGAAGAAGCGGATTTCATGGATGAGGATGCGTCGGCGGCAGCTGTCTCTGCGCCGAGAATCTCATAAGCGCGGGGTTTAGAAGGAGCCTTTCGGAGATAACCCTTTTTCTCCAGACTGGCCAGATCTTTATGAACCGTGGACGTGGATTTGATGTTCATCGCCTGACAAATTTCACGCACGGTGGGGGGATAGCCTTTTTCCTGGAGCTGATCTCGCATGTAATCTAAAATCCGTTGTTCGCGCTGTTTTAACTGTTCCATGAAAACCTCCGCTCATGTGTATTCTATGGATAAAACCACATTATTTCTCTGTTTGTAAACAGTATACCACAACACGAACAAAAAGTAAACAAATGTTCGCAAAATGTTTTTTCGGGAGAACAAAAAAATTAGCAAATAATCTTTGACATGAAAAATGAAATGTGGTATTCTAATTGAGTAGGAAGAAGAAGTTACCGCTTCTCACCTTACGGCGAAGCTTAGTAAGGTCAATGATGAAACCATCCCACATGGGTTTGTTTTGTTGAGGCGGATAACTTTATCCGCCTTTTTTAGTTTAGTAGGAGGTGCAAAACAATTAGCAAGGAGTGTCAAATCAACGAAGAAATTCGTGAGAAGGAAGTCAGATTAATTGACGCTGAGGGGAATCAGCTTGGAGTTGTCAGTATCGATTTCGCTATGGATCAGGCCAATGAGGCGAAGCTGGATCTGGTGAATATCGCACCGAACGCCAAACCGCCCGTATGTAAGATCCTTGACTACGGAAAGTACAGGTACGAGCTGAAAAGAAAAGAAAAAGAAGCTCGGAAAAAGCAGAAGATCGTCCAGATCAAGGAGATTCGTCTCGGTATCTTTACCGAAGAACACGATCTGAACGTGAAGGCCAATAACGCCGCCAAATTCCTGAAGGACGGGGATAAGGTAAAGGTGAGCCTGCGCCTGCGCGGTCGGGAAATGGGATATGCATCTCAGGGTCAAAAGACCATGGAACACTTTGCACAGATCGTAGAGGATGTGGCTGTCATCGAAAAGAAGCCTCAGTTAGAGGGTCGCAGCCTGTACATGGTTTTAGCGCCGAAAAACGACAAATAGATCGAATCGAAGATCAAATTAGGAGGAATTAGAAAATGGCAAAGATGAAGTCCCATAGAGGAGCGATGAAGAGATTCAAGGTTACCGGTTCCGGTAAAGTAGCAAGACACAAGGCCTACAAGAGCCATATCCTTACGAAGAAGAGCACGAAGAGAAAGAGAGGACTGAGAAAGTCCACGATTTTGGGCAGTGCAGATCACAAGAGAATCAAGTCTGTTTTGAACGTGTAATTTAGGAGGTAAGCGAGATGGCAAGAGTTAAGAAGGGTGTAAATGCACACAAGAGACATAAGAAGATTTTAAAGCTGGCTAAGGGTTTTTACGGCGCAAAGAGCAAGGTATTCAGAGCAGCGAACCCCGCTGTTATGAGATCTCTGCGTTCCGCATACGTAGGCAGAAAGCTGAAGAAGAGACAGTACAGACAGATGTGGATCGCAAGAATCAACGCTGCCGCCAGAATGAACGACATTTCCTACAGCCGTCTGATGGACGGTCTGAAGAAGGCCAACATCGACGTCAACAGAAAGATGCTGTCCGAAATGGCGATTTACGATCCCGCAGGCTTTACCAAGATGGTAGAAGCTGCTAAGGCTGCTTTAAAGTAAATCCGAATCTTTCATTAAGAAAACAAAGAA
>CANEEC010000153.1 GCA_947426455.1 uncultured Clostridia bacterium | reverse complement strand
GACATTCTTTCTTCCAGATCCTGCGGAATTAAATTGGGAATCAGCCAGGCCAGAAGCTCCGGATCTTCCGTCTCCCCCAACAGTTCAACGGTCATTTTGTAATCCAGATAACGGTGTTCCAGATGATTGATGAAATAGGCAGCGGAAATCACCTGCTGCTTCTGATGAGAACGCAGCATGGTCTGTAAAAGCGGCCGGATCCGCCGCACATCCTCCAGAGCCGTCGTCCACAGGACTAAGTGCACCGTCATTGCGTCGTCGGAGAGTACCGCCGCTTCCCGCAGCTGAGGACGGTGAATCAGTGCGAGACTTTCCTCCAGCACCATCTGCGCCAATTCCGGCTCCAGCGTTCCAAAGCCCAGCCAGAACCAGGAGTCCACCATTCTGGCCACCGCCGGCATCCGATACAGCCGTTCATTGTAAATTAACTGCAAAAATTCCGCAAAGACCTTCGCGTCGCCCAGATCCAGAAACGAAAGCAAATCGCTTCGCAGTTTTGGCGGCATGGAACGATCCAGCAGCAACGCTTTCACATGCGCCACCGATTCCTCATCGCCGCTGAGAATCATTCCCCGAAGGATTTCCCGGGAAATCGCCGGCCGCTGTTCCTCATCCTCCTGTTGAAGCAGTTCGTTCACCGCCCGATGCACATCCTCCGCGCCCCGATACAGCTCAAGCGCCAGCCGGTTGGAAAGGTCGTATTCCTCGGGAAAACTGAGATCTGCCTGAGTCAGACAATCCAGCACGGTGACGGGACAGCCGGTACCGCAAATCCAGCGATAGATCACGGGCAGAAAAATTCCCTCCACGTAATCGCCCATATAGGCGGAATGAAACGGCGTCCGAAAAATGGTCTCGGCAACCGCCCCTCTGCTACGAAGCCGCAGAAGCTCCATCAACTCACCGGCTTCCCTGTGGCCGAATAAAAGGAGCAGCGCGTCGGAAAAAATACGGGATCTGGTCAGATCGCTCCAGGTTTTTATCCGGCAAACCGGCATGCTGCAGGCGCGTTCCATGGAGGTCATGACCTGCTGCTGCGCCGCCTTTACCTGCTGCGGAAAACACGTAGCGCGGCGATACAGCGCCTGCGCCAGGGTGTGCGCTTCATCCTCCCGGGCAAAAATCCGCTCCGCCATCTGCTGTCGCACCCATTCCGGCTGTACCACCTTGATCTTCTTGCTCATATCGTCTCTCCGTTTCATTTTATTTGTTTACATAATATTTTTATGGTATTATCGTCACCCATTCTGCCATTATCTTCCCCGAACTCTTGAGATTTCATGCGTTTTCATTTTTCCTATTGTTTTGCTTTTCGATAGCCTGCCTCCACTGCCTCATCCTCCGAAGAAAAGACCACCAGATATTTGGAATCCGCCATGTCGTCGTAAGACGCCTGTCCCGGACAATGGTAGATCATGGAGCGGGAATTGCCGCGAATCTCCATGTTTTCCTGATCGGTATCCTTTGCTTCCCATTCGTCATTGGTATTCTCGTTCCCTTGGCCGCTGTCTGCAAGCCGGCTTTCTCCGGTTTCATAGTCGATGTGGATTCCCGGTTGCACGTTGTAAACAAACACGTTGAAGCAGATGCCGTCCCCTTCGTCCTCCACGGAATATCCTTCCATCTGCACGCCTTTTGCCAACAGATCATCTCCGGAAAAATAGGGCGTCACCCGATACAACACGTGATGATCCGTTTCCTTCACGTAGTCGGCCACCATATTTTCAAAGGGAAGCATCCCCTGGGTGTTCATGTATCTGGTTCCGGTGATTAGATTTTCTTTATTGGCATTTTCAGCCGTCAACTGATAGCCGATAAGGTGGCAGCGGTTGTAGAGATATTTGCCGTCCACCGTATCGTACTTTACCGTATGCCATCCCGTGGGTTTCACCTGTCCGATACTGCCACGCTCCTGCGTGGGCATTAGATCCCTTCCCACATTGGCGTAAGCGGTCTGGCATCGTCCAAGGGAATCCAGCTCGCTGTAGCTTTCAAAGGATACATCGGTCAAATCCTCCTGTGAGAAATTGGGTTGGTTGTCATCGATGACCACATACGCTTCCCCCGTGTACTCCGGTATTTCCGTGACGGAATAGGAAACCGCGTCATCCAACGGCTGCGGAACGCCGCAGGATGTGAAAAGCAGACAGAGAACCGCCAATATGAGACCGATTCCCGTCCTTCCCTTTTTATGCATCGTCTCCAGCTCCTTTCACATAGACTTCTTCCGTAATGATTTCGTGGGAATATCCCGAAAACTCCCTCGTTTTCGTCCTTTTCCAACGGGATAAGTCCAAATCCAGGTAAAGATCCGCCGGATATTTTTTATCCCACCGAAAGACCATAAGGCCTTCTATCTCTTCTTCAAAAGGCCGCAGAGCATCCGATTCCACCAGACAGAAATCTTCTTTTTCCGCCGGCTGCATGGGGCAATCGCTCACGGCGATTTCTACGCCGTCCATTTTTCCGTACAGCGTCTCGCTGTACGGGTTCATCCACAGCTTTTTGCCTCTGCAGATTTCCTGTATCCTTGCCGTCACTTCCCGATCCCGGCTCTGCCGTCGGTTGTGAAACAGCATACCGTTATCTTTATCCAGACATACCATCACAATCATATCCTCACCCTCCTTCTATAGCGTTTGATTTTC
>CANEEC010000152.1 GCA_947426455.1 uncultured Clostridia bacterium | reverse complement strand
CTGGTGCGTTCGGAGCTTTCTTATATGATCGGCCATACCAGAGGTTTTGCCGGAAGAAAAACCGTGCGCACGCCGTTGTCCCAGTTTCCCTCCCACAGTTACCGGCAGAACGTTCCCTATGGCAACGTCCTCATTATGAGTCCGTGGAATTATCCGTTTCTGCTGACCATGGAGCCGCTGACCGATGCCATTGCCGCGGGAAATACCGCTATCGTAAAACCCAGCGCCTATTCGCCCGCCACAAGCCGGATTGTCGAAAAGATCATCGGCGAGTGCTTTGAAACCGAGTATGTGGCCGTTGTGGCCGGAGGCCGGGAGGAAAACAGGGCGCTCTTGGAGCAGAAATTTGATTTCGTATTCTTCACCGGCAGCCGGACGGTGGGAAAAGAGGTGCTCCGCCATACGGCGGAACATTTGACGCCCGCCGTGCTGGAGCTGGGCGGGAAAAGCCCCTGCATTGTGGAAGCCGGCGCTGATGTGAAGCTGGCGGCCAAGAGGATCGTGTTCGGAAAGTTTTTGAACTGCGGGCAAACCTGCGTAGCGCCGGATTACATCCTGTGCGAGGCTTCCGTCAAGGAGCGGTTGATAAAGGAACTGGCAGAGCAGATTCGGCTGCAATTTGGAGAACATCCCCTTGAAAATAAGGATTACGGAAGGATTGTAAACGAGAAGCATTTCAGGCGTCTCTGCAATCTTCTGGACACTTCCAAAATCGCCGTAGGCGGAGAGATACGGGCGGCGACGAATCAGATCGCGCCCACGGTTATGACCGAAGTGACGGAAAGCGACGCGGTCATGGGAGAAGAAATTTTCGGTCCCCTTCTGCCCGTTCTCACCTTCGAGGATTTTGACGCGGTCATAAACGGCTTAAAGCAAAAGGAGAAGCCTCTGGCGCTGTACCTGTTTTCCGAAAACCGGGAACACATACGGCGCGTCACTGGGGAGCTTTCCTATGGCGGCGGCTGCATCAACGACGTGGTCATCCACCTTGCCACAAGCCGGCTGGGATTCGGCGGCGTGGGAGAAAGCGGCATGGGAGCCTATCACGGCAAGGCCGGTTTCGACGCATTTTCACACTGCAAGTCCATTGTGGATAAGAAGACCTGGTTGGATCTGCCCATGCGCTATCAGCCGTACAAAAACAGCTTTTATGAAAAGCTGCTGCACATCTTTTTGAAATAGACGAGAATCGAGGAAAACTGTAATGAAACTATGGAAGAAAACCCTGAGCATCGCTGTGGCTGTGATTTTAACCCTTGCTCTTATTTTGACCGTCGCCGTATACGCGGCATGGCACAACGAAATATCCGCCGTTTTCAGCATGAAGCAGATCAGGCAGAGAGACGACGAACATCAGGACGGTTCCGTCTACACTATGACGGTGAAAGGGGGATTCTATCTGGACGATTTCGTGAAACAGGGCGGCGTGAGCGACGATAAGGAACTGATCGCCTTTGTGACGGAGAAAATCACAAAGGGTCTGATAGACGTGAAGATCGACACGCCGGACATCGGTTGTTCCTCTTTCACGGCAAAGAGTCAGGAGGGGGATGTGCTGTTCGGGAGAAATTACGATTTTTCCAAGACGAATACCTGTATCGTTTTCACTGAGAAAAGCCAGGGCAGACACGCCACAATCTCTACCGTGGATTTACAGTTTCTCGGTATGGATGTGGAAAAGGACGTAGAGAGCTTGATGGACAAGATCACCTGCCTTGCCGCCACCTATGCGCCTCTGGATGGAATCAACGACGCTGGCGTAAGCTGCGGCATCTATATGACCTATCAGGGCGGGAAGGAAACGGTTGCCACCGATCAGAACACGGATCGGCCGGATTTCACTTCCACCACGCTTTTACGGCTGATTTTGGATTATGCGGACGATGTGGAGGAGGCGGTTGAAATCGCTTCGGCCTACGACCTGCACGATTCCGCTAAGACCTCCTATCACTACATGGTGGCCGATGCCAGCGGCAAAAGTGCGATTCTGGAATGGGTGGGGCAGACCGACGCCGCCGATAACGACGGTTCTGCGAGAAAGCTGAAGGTGACCTATAACGACGATGACGCCCACATCGGTCAATTAGAGGGTTCTACGGATTATCAGGTGATTACCAACTTCATCATTCAGCCCGGATATTACAGCGATTCGCCTGCCGAAGAAAAGAAAGGTTACGACCGCTACGAAAAGATTTATGAGGAACTGCAAAAAACCGGCGGAATGGTAACAGATGAGAACGCTGCCATGGATATTTTGGCTGCCGTCGGCCGAAGAAGCTGGAAAAACGACGACGGAAACGGCTGCACCGTTCACAGCGTGGTCTACAATCTCACGGACAGAACCGCCATGTGGATTCCCAATGAACACTATGGCGATCCTGACGCGGTGTATGCGTTTCGGTTGGAATGATTTTGTATCGCTTTGCTGATATGAGAGTGGTTACTGTCCCTCATAAGGCGTTAATAAAATTCTCCAAAACGATTGAAAATAAAGGATGTATCGCAAAGTGTTCATCTTAACTTATGATAGATGGTGTTTTTCTATGGAAATGTTCTATAAAAAGTTGGGTGCGGTGTTTCGCCGCCCCAACTTTTATTGTATAAGTAAAACCACGCGTTAGACGCGTGGTTCCGTGGATGCTATGCATTTG
>CANEEC010000151.1 GCA_947426455.1 uncultured Clostridia bacterium | reverse complement strand
CTGCGCCTGATAGATCATGTCCTTGATCTCGCCGCGATTTTCGGAAATGGTGGTATTGATCTTCTCGAAGGTATCCTGGATATGACCGAACATATCGTTGAAATACGCCGCATTCAGCTGATCCATCTTGTCCTGGAAATTGTACAGGATGCTGTCCACATATTCGAAGGTACCCAGTTTCAGACTTCTGGCGTTGGAATCCGCCACCCGCATGATCTCATCGGCTCTCTTCTTCGCCTTTACAGTGATGTCGTCCTGCTCGATCAGCGCTTCCGCCTGCACCTTGGCATCCTTTAAAATCGTCTCGTATTCCGCCCGGGCTTCGTCCAAAATTCTCTGACGCTCGTCTTTGATCCACTTGGCCTGTTCGATTTCATCCGGCAGTTCCACGCGAATCTCTTTCACGATCTCCAACAGTTCATCGGAGTCGATCATAATCTTTCCGGACAGGGGAAATCCCGGCGCCGTATCCACGATTTCCTCAATTTCATCGAGTAATTCCAATACCTTCATCTTATTTTCCTCCCTTGTTTTCCCGTTTTTCCTTCATGTACTTCAACACATTTTCCGGAACCAAACCCTCTATCGTCCCTCCCAGAAGAAAGACCTCTTTGATCATGCTGGAACTGATAAAGGAATGTTCCGGCGCGGTCATAAGAAAGATGGTTTCAATTCCATCGTGATATAATCTGTCGTTCATCTGTGCCATTTGAATTTCGTATTCAAAGTCCGACGTAGCCCGAAGACCTCGAACCACCGCCTGTATGCCGTTGGCGTTGACGTAATCCGCCAAAAGTCCGCTGAAGCAGTCCACCTCCACGTTGTGCAGATGTTGCGTCGCCTCGCGTATCATGCCCATGCGCTCCTGCACGGTGAAATACGGAACTTTTGATTTATTCTCTATGACGCCGATAACGATGGTGTCGCAAATTGCAGAGGCTCGTTCAATCAGATCCAGATGTCCGCAGGTGATGGGATCGAACGAACCGGCAAACAGCACTTTTTTCATTTTATTTTTCTTCCTCGTGCGGATACCCATAAATCGTAACGAGAATGGTTCCGTACTTTCGTTCTTTGATGATTTCAAATCCGCAGATCTCATCGGGAAGCGGATCGTCCTTGCTGTGTTCGGCCACGATGATTCCCTCCGGTGCCAGCACCTGACATTCCGCAATGGATTTCATGCACCTGGGAACCAACGTCTCACGATACGGCGGATCCAAAAAGATCACATCGGCCTTCTGGTCGATCCGTTTCAGACTGGCGTCGTAATCGCCCAGCATCAGCACCGCCTGATCCTCCACGCCGCAATGATGCACGTTGGATTTTGCCAGGCTAAGGCTTTCTCTGTGATTGTCGCAAAAATACACGGTCTTCGCGCCGCGGCTGATGGCCTCCAAACCCAGATTTCCCGTTCCGCAAAACAGGTCGATGCAGACGCTGGTCTCATCCAACCAGCCGGCAATCATGCTGAATATGGCTTCTTTTACTTTATCCGTAGTGGGTCGAATTCTTCCATCGGCAGGCGCGGCCAACCGTCTTCCCTTTAATTTTCCCGATATGATACGCATGGCTTTCCCTTCCATTAATTCATTTTATCAGCAGGCGGCCAAAAAAGCAATAATAAAGGAGCTGTTCCCGCAGTTTTTGTGGGACAACTCCTTTATCAGTTCTGCGCTTTTGCGCATTTTACATTCCTGTCTTACTTTCCGGACAGCTGCTGTTCGGCCATTTCAACCAGTCTCTTGGTCATATAACCGCCTACATAACCGTTCTGTCTGGCGGTCAGGTTGCCCTTATCCATGGAGCTGTAGTTAGCCAGACCCAGTTCGTTTGCGATCTCGGTCTTCATGTTGTCTAAAGCAGGCTTTGCTTCAGTGCTGATTTTGTTCTGTAAAGTCATTTGTTTCACCTCCTCTTTACGCCCTTATGATGCGCGCGGAAGGTGAAATCTATTCTTGCTAATTATTGGTTCATTTCTTGGAAAATCAAGGCAATCCCGTAGCTCCGCGCGCGGTCTAAAGCCGCAGTTCCTCCACCTGATGGAATACGCGGCGAATCCGCTGTAAAAGCGCCTGGTTTTCCTCTGATGAAAATTCCGGATCATTCCGTACAATCGTCTCCGCTTCCTTTTTGGCCGCTGCCAGAATGGCGCTGTGCTTTCCCAGATCGGCCAGTTTCAATTCCGGAACACCATGCTGGCGAACGCCGAAAAACTCTCCCGGTCCTCGCAGCCGCAAATCTTCCTCCGCGATGACAAAGCCGTCGTTGGTAGAAGCCATAATCTCCGCCCGCTGCTTTGCCACAGGACTTTCCTGCTGGGAAATCAGAAGGCAGTAGGACTGATGTTCGCCGCGTCCCACGCGGCCCCGCAGCTGATGCAGCTGTGCCAGCCCAAATCGCTCCGCATTTTCGATCACCATCACCGTGGCGTTGGGAACGTTGATTCCTACTTCGATGACCACCGTGGAGACCAGAATCTGAATTTTTCCGCTGTAAAACTCCGCCATGATCGCATCTTTTTCCCTCTGCTTCATCGCGCCGTGAAGCAGCGCCGAAGTCTTATGGGGAAACCTGTCTTTCAGTTCTTCGTAAACCTCCGTGGCCGATCGGGCGGAAAGCTGTTCCGATTCTTCAATCAACGGCGTCACCACATAGGCCTGACGTCCTTTTTCGATCTCCCTGATCAAAAATGCATATGCCGAATCCCGCTGCTTATCGCTGAGGGCTTTGGTGAT
>CANEEC010000150.1 GCA_947426455.1 uncultured Clostridia bacterium | reverse complement strand
CCGGCGGCCGGAAGCGCAGCGTCCTTGTCCGCGCCTTCATCTAAGAGGTAAACGGATAGAGAAAGAGAAGAAGTGAACCATCTGACAGAGGCCATGACCGCGGAAATTTCCGCCAAAGCGCCCGCCGTTCCGAAGTATTGTTTTCCGCCCATCGACCTGCTGAACCAACCCACAAGGAGCAGCGGCGGAGAAAAAGCCGATTTACAGGCCAAGGCGCAGCTGTTGGAGGAAACCCTTCACAACTTCAACGTGAACGCCAAGGTGTCTCAGGTCACCAGAGGACCTGCGGTTACGCGATATGAGATTCAGCCCAGCACCGGCGTCAAGGTCAGCAGTATCGTCCGTCTGGCTGACGATATCGCTCTGAATTTAGCGGCTAAGAGCATCCGCATCGAAGCGCCCATTCCCGGAAAGGCGGCGGTGGGCATCGAAGTAGAAAACGAAAAGATCAACATGGTAACCATCCGCGAAATCATCGATTCCAGAGAATTCAAAGACGCCAAGTCCAAGATCTCCTTCGCCGTGGGTAAGGACATTGCGGGCAAGTGTATCGTAGCGGACCTGAAATCCATGCCGCACCTTTTGATTGCCGGTTCCACCGGTTCCGGCAAGAGCGTCTGCATCAACAGTCTGATCTGCAGCATTTTGTATCACGCCACGCCGGAGGAAGTGAAGCTGATTTTAGTGGACCCCAAGGTGGTGGAGCTTTCCAACTACAACGGAATTCCTCATCTGCTGATTCCCGTGGTCACCGAGCCGAAAAAGGCGGCGGCGGCGCTTTCCTGGGCCGTTGCGGAGATGAACGAGCGGTATAAGAAGTTTGCGGCGGAAAGCGTTCGCGATCTGGCAGGCTTTAACGAGGCCGTAAAGGCCAAGGGAGAAGATGACCGGGTTATGCCCCAGATCGTCATCATCATCGACGAATTGGCCGACCTGATGATCGCGGCGCCCTCTCAGGTGGAGGAATCCATCAACCGTCTGGCGGCTTTAGCCAGAGCGGCGGGCATGCATCTGGTGGTGGCAACTCAGCGGCCCTCCGTGGACGTAATCACCGGCGTCATCAAGGCGAATATCGGTTCCCGAATCGCTTTCGCCGTGTCCTCGCAGTTTGACTCCCGCACCATCCTGGATATGGCGGGAGCGGAAAAGCTGGTGGGGAAGGGAGACATGCTCTTTGCTCCCATGGGACAGAAGCCTACCCGTGTGCAGGGCTGCTTCATTTCCGACGGCGAAGTTCACAGCATCATCGAGTTCCTGAAGAGTCAGTCCGAAGGAACGGTGGAATATTCCCAGGACGTACTTCATTCCATCGAGAGGGTGCAGTCGGGTAGCAACGAGCAGGAGGAAGAAGTGGACGAGCTTTTGGCCGACGCCATCGAAATGGTGGTTCAGGCGGAACAGGCCTCCATTTCTATGCTGCAAAGGCGATTCCGCGTGGGATATAACCGGGCGGCGCGGCTCATCGACATGATGGAGGCCAGAGGTATCGTAGGACCTGCGGACGGAAGCCGTCCCAGAAAGGTTTTGGTCGATCTGGCCGATCTGGCGGAAATGCAGGCGCAGGCCGCCGAAACGGAAGAAGTTCCCGAAGAAATTTAATGCAAGAGGAGAAAATCATTGAAGTTTTACATCGATACACTGGGTTGTGAAAAAAATACGGTAGATTCGGAAGGCGTCTGCGGAATTTTAACCCGCGCCGGTCACCGATCCGTCGGCAGCCCCGCCCAGGCGGATGCGATCATCGTCAACACCTGCGCTTTCATCAACGACGCCAAAGAGCAGTCCATCGAACGGATTTTCGAGCTGGCGGCCGTGAAGAAGGAGGGGGCGCTGCTCATTGTCAGCGGCTGTCTCAGCCAGCGGTATTCCCGCCAGCTGTACCGGGAAATGCCGGAGGTTGACATTTTTTTGGGAGTCAACGATTATCCTAAGCTGCCGGAGATTTTAAAGGAGCATCAGGCGGGCAAGAGAGAGAAATATATCAGCGATTACGACCGCATCTATGCGGAAATCGGCCGGCGGCAGCGAAGCGAGTCCATCTATACGGCTTCGGTGAAAATCTCCGAAGGCTGCAATAACGTCTGCGCCTACTGCATCATTCCCTTTATCCGCGGCGGATATCGAAGCCGGCGGATGGAAAACATTCTGGAGGAAATCAGGGAACTGACGCAGGAGGGCTGCCGGGAAATCGTCCTCATCGCGCAGGACGTTTCCAACTACGGAATCGACCTGTACGGCGCCTATCAGCTGCCGGAGCTGATCCGGCAGGTTTGCCGCATCGACGGCGTTCACTGGGTGCGCCTGATGTACTGCTACGAGGAGCGAATTACCGACGAACTGATTGCCACTATGGCCGCAGAGCCGAAGGTTTGCCATTACATCGACATTCCGCTGCAGCACTGCAACGACCGAATTTTAAAGGCGATGAACCGCTGTTCCACGGAGGCTTCCATCAGGGACACCATCGCAAGACTGCGGAAGGCGATGCCGGATATTCACATCCGAACCACGTTGATTTCCGGTCTTCCGGGAGAGACCAAGGAGGATTTTGCCCAGCTGATGCAGTTCGTGGAGGATATGCGGTTTGAGAGATTGGGCGTTTTCCCTTATTCTAAGGAGGAGGGCACGCTGGCCGCCTCTATGAAGGGACAGGTTCGCCAAAGCACCAAAGAAAAGCGCCGCGACGCCATTATGGCGCGGCAGTGCGGCATCTCCTTAGCGCACAATCAGAAGAAGGTGGGACAGATCATGGAGG
>CANEEC010000149.1 GCA_947426455.1 uncultured Clostridia bacterium | reverse complement strand
CGGAAAACCCTGCGGCGGCCAGCCTTCGGGCGATTTTCATTCGCTCCTTTTCCGTTAACCTTCGCGCGGGTTTGCGGCTTTCGTCCATTTCGCCCCGCAGATTGCCGTTGGGGTCGTCCAAATCGTCCGAATCGCCGAAACCGCCGCCAAAATCGCCGCAAACGACACGCATGGCCTTTTCCGCAACCCGCAAAGCGATTTCCCGCTCCGTCGTCCGATCATATAATTGAGAAATGGCCGCGTCAGCAACCGCTGACGAGATCCCCTTCTCCTGTAACTGATGGCGAATTCGCAGGGGGCCGCGTCCCTTTTCCATGGCCATTTCCACAAATTTCAGCGCATATCGCTCATCGTCCATCAGCGAATACTCGTTGAGAAACTCCATGGTTTCCGCGATTTCCCGTTCGCTGTAACCCTTTTTTTTCAGCCGCTGCGCCATTTCCTTTTCTGTCCTGTCGCCGTATTCCAGCCAAAACAGCGCGTCATCCCGACAGGAGCGCCGGTTTTTCTTTTCTTTTATTTCCATAACAACCGTTCCATTCCTTCTATATTCTGCTCTCCCGGCGAATAGACTGCCGCCAGAAGCTGCTCGTCCGCTTCTAAACAGACGCCGCTTAAATCCACCTGAATAAATCCCTGCCTATCCTCCTGACATTCCAGGGCGGAAACGGTTCGCAATCCCTGAAAAACCCCTGTTCCCAGGTACTTGACCCGCGCCTCTTTTCTCACCCAGAGCCACAGAAGCCTCCGCCGAAACAACTCGGGACGGTCGTCCGCCTCTTCTAACCACTGCAGTTCCCGGGCCGTGCAGATGCGGCGTGCTAAGGACGGTTTTATGCGGCGGGAACGCAGTTCCGCATCGATTCCCATCGGGGTTTCTCCTACGGCGCACAGCCACCAACAGGCCGTGTGGGTCACCGACACATGAAGGGGCAGCCGACAGCCGGCAGGCGAAACCGGATACGGTTTTCCGCTGGGAGTTTCGCAGATGACAACAAGGGAGTCCCTGTGGGACTCCCCATGATTTTCTTTATTCCGTTTCGCAGTCTCATACTGCAGGACAGCCTGTTTCAAAAGCCGGCGGCTCTCCACCTGCGCCTCGCGCTGATCCCAGAGAAACAATTTCATAGAAGCTCCTCTTTATTCCTCTTCCGGAACGTGATACTTGCTCTTCGTGGCCACTTTATCATCGCTTTCCGCCTGGAATTTCTTTACGGCGACGGAAGCCTTATTCTGCGCCAGCAGAGTTCCCGCGCCGCCAATGCAGCCGCCGGGACAAGCCATTCCCTCCATCAGGTATCCGTTTCTCTTACCGGCCTGAGCGATCTTCAGCATCTTGGCGCATTCCGCCAATCCCTCCGCGCGGTCCACTTTGATCTGTACGTTGGGGTACAGCTCGTCCACGCAGTTGGCGATGGCGTCCGCCACGCCTCCGGCAACGGAATATCCCCGACCGGCAGCCGTAGCGTCATCAAAGGTCTCATCCGTTTCGATATCGGCTAATTCAATGTTCTTGGCCACAAACATGCCCATCAGTTCTTCATAGGTGATGACGAAATCCACCTCGCTTCTGACGGAACGACGGGAAGCCTCCAGCTTTTTCGCCGCGCAGGGACCGATGAACACGATCTTCGCATCGGGATTGTCCTTGCGAATCAGACGGGCGGTTGCCACCATAGGCGTCAGCGCATCGGATACGTAAGGCGCGATATCGGGAAAGTCCCTTTTGGCCATCACCGACCAGGAGGGGCAGCAGGACGTGGCCAGGAAGGGTTCTTCGCCGCTGGCCACCTTGTGAACGTAATGGTGAGCCTCCTCGATGGCGCCCAGATCGGCGCCGATGGCCACTTCGTAGACCTCGGCAAAACCCAACTCCTTCAAAGCGGCCTTGACCTTTTCCGGGCTGGCCATGGGGCCGAACTGCCCTACGAAGGCCGGCGCCACTTCCGCGATGACCTTATGGCCGTTTTTGATGGCGTGAATCAGCTGAAAGATCTGCGACTTATCGGCAATGGCGCCAAAAGGGCAGCTGACCATGCACTGGCCGCAGGACACGCACTTGTCGTAATTGATCTTGGCGCGACCCAGATGATCGCTTTCGATAGCCTTGACACCGCAGGCAGCGGCGCAGGGACGATCGTATTTCACGATGGCATGATACGGACACGTCTCCTTGCAGCGTCCGCATTTGATGCACTTTTCTTTATCGATATGAGATTTTCCGTCTACGATGGATACCGCCTGAACCGGACAAACCGAAGTGCAGGGATGCGCCAGACAGCCGCGGCAATTATCCGTCACCATCATGGCGGATTCTTCGCAGGCATTGCATGCAAAGGGAATCACATTGATCAACGGCGGATCGTACACCTTTTCCGCAATGGCGCTATCCTCTACGCCGTTGGAAATATAAGTGGGTTGATCCGCGGGATACAGAGGGAGTCCAATAGCCAGGCGAATCCGTTCGCCTACCACCGCTCGTTCCTGAAATACACTGTCTCTATAGGTTGGAATTTCGCCGGGAATGATCTTGAAGGGAATCTCCTCCACCCGCGAATAATCACCGCCCTCGTATGCTAATTTTGCAACCTCCGCAAACACTTGCCTGCGAATCTTTGTTACAGGTGTATATACTCCTCTCAATCTGCTTTCCTCCGTCATGCAACTGGAAACCCGCAAAATAGCCAGAAAATTTTGAAGCATTTTCGGCTTTATTTATTGAATGCTCCGGTTGAACTTTAAAATTTCAAAAATAT
>CANEEC010000148.1 GCA_947426455.1 uncultured Clostridia bacterium | reverse complement strand
AAAACATCGCTTTCAAGATTGCGGGAGAATACATTGCGGATAAGGAAATTCTGGAATGCGATATGCCTATGATTAAGGATAAACAGGAGCTTGACCGGTATCACGATGAATCGGCGTCGGCGATTGCCGCCATTTTGGATCAGGGAAGGGATGTGGCCTTTCTGACGTTGGGAGACCCTGCGATTTACAGTACTGTCATGTATGTTCACCGCAGACTGACGCAGAAGGGATACCCCACCGCCATGGTACCGGGCGTTCCCTCCTTCTGCGCGGCGGCGGCAAGCCTGAACACCTCCCTTTGTGAAAGGGACGAAATGCTGCACATCGTGCCGGCGACATACAGAGGGGAAGAGGCCGAAAAGCTTTCCGGCACGAAGGTGTTGATGAAATCGGGAAAGACGATCATGAAGCTGAGGGAAAAGCTGGCGGATCAACAGGCGATGATGGTGGAGCGCGCCACCATGGAAGACGAAAAGGTCTACAGGGATTTAAAGGATTTAAAAGAACAGTCCAGCTACTTTTCTTTGATCGTCATACCTTCAGAGGACAGAAAAAAGGAGAATTAAACGATGATATACTTTATCGGCGCAGGACCCGGAGCGGCGGATCTGATTACGGTCAGAGGCGCAGAACTGCTGAAGAAGGCGGACGTGATCATCTATGCGGGTTCGCTGGTCAATCCGGCTCTGCTGGAGTATGCCAAAGAGGAATGTAAAATCTACAACAGCGCAAAGATGACTCTGGAAGAGGTCATCTGCGTGATGAAAGAAAACAAGGGCAGGGAGGTTGTGCGGCTTCACACCGGCGACCCTTGCATTTACGGCGCGATCAGAGAGCAGATGGACATTTTGGATAAAGAAGGAATGGAATACGTTTCCGTACCGGGGGTCAGCTCCTTTATCGGCGCAGCCGCCGCCCTCAACGCGGAATATACATTGCCCAATGTGAGCCAGACGGTCATCCTGACCAGAATGGCGGGCAGAACGCCGGTTCCGGAAAAAGAAGAAATCTCCAGGCTGGCGGCTCACGGCGCGACCATGGTAGTGTTTCTGACTTCTACCATGCTGGAGGAGCTTTCCCAGCGGCTGATTGCCGGCGGCTACGAGCCGGACTCGCCGGCAGCCATCGTTTACAAAGCCACGTGGCCGGATGAAAAGGTCATCCGCACCACGGTCAGGGATATTGCGAAGGCGGCGGAGGAAAACGGCATCAACAAAATGGCGCTGATTATGGTGGGAGGATTTCTCGGAAGTGAATACGAACGCTCAAAGCTCTACGATCCCACGTTTACACATCTGTTTAGAGAGGCGTCGAAAGAATGAAACACATCGGCATCATCGCCTTTACCCAACGGGGGAAGAATCTGGCGGAGGATATCGCCCGCCGGCTTTTCAGAGAGCCGGAGCACGGGTACGAGGCAGAAGTATTTGACAGCGAAAACATGGGATGCACCGCTACGGAATATTTGGGGGAGAATTTCTGTAAAAGGGACGGATTTCTCTTTATTTGCGCCGCGGGAATCGCCGTGCGCATGATAGCTCCCCTGCTGAAATCCAAGGATGTGGATCCGGCAGTGGTGGTGATGGATGAGCTGGGACGCTATTCCATTCCGGTACTTTCCGGTCATCTGGGCGGCGCTAACGAGATGGCGGAAACCGTGGCACGGCTTGTCGGAGCGGAAATCGTTTTGACTACGGCCACGGACATCAACGGCAAATTCGCGGTGGATGTGTGGGCAAAGCGCGCCGGGTGCGCCATCCTGGATGTGAAAAAGATTAAAACCGTCTCCTCGGCGGTGCTTCGGGGAGAAAAAGTGGGAATCAGCAGCAGCTTCGCCTGTGAGGGAGTTTTGCCTCAGGAGCTGACGACGGAACCGGCGGAAACGGGAATCTGCATCAGCCTCAGCGGCAGACACCAACCCTTTCTCAATACGATGAACGTAGTGCCGAGAATTGTGTCTTTGGGAGTGGGGTGCCGCAGGGGCGTCAGCGCCGGACAGTTCGAGGACTTTATCTTAGCGCAGCTTTCCCAGCATGATATCGCCTTGGAGGCTGTGGAAAAGATCGCTTCGGTGGACTTAAAAAAAGACGAGGGGTGCATCATCGCATTCAGCGAAAAGTATCGCATTCCCTTTGTCACCTATACGCCGGCGGAGCTTTCCGCAGTGCCGGGACAGTATGCGGCTTCCCGGCTTGTAAAGGAAGTGACGGGAGTGGACAACGTGTGTGAGCGCAGCGCGGTGCTCGCCAGCAGAAACGGAAGAAAACTATTGTCGAAGACCAGCGGGGACGGGTGTACCTGCGCTCTGGCCGTAAGAGATTGGAAGTGTAAGTTTTGAACATTATCATGTCGTACATTGACTACAATATGGCGGGTCTGGGAGAACGGGAGGTGTTCTCCTGCACCAAGACCCAGACGCAAACCATCTATGAAACATTGAAAGCAAATGAAGAAATCCAGGGAGCGGTGCTGATTGCCACCTGCAACAGGACGGAGCTGTACCTGTCTTTGAAGGACGGCTCCCGGCTCAATCCCTTTCAGCAGCTTTGTCAGGTCATTGGGGTGCCTTACGAACGCTATACCCACATGAACAAAACGCTGGCGGGAGACGATGCGGTGATTCATCTGTGCAAAGTGGCGTCGGGAGCGGAGTCCCAGATCTGGGGAGACGATCAGATCGTCACTCAGGTGGATGACGCGCTGAAAGCGGCTCAGAAGGCCAAGGCTACGGACGCCATTCTCAACGTGGTGTTCCGTCAGGGAGTGGCGGCAGGAAAAAAGGTAAAGACGCTGGTGGATTTCAAGGTGGACGATAATTCCACCGCCTCCCGGGCGGTGAAG
>CANEEC010000147.1 GCA_947426455.1 uncultured Clostridia bacterium | reverse complement strand
GATTTCCGCATTTTATTTATTCAGTTGTAACACATGTATTGTAATCCTACAGTTTGATTGGTGAAGTTTGACGCAAATGATTGACTTCTGCGAGTTGCCGTATTATACTTGATAAAGTTAAATAAGCAATCATCTGCCACCGGGTAGAAGAACGAAAGCATTCGTTACACATCGTTAGGTCTTTGAAGATGTGCGGTCGAGTGCTTTTATTTTTAGAAGGAGATGCGGATTGCCTTATGATGAACGATGAAATGATTACAAGGGAGGAAAAATATATGTTCAGAGAAATGAGAAGAAAAAAGCAGCTTTTAAGTAACGAAGAGAGCATTGAAATACTCAAGAATGGGACTTCGGGAGTATTGGCGTTATTGGGAGATAATGGATATCCCTATGCTGTTCCCATGAGTTATGTTTACGATAACTCTAAAATTTATTTTCACAGTGCAAAAAGTGGGCATAAAACAGATGCGATGAGAACATGCGGCAAAGCATCATTTTGCGTCATTGCTCAGGACGAGATACATCCGGAAGAATATACAACTTATTTTAAAAGCGTGATTGCATTTGGGAAAATCCGCATATTAGAGGGCGAAAACGAAAAAAGGCAGGCAATAGAAAAGCTGGCGATGAAATATCATCCAAACGATGATGAAGCAAACAGAAATCAGGAAATTGCAAGAGAATGGAATCCGTTATGTATGATTGAGTTATCTGTTGAACATATGACGGGGAAAGAGGCAATCGAAATCGCAAAAAAGAAATGGTAATTTACCATCACATGCGTCTGTGGCTATGGGGTGAGAGGTCAAAACTTCTCAACTCATTTCCTTGACAGGAGGAAAACCCCTTGCGGCGGCGCGGTTTCTGTGATATAGTGATGATGTTATGTACATCGATTATGGTCGATGTACATTTTCATGTAGCGAAAGGCAAGACTTGTGCGGGGTGTTTCGTGGACGCTTCGCGGGAGGATTTGCATACAACAAGCGAAAGGCAAGACCCGCGCGGACGTTTGCAGACGCTTCGCAAGGGAATTTACATAGAAGAATTGAGGAGGAGCATATGATTACAGTTACCAATGTGAGCCTGAATTTCAGCGGGCAGCCCCTGTTTAAGGACGTGGATTTAAAGTTTACGCCGGGAAACTGCTACGGTATCATCGGCGCCAACGGCGCGGGAAAATCCACATTTCTTCGCATTTTATCCGGAGAATTGGAGCCGTCCACCGGTACGGTGACCATGCCGCCTCAGATGCGCATGTCCGTATTGAAGCAGGATCACTTTGCCTTTGAAGAATATACGGTGCTGGATACGGTCATCATGGGAAATGAGAAGCTTTACAGCATCATGAAAGAAAAAGACGCGCTGTACGCCAAGGAGGATTTCAGCGATGAGGACGGAATCCGTGCCTCCGAGCTGGAGGGCGAATTTGCCGAGATGAACGGCTGGGAAGCGGAGTCCGACGTCAGCCGTCTGATTCAGGGTCTGGGACTTTCCAACGACCTGCTGTACAGCGGTATGGACGCTCTGATGGAGAAGGAAAAGGTAAAGGTGCTTCTGGCGCAGGCGCTGTTCGGCAAGCCGGATATCATCCTGCTGGACGAGCCTACCAACGGTCTGGACATTCAGGCCATCGACTGGCTGGAGGATTTCCTGATGGAATACGAAGGCACCGTCATCGTGGTATCCCACGACCGTCACTTCTTGAACACCGTCTGTACCAATATCGTGGATGTGGACTACGGCAAGATCAAAATGTACGTGGGAAACTACGAATTCTGGTACGAATCCAGCCAGATGATCCAGCGGATGATGCGGGATCAGAACCGCAAGAACGAGGAGAAGATCAAAGAACTGCAAAACTTCATTCAGCGGTTCTCCGCCAACAAGTCCAAGTCCAAGCAGGCTACCGCCAGAAGAAAGCTGCTGGATAAATTGACGGTAGAGGAAATGCCGGCGTCTTCCCGCCGCTATCCCTTCGTGGGTTTCACCATGGACCGGGAGCCGGGCAAGGAAATCCTCACCGTGGAAGGGCTGTCCAAGACCATCGACGGTGTAAAGGTGCTGGACAATGTTTCCTTCCGCATCAACAAGGGCGATAAGATCGCCTTCGTGGGAGAGAGCGAAATCGCCAATACCACGCTGTTTAAGATCCTCATGGAAGAAATGGAGCCGGATGAAGGGACGTTCAAGTGGGGAACCACTATCACCACCTCCTACTTCCCCATGGACAATTCCCAGTTCTTCAACGACTGCGATCTCAATCTGGTGCAGTGGCTGGGACAGTTTACGGAAGAGACCACCGAGACGTTCATGAGAGGATTTCTGGGGCGGATGCTGTTTTCCGGAGACGACGTGTTCAAGCCGGTGAAAGTGCTGTCCGGCGGCGAGAAGGTTCGCTGTATGCTGTCCCGGATGATGCTGTACGGTTCCAACGTCCTGATTTTGGATCAACCCACCAACCATCTGGATCTGGAATCCATCACTGCCGTCAATAACGGACTGATCGACGTCAAGGGAAATCTGCTGTTTGCCTCCCACGACCACGAATTCATCCAGACCGTGGCTAACCGCATCATGGAGTTTGTGGACGGAAAGCTCATCGACCGCCTCTGTACCTACGACGACTACATTCAGGAGCAGAGGGAAAAGGCATTGGAGCGAGCATAGAAAAATCCGGACAATCGCGCCTTACGGCGCTCCCGTCAGACGAAAATAACAAGGCCGAAGCGTCACCTATAGGGGTGGCGTTTCGGTCTTTTTGCAGAAAGAAAATTTTTTGGCAGTTGCAAAATTACATTAAAATCGCCGCGGCCGCGCCTCCGGCGCCAAAGGCTAAGACGATGCTGAGAAGCCACAGGAGGACGGCCGTAAGAACGCCCTGTTCCTTTGCTAAGACGGCCAGAGAAGCAAAGCAGGGAACGAACAGAGTGGTGGTGATGAG
>CANEEC010000146.1 GCA_947426455.1 uncultured Clostridia bacterium | reverse complement strand
CGTGCGGGGCGGTGAAATCTTTGCCATCGCCGGAGTTGCCGGAAACGGTCAGGTGGAAATCGCCGACGCGATTGCCGGTTTGACGGAGATTTCCGGAGGAACTGTCCTACTGGGAGGTAAAGATGTGACCGGCGCTGCGGTGCGGCAGAGGGTGCGGCAGGGACTTGCCTATATCCCTGAGGATCGGCAGAACTGGGGTTTGATTTTGGACTTCGCCCTGTCGGAGAATCTGCTGCTGCGTCGGTACGATCAGGAGCCTTACTGCGTGAAGGGCGTTCTTCACAAGGAACAATTTGAAAAGAAGAGCCTTGCGCTCATCGAGGAATTCGATATCCGTTCCGGTCAGGGTGAAAAGACCGTTGTACGCAGTATGAGCGGAGGCAACCAGCAAAAAGCCATCGTGGCGCGGGAAATCGATCAGGACGCGGCCTGCATCATCTTCGTTCAGCCTACCCGGGGGTTGGACATCGGAGCCATCGAACACATTCACCAGCAGATTTTGCAGGAACGGGACAAGGGTAAGGCCATCCTTTTGATTTCTCTGGAGCTGGACGAGATCATGAACCTGGCGGACACCATCGGCGTCATCTACAATGGTCAGCTATTGAAGGTCGCGCCGGCGGACACCATGTCCACCAACGAAGTGGGGCGCTATATGATGGGGGTGAAGGAATAAATGAAAAAACGGAAAGGAAATTCGCTCTCTCAGGTATTTCTCACCATCATGGGAGATGAAAAGCGGCAGAACATTACCATTCCGCTGTTTGCCATCTGTCTCAGCCTGATTGCCGGAGCGATTTTGATGATGGTTTTAGGCAAGAATCCCGTGGATGGTTACAAGAGTCTGTTCCAGGGCTGCGGTCTTTTGATGAAGAAAAACTACGCCAGCGGAAAGGGTATGCTGACGGATTTTATGAGCTATCTGGACATCTGGACGCCCATGATCTTCGCGGCGCTGTCGGTGGCGGTAGCCTACAAAGCCGGACTGTTCAATATCGGTGTTTCCGGACAGATGCTGATCGGCGGTTTTATCGCGTCCATCACCGTGGGTTACAGCGGCCTTCCGGCGGTTGCGGCCAAGCCTTTGGTCATTTTGGTCTGCGTCGTTGTGGGAGCGCTTGCGGGAAGCCTGATCGGCCTTCTGAAATATAAGTTTAACATCAACGAAGTGGTGTCGGCCATCATGTTGAATTACATATTCCAGTATATCATCAGCTTTTTCATTCTGACGTTTTACGTCAATCCCATTACGAGACAGTCCAATCCGGTGGGGGAAAATGCCAGACTGACCCTGCAGAATGTGGAGATCGCCGGAATGAAAACAGTGATTCCTCTGGGTTTTATTCTGGCGCTGATCGCAGCGGCAGCGATTCACTACTTCATCAATCATACGCGGATCGGCTTCGAATTGAAGGCGGTGGGCGCCAATAAAAACGCGGCCACCTATGCGGGAATCAACGCCAACAAGAGCATCATGCTGGCTATGGCCATTTCCGGAGCGTTGGCGGGATTGGCGGGCGCCACCTATTATCTGGGTTATCTCAGTTCCATCCAGCCCAAGGTATTGGCCAGCACCGGCTTTGATTCCATCGCTGTGTGCCTGTTGGGAAATTCCAATCCCATCGGCATTTTGGCCTCATCTTTCCTGGTGACTATCATCAGCAAGGGAAGCATGTACATGAATTCTTCCATCGGACTGCCTCAGGAAATCGCTTCTCTGATCACGGGGTTGATGCTGCTGTTTGCGGCCTGCGGCGTCTATATCCGAGCCAGATTAAAGCGCACGAAAGACCGCATGGCTCAGGAGAAGCGATGGAACAAAGATGCAAAAGAGGGAAAGGAGGATGACCGATGACTGATATTATTGTAAACGGAATGTCCTTTTCTCTGCCGCTGTTCATTATCGCGGTGGGCGGCATCTACAGCGAGCGAAGCGGTGTAACCAACTTGGCGCTGGAGGGTTTTCTGGGCGCCGGCGCTTTCTTCGGCGCTGTGTTCACCGCATTGACGGCGGGCATGTTTGCCGCCACCTCTCAGGCGCCTATGTATCTGTCCATGGTGATTGCCATGGCAGGCGGTGCGCTGTATGCGGTAATTCACGCTGTTTTGTGCATCAAATTCAAGGCGAATCAGGTCATCAGCGGCGTCGTGGTCAACATTCTGGCTATGGCGCTGACGGATTTTCTCACCAGTCAAATCAACGCGGGCGTACTGGGGCAGTCCTCGGACAAGTTCGTGCTGAGGGTTTCCACCCGGTTGACCTTTCAGCCGTTGGCTGACCTTCCTGTTATCGGCGGATTTTTTACCAATGTGTATCCTTTCGAATTTATCATTATCGCCGTGACGGTAGTAGCCTGGTATGTGATGTATAAAACCCGCTTTGGGATGCGGCTTCGGGCATGCGGCGACAATCCCTATGCGGTGGATGCGGCGGGCTGCAACGTGGCGAGAATTCAGTTTATCGCCGTCATGGTATCCGGCGCGCTGTCGGGTCTGGGCGGTATGTGCTTTGCCTACTCGGTGTTCGGAAACTTCTCCACCAGCATTTACACCGGGTACGGATATCTGGCCATCGCGGCGATGATTTTCGGCAACTGGAAGATACCCGCTACGTTGGGGGCTTGCCTCCTGTTCGGATTTGCCAGAGCGGCGGGTTACTCGCTGATCCAGTATCTGGGACTGCCCGGAGCCTATTCGGATTTGATTATGATTCTGCCTTATGTTCTGACGCTGCTGCTTCTGATGTTCTTCTCCAAGAACAACCGGGCGCCGAGGGCATTGGGCGAAATTTACGATAAGGGAAAGCGCTAAGCTTTCCTTTTTTCAAAGGAGCGGACTATGTATCAACAATCCATGTTCGATGATCGGGAAAAATATAATCCCTTAGCAAGCCGCCTGCGGCCGGAATCCCTGGAAGAGTTCGTCGGACAGCAGCACCTTCTCGGCCGGGGCAAGGTTCTTCGTCAGTTGATCGAC
>CANEEC010000145.1 GCA_947426455.1 uncultured Clostridia bacterium | reverse complement strand
GCGGATCAGTGGTATCTGCTGACTGCAAAGCCGGAGGTTCTCTCCGACGACCCCGTCAAAGGATTGGACGTTTCCATCCTTCAGGATCATCTTCTATCGCCTGTGCTGGGGATTTGCGACCCCAGAACCGACAGCCGCATCGATTTCATCGGCGGAATCCGAGGAACACGCGAACTGGAGCGCAGGGTGAAGGAGGGTTGGGCGGTGGCTTTTTCCATGTATGCCACCTCCATTGAAGAATTGCTGCAGATCGCCGATGCCGGCCTCTTAATGCCGCCCAAATCCACCTGGTTTGAGCCAAAGCTGCGCAGCGGCATCTTCATTCACAGACTGAGCTGATTGTTATCACTGAATACAATACGAAAGAGGAGACAACTACATGTACGATTTTAACACAATTTTAACCACAGATCCTCAGATTGCCAAGGCCATCGAAGATGAAATGACGAGGCAGAGCCAACACCTGGAGCTGATCGCGTCGGAAAACTGGGTCAGCAAGGCGGTCATGGCCGCCATGGGAAGTCCGCTGACCAATAAGTATGCGGAAGGATATCCCGGAAAGCGGTATTACGGCGGCTGCGATTGTGTGGATGTTGTGGAAAATCTGGCCATTGAGCGGGCAAAACAGCTGTACGGCTGCGATTATGCCAACGTGCAGCCCCATTCCGGCGCACAGGCCAACATGGCGGTGTTCTTCGCCGTTTTAAATCCCGGAGATACGGTGATGGGTATGAATCTGGATCACGGCGGCCATTTGACCCACGGTTCTCCCGTGAACATGTCGGGAAAGTATTTTCACATCGTTCCCTACGGCGTGAATGAAAACGGCTTCATCGATTATGACCGTCTGCGGGAGTTAGCTTTAGAGCATAAGCCGAAGCTGATCGTGGCGGGAGCCAGCGCCTACGCCAGAACCATCGATTTTCAGAAGTTCCGTCAGGTAGCGGACGAAGTGGGCGCCTGCCTGATGGTGGATATGGCGCATATCGCAGGACTGGTAGCGGCGGGACTGCATCCCAGTCCGTTCCCCTATGCCGACGTGGTGACCACTACTACCCACAAGACACTGCGCGGTCCCAGAGGCGGCATGATCTTGGCAAATCGGGAGGCGGCGGAAAAATACAATTTCAATAAGGCCATCTTTCCCGGAATTCAGGGCGGCCCGCTGATGCACGTGATCGCCGCTAAGGCTGTCTGCTTTGCAGAGGCGGCAAGCGATGAATTTAAGACTTATCAGAAACAGGTGCTGAGCAACGCTCAGGCGCTGTGCAAGGGACTTCAGGCGCGGGGAATTCAAATCGTTTCCGGCGGTACGGACAATCATCTGATGCTGGTGGATCTGACCAACTACGATCTCACGGGAAAAGACGTGGAGCAATGGCTGGATGAAGCGCACATCACCGCCAATAAAAACACCATTCCCAACGACCCCAAATCTCCCTTCGTTACCAGCGGCATCCGTCTGGGAACGCCGGCGGTGACCACCCGAGGCTTAAAAGAAAACGATATGGATCGGGTGGCGGAGGCCATTTCTCTGGTGATCAAAGAGAGAGAAGGGGGAATTGCGCCGGCGAAAGCCATTGTGGACAAGCTCACCGAAGCTTATCCTCTGGATAAATAAAATCCATCGATTTTGCTTCAAACCGAGAATAACCTTCTCGTTTCTATCATAGGTATGGTAGAAACGGGGAGGTTTTTTTATGGACAACATTCGGGAGTTTTTACAGCAGTTTTCGCCCTCCGTATCAAAAGAGCTGGAAAGGATTCCGCGGGGACTTTGGAGAGATGCCGAAGAACTGCGGCTTCGGGTGGGATATCCGGCGCTTCTCGTCTGCGGAGGCAAGGAATATACCGTTTCGGGACAAGCGCTGGGGAAAATAGATCAAAATTTATTAAACAATATAATAAATCGATTTCTTAACTATTCAGATTACGCCCATCCACAGGAGCTGCGCAGCGGTTTTATCGCCTTGCCCGGCGGTCATCGAGCGGGATTTTGCGGACAGGCCGTGATCCATCAGGGGTCTGTCGCAACCATCAGAGAAGTAACCTCTATCAACGTTCGTTTCGCGAAGGAGGTTCCTCAGGCGGGGAGGCTTCTTTGGCCGCAGCTTTTAGACGCTTACGGACGCTTCGGGCATACGCTGATCGCCTCTCCGCCGGGTTGCGGCAAGACCACGCTGCTTCGCAGTCTGATTCGAATGTTAAGTGACCAGGGTTATAACGTGTCGGTCTGCGACGAGCGAAATGAAATTTCGGGAGCTGGACTTGGCGGATTCGCCTTCGATCTGGGCAGGCGTACCGATGTGATGACCGGATGCTCCAAGGAGGAGGGCATGACCATGATGCTGCGGAGCATGGGACCCCAGGTGATCTGTACCGATGAAGTGGGAACGGAGGAAGAAGTGCGGGCGCTGCGGCGTGCCGTTTCCGCCGGAGTGATTCTGCTGACCACCATCCACGCCGGAGATTTGAAGGATTTGTCCATGGGGCCTCTTGGAAAAATCATCGGAGAGGGAACCTTTTTCCGCATCGTATTTCTAAGCGACCGTCCCAGCAGGGGAACGGTGACGGGAATCTGGAAGCGGGAAGCCATGGAGGTAGAACCGTGCAGATAAAAGCGTTGGAAGCGGCGGTGCTGATCATGGGCTGCACGGGTATAGGACTTTGGAAGTGGGCAAGGCTCTATGCGCGGGTGAAAGAGCTGCGGGATTTAAGAGAGATTTTGCAGCGGCTGCGGGTGGAAATCCTCTATGAGCAGACGCCTTTGGAGGAAGCAGCGCTTCATCTGACACAGGAGAGGGATAACGGCTTTTTCCAGATGCTTTGGGACGGCCATCTGCAGGGACGATGGGAGGATTACGCCCAGCTTTGGGAGGATACCTGTGAGCAGTGGTTTCCCACCTCATTGTTGAAGTCGGAGGAACGGGAGGCCTGGGTTCGCCTGGGACGCCAATTGGGGCGCGGCGGACTGAAACAGCAGGAACAGGTATTGGACCACTGTGAATTCCAGCTGAAAGACTTAGAGGAACAGGC
>CANEEC010000144.1 GCA_947426455.1 uncultured Clostridia bacterium | reverse complement strand
GATAAAAAGAAGAAAAAGAAAAAATACAAAATCAATTTCAAGCGTCTGATCCTGTTTTTCCTGGTTCTGGCGCTGCTCATCGGCGCGATCACGGGAGTATACGTGCTTTCCGTCATCGCCAAAACGCCGCCCATCGACACCGACGACATCTACAGCCTGTTGGCGGAAAACTCCGTGCTGTACGACGTCAACGGCAACGTCATCGAAAATATCACCAAACCCGGAACTTCGGAGATTCGAACCAACATCTCCTTCTTCGACCTTCCTGAAAATCTGGTGGATGCCTTCGTTGCCATTGAAGACAAGACCTTCTGGAGCCACAACGGCTTCAACTTCGTCCGCATCATCGGCGCCATCGTGGAAAGCGTCACCACCGGCAGTCCCATCAGCGGCACCTCTACCCTGACCCAGCAGCTGGCCAGGAACCTTTACCTGTCCGCCGACAGAGCCATGGGCCGAAAAATTCAGGAAGCCTGGTACGCCCTGCAGCTGGAAAAGGAAATGACCAAAGAACAGATCATTGAGGCGTATCTGAACACCATCAATCTGGGATATGGAGCCTGGGGCGTTCAGGCAGCTTCTCAGGCGTATTTCTCCAAGGACGTCTCCGAGCTGAATCTGGCGGAATGTGCCGCTTTGGCCACCATTCCCAAGAGTCCGTCCAAATACGCCCTGTTAAAGAGCGACAGCAATGAAAACATCGACGACCCTGATGCTTTGGACATCGTCAGCCGCGACGACAGTTGGACCATCTGGTACAACGATACCTTTAAGGACCGTCAGAAGCTGGTGCTGAAATTCATGCTGGAGCAGGATAAGATCACCCAAGCGGAATACGACGAAGCGCTTGCCTATGACATGCGCCAGTCCATGAAGCCCGGAACCACAAACGTATCCGCCCAGAACATTTCCTCCTACTTCGCCGACTACACCGTCAACCAGGTGATCAACGACCTGATGGAGGAATACAACCTGAGCAACGACGAGGCTCGGGACATGCTGTATACCAAGGGTTTGCGCATCTACACCACCCTGGATCTGGATATGCAGAAAAAGACGGAGGAGGTCTTCGCCAAGGCCGCTAATTTCCCCGAGGTTCGCCAGTCCCGTCTGAAAAAGGACGGCAGCGGCAACATCCTCAACGCCAACGGAAATATCATGCTCTACAATAAGGCCAACTATTTCGACGCCCAGGGGTGCTTCATCCTGTCGGCTGGTGAATATCAGTGGAATTCCGATGGAAGCCTCACCGTGTTCGCCGGAAAGCGCATGAACTTCTACAACACCAAGGTGCAGGGAAAAACCGACGTCAGCGTGGAATTTAAAAACATGTACACCCAGAGGGACGGTCAGTTCTACAGCATTTCCGGCGGCGTCATCTCCATCGGCGCCGACTATAAGAAAAAGGACAGCGACGGAAATCTGGTGATCAGCGCTCAGTTCTTCACCGATCATCCCAACGTCTTTACCAATAACCAGACCAGCCTGTCCGTCAGCCCGGATTACTATTCCCTGCGGCAGGAAGTGATGCAGCCCCAGTCGGCCATGGTGATCATGGATTATCACACCGGCGAAATCAAGGCCATGGTGGGCGGACGTTCCACCTCCGGCAAGCTGCTGTACAACAGAGCCACCAGTACCCGCCAGCCCGGTTCTTCCTTCAAACCCATCGGCGTTTACGGTCCTGCCATCGAAAGTAAGACATGGACCGCCGCCAGCGTCATCGACGACGCGCCTCTCATCGTAGGCGGAAAACAGTGGCCGAAGAACTGGTACAGCGGTTTCCGCGGTCTGCATACCCTGCGCACCTCCGTGGAACAGTCGGTGAACGTCAACGCCGTCAAGGTCTTTATGGACATCGGCATTGAAGCCAGCGTAGATTTCGCTAAGAAGCTGGGAATCACCTCCATCGTGGAAGAGGGTTCCACCAACGACCTGAACGCTTCCGCACTGGCTTTGGGCGGTATGACCAAGGGCGTTTCCCCCATGGAAATGGCCGCGGCCTACGGTACCTTTGCCAACGGCGGTACGTATACTCAACCCATCTGCTACACCAAGGTCACCGATAAAAAGGGAGCCATCCTGCTGGAAAAGACGGCCGAAACTCATCAGGCCATGAGTCCGGGCACCGCTTCCATCATGACCGACATTCTCAGAACCACCGTTACCGACGGTCTGGCAAAGCGCGCCGCGCTCAGCGGACAGCCCTCCGCCGGAAAGACCGGTACTACCACCGATAACTACGACGCCTGGTTCGTAGGCTTTACCCCCTACTACTCTGCCGCCGTATGGATCGGAAACGACGTAAATCTGGAATTGGACGAAGGCTCCGCCTCCGCCACCAGAGTATGGCAACTGGTCATGAATCAGGTGCATACCGGACTTTCCCGGGGTTCGTTCACCATGGATTCCAGCGTGGTTTCCGCAGAGATCGATACCAAATCCGGCAAGCTGCCCTCCGAGCTGTCCTCTCAGGATCCCAGAGGCTCCACGGTACGCACGGAATATTTCCTGGAAGGAACGGTTCCCATTGAAATCGACGACGTTCACGTTCAGGTGGATGTCTGCGATTCCAGCGGATATCTGGCCACCCCCTGGTGTCCGCATCACACCTCCAAGGTGATGATCAACCGGCCCGGCGGTCCGACGAAAAATCTGGCGGATTCCCAGTACGATGCTCCCATCTACTACTGCAATCTGCACAACGCCGACACCGCCACCTACCCCATCAGTCCCGATGTTAAGGTGGATTCCAACTTCGTTCCGCAGCCGATCACGGATCCCAATGGCAGCGGTAACGGTGGTAACGGTGGTAACGGTGGTAACGGCGGTAACGGCAGTTCCGACAACAACAGCGGCGAAGGCGTCGTCTCCGGCAGCGGTTCCGGCAACAGCAACGAGCAGGGCGGCCAAGTCGTAGATAGCGGCGGTAATTCCGACGAAATGCCGGAATGGCTGCAATAATCCGGTCAAACCGTAGCTGACCGAGACGCGGCAGACATCTGCGAGACAGCGTATGCGACGAGCGCGCAAACGTAAATACGAAAAAACCATCCACGCGTCTAACGCGTGGTTGTTTTTTATTACGGGCATAGCCCT
>CANEEC010000143.1 GCA_947426455.1 uncultured Clostridia bacterium | reverse complement strand
CCCTCTTTAGGACTTGCCCTCTTTGACGGGGACGGCACGGCCATACCGCTGATCGCCACCATCGTCCTGTGCCTGATGGCCGGTTTCCTTTTCAATCGCTTCACAAGAGGCTACGAATCCAAACGATATTACGCTCAGGAGGGTTTGATCACCGTGGGACTGTCCTGGATCATACTCTCCCTGTTCGGCGCGCTTCCCTTCTGGTTCAGCGGCCAGATTCCCAGCTATATCGACGCCTTGTTTGAAACCGTCTCCGGCTTCACCACCACCGGCGCTTCTATCCTGTCCGAGGTGGAATCCTTGAGCCGCAGCCTTCTTTTCTGGCGCAGCTTCACACACTGGCTGGGCGGTATGGGAATTCTGGTATTCATGATGGCGGTGGTTCCTCTGGGCCGGGACGCCGGTTATTCGCTGCACATCATGCGGGCGGAAAGCCCTGGCCCCGCGGTGAGCAAACTGACGCCCCGCATGGGAAATACGGCAAAGATCCTTTACGGGCTGTATTTCACCCTGACCATGGCCTGTTTTCTGCTCTATCTTCTGGGCGGCATGCCTCCCTTCGAGGCCATCTGCCACGCCTTCGGCACGGCGGGAACCGGAGGATTCAGCGTTTTAAATCAGGGTATGATGGCCTATTCTCCCTATATTCAATGGGTGACCACCATCTTTATGACCCTATTCGGCATCAATTTCACGGTGTACTTCCTGCTGACCATCAGGGAATACGCTGCGGCGCTTTTGGATGAGGAGCTGCACCTGTATCTGGGCATCATTGTCACCGCGTCCCTTTTGATCACCTTTAACATCCGGCCTCTGTACCACAGCTTCTCCGAAAGTCTGCGGCACGCCGCCTTCCAGGTGAGCACCATCATGACCACCACCGGATACGCCACCGCGGATTTCGACCTTTGGCCGGCCTTTTCCAAGACGCTTTTGGTCACCCTGATGATTTTGGGCGCCAGCGCCGGAAGTACCGGCGGCGGCTTTAAGATTGCCCGTCTTCTGCTTTTGTTAAAGAGCCTGCGCCGCAACATCCTCAGAGCCATTCAGCCCCGCAGCGTACAGGCCGTTTTGGTGAACAAACGCCCCATGGACGAACAGGTGGTGGAAAACACCAACGTGTTCCTGTCGGCCTACTGCATCATCGCCATGACCCTGATCCTGCTGGTTTCCATCGACGGTCATCCCTTCGAGACCAACGTGACGGCTGTTTTAGCCTGCTTTAACAACATCGGTCCCGGCCTGGGCATGGTAGGACCCACCTGCAATTACGCTTTCTTCAGTCCCTTTGCGAAGCTGCTGCTCTCCATGGCCATGCTTTTGGGACGGCTGGAAATCTTCCCGATTTTAGCCCTGTTTAACCGTCGCGCCTGGGTGCGCAACCTGTAGGGATTTTTTATGCACACATCCGTCGCCCGCTGAATATCTTATAGTATCTTCGCAGTCAAAAGCCGCCCAAGGGCGTGCATCCCTGCGGATAAATTTTAAAAGAAGTAGGTGATTTCTGAATGTCTGAAGGATGTGGACTCCTGCACGGAGACGGTGGAATCGATACCAGCCTGTTATTTTTCTTCCTGCTGCTGGTTATTATCTTCTGTAACTGCTACAGCAGATAACCGTTCCATAGCTGTTTGGCGACGCTGAAAATCGTCGCCGGAAATCAAAAGACGGCGTGACTTCTGTTACGCCGTCTTTTCCTATTCTCCTGATATCGATGACTGCCTACTTCTGATCCATGCCGCAATCCCAGGCTCTTTCTATGAGCCTGCGGTCATTGATCACCGCGTCGTAATAGCGGAAACCGCCGGAGAAGTTATAGGCATCGTAGCCATTTCCTTCTAAAATCCGGCTGGCAATATAGCTGCGCAAACCGCTTTGGCACATGAGGTAAACCCGTTTTTTCGGCGGGATCTCCGTCAGACGCTCCCGAAGCTCATCCACGGGAATGTTCACAAAACCCTCCGCGTGTCCGGCCTGGTACTCCCCTTTCGTTCTCACATCCAGCAGGGTGACGCTGCCGTCCTTCGGCAGTTCCTCCAGATCCGCCAAGTGCCACTGCTTCAGCGTGCCCTTTGCGATGTTATCGATCATGTATCCCGCCATATTCACCGGATCTTTCGCCGAAGAATAGGGCGGCGCATAGGCCAGGTCCAATTCTTTCAGCTGGGTGGCCTTCATCTTTGCATGAATGGCGGTAGCCAGCACGTCGATGCGCTTATCCACACCCTCGTAGCCTACGATCTGAGCGCCCAACAGCCGGTAAGTTTCCCGTTCAAAGACCACCTTCATGGTCATAAGCTTGCCGCCGGGGTAATATCCCGCATGGCTCATGGGTGACAGGAGAACGGTATCCACCTCCAGACCGGCCTTTTTCGCATTGGTCTCGTTGATGCCGGTGGTAGCCGCCGTCATGTCAAACACCTTGACGACGGAGCTGCCCTGACTGCCCGGGTAACGGCTGTCGCCGCCGCAGATGTTGTCCGCAATGATGCGTCCCTGCTTGTTGGCTGGGCCTGCAAGGGAAATCAGAGCATCCTGACCGGTGACATAGTGCTTCACCTGCACCGCGTCCCCTGCGGCATAAATGTGAGGCACGGAAGTTTCCATCCGGTCGTTGACCAAAATGCTGTCTTTGATTCCCAGGGCAAGGCCGGCCTCCTTGGCAAGCTTCGTGTCCGGCGTTACGCCGATGGCAAGCACTACCATATCGCCGTGAAGGGGCGCGTTATCCTTTAAAAGCACATCTACGCCGCCGTCCTTTTCTTCAAAACCCTCTACGGTGTATCCTAAAGCCAGCTTGATACCGTGATTGCGCATCTCGGCGTGAATCAGGGAGGCCATGTCCGCGTCGAAGGGATTCATCAGCTGTTTGGGACGCTGAACGATGGTCACTTCCATCCCCAGCTCCCGCATGTTTTCAGCCAGCTCCAGACCGATAAAGCCGCCTCCCGCCAGCACGGCGGACTTCGGCGTTTCCCTTTTGATGTACTCTTTGATTCGGAACGTATCCTCCACGGTGCGCAGGGTGAACAGCTTTTGAATTCCCACACCGGGAAGCCGCGGCTGCGTAGGCTTTGCTCCGGGAGAGAGGATCAGTTCGTCGTAGCTTTCTTCAAATTCCTCACCGGTTTTCAGATTGGTTACGGAAACGGTTTTCGTCTCCG
>CANEEC010000142.1 GCA_947426455.1 uncultured Clostridia bacterium | reverse complement strand
AGGGAACGTACATCTATCACAATTTCAATCAGATTATGAAACGATTAAAAGAATTGTAGTTTTTTCTTTCTGCAAGGGACTTAGAAGTTGATCAGCTTGCTGCGCATACCGATGTTCAGCACCAGGGCTAATGAAACCATGTTGGTTACGATGGAACTTCCACCGTAGCTGATAAAGGGGAGCGTAATTCCGGTAACCGGCATGACGCCCATGGTCATTCCGATGTTTTCAAAGATTTGGAACAGGAACATGGCAAAGATGCCGATGGCGATCAGTCCACCGTAATAATCCTTTGCATTGTGAGCAATTTTTAGAATTCGATATAGAAATGCACCGTATAGTCCAATGACGATACCGCCGCCGAGAAAGCCCAGTTCTTCTACGATGACGGCGAAGATGAAATCGGATTCCTGCACAGGAAGAAACTTCAATTCTTTTTGTGTACCCTTAAACAGGCCTTTTCCCAACAGGCCGCCGGAACCGATAGCCACCTTGGACATCCATACGTGGTAATTTCCCGGCAGATCTAAATTGTTGGGATTGAGAAAAGCATCGATACGTTCTTTTTGATGACTGGCCATGAATTGATAGGCGATGGGCATAGCCGCTGCCACCGCGCCGATGCATCCCGCATACAGCTTTCCGTTGACGCCCGCCATGAAGATCATGACGGCGGCAATGACACAGAATACAAGAGCGTTTCCCAGGTCGTTTTGTATGAGAACCAAAAGGACGAAGGGAGCCAGGTACAGGCCGCATTTTATCAACGACTTCAGCGTCTGAAGCTCCTCCATGTGGCGGCAGAGATAGTTGGCGAATACCAGAATGAATGCCACCTTGACCAATTCCGCCGGCTGCAGGTTCAGCGGGCCGATTTTCAGCCATCCCTGAGCGCCGTACTGGTTGTCGCCCAGAGGCGTGTACACGGTCAATAAAAACAGAAGGCTTCCTACATAGATGATTTTTTCCATCTTTTCAAAGACTCGGTAGTCTAAAAGGAGGATGACGCCCAGCAGGAAAAAGCCCAGAAGGTAGGCCACGATCTGTACCACGATTTTACGGGTGAGAACGAAGCTGCCGGTATAGGCCGTGCTGCTGATCATGACGACGCTGATGCCTAAGAAGCATAAAACGATGAAGATCAACCATCTGTCGATATTTTTAATCAATGTAAAAAAGTATTTCATGTATGATATTCAACTCCTGATTTGGATCATTATAGTTTTATTTTTTCATATTTTGGGGTTGTTTATTATATTATCACATTTTTATTTTTAAGAGTAGATGTATACGCAAAATATGCGCGAATTTTGTCGCAATACATTTTTGCGTAGTGGAGGACATATGGAGGATAAGCTGTATTCCATCGGCGAAGTGGCCAAAATCATGGGAATTTCCGTTCAGCTTCTGCGGCATTACTGCGATATCCACTTGATCGAACCGGAGTATGTCAATCAGGAAACGGGATACCGGTATTTTTCCTATCGGCAGATTCCCTACATAGACCGTACCCGATATCTGCTGTCCTGCGGACTGCAATTAAAAGAGATCAAAGAAATTTTGGAAAAGGACGATCCCAAAGCGCTGCGGGAACTGCTTGCGGCCAAAGAAGAACAAAAGCGCGAGGAATTGAAAAAAATTCGGGAATCCATCGAAAGAATCGCCTGGTATCGCCAATATTTTGTCCGGGAAAATCTGCAGCTGGAATCCCCTATGCACATGGAAGTCAAGACCTTTCCCGACCGCTATATGATTGCGGTGCCCTGTGAACCGGAGGAGTCCTACGAGGAAATGCATATTCACCTGCATCGGGTGAGATACCTGCCGGAATATGCGCATTTGACATTTATGCGGCAATTTTCCATCCTGTTGGATTATCCCGCCTTGATTCAGGGAAAGTTTTTGCTGAAAGGGGTTGACTCTACAACGGTTAGATACTTTACAATCAAAGCAGAAAGAAAAGCCGCCGGACAATGAAGATAAAAACGGAGGTAAGAAGATGAAGAAAACATTGACGTTCGATTGTTACGGTACGCTGATCAACACGGCTCCCATGTATGAGGCCGTGGGAAAATTAGGGGCGGAAAGCGGGCTGGATGAAGAGCTGGTACGGGGGTTATTCGTCAATTACGAGGACCGGCTGATGTACGGAGAATCGTTCATCCCTTACGACGAACTGGTCTATCAGGCTTTGGGATACTGCGATTTGGAACTGAATACTCAGATGATTCAGAAGGGTTACGATGAAATCATTCAGGCGCACAGGGAAATGAAACCCTTCCCGGAGGTGTTGGAGACGCTGCATCGGCTGAAAGAAAAGGGATATGAGCTGTGCCTGATGTCAAACTGCGTTCCCTCCATTATGGAATACAATCTTGCCGCATTGGACAATGTCTTTGACCGCGTTCTTCTGGCGTCGGATACTAAGTGTTACAAGCCGGATCTTCGATTTTTCCGGATGGCGCAGGAACAGTTTGGTCTGAAGCGGGAGGAACATTGTCATATCGCCGCGGGATACTGGTGGGACATCGTTCCGGGAAAGAAAATGGGATGGAATCGAATCTGGGTCAACCGGAGGAATCAGAGGGGCGCTGAGGAACACATGCCTTACGGCGAGGTGACGGCGTTGGATCAAGCGATCTCCTTGTTGGAAAAAGAGGAAAGGTAGCAGACGCCTTTCCCCTTTTCTTTTTCAGAGAATCTTCCAGAGAAATTATGAAATAATTTGATGGACAAAGTAGTCGAAATAAGATAAAATATATCTTGTATGGTTATATCAATATTTCATTCAGTTATGCGATATTTAGTGGCCAGCAATAAAAAATGAACGTGCTCCATCTGCTACGGAGTTCGATTGAAAAAACAACAGCAAAAAGGAGGTGTATTTCTATTATTAAGGTAATTATTGCAATTCTTATCGCCCTGCCTATCGGGGTGTTAGTTGGATATATCGTCCGGAAGAATCTTGCAGAAAAGACCATCGGAAGCGCAGAACAGATGGCGAAAAACATGATTTTGGATGCGGAGAACAAATCTCAGACCATGAAAAAAGAAATCACGTTGGAAGCCAAAGAAGAAGCGCACAGGCTGAGAAGCGAAGCCGAAAGAGAGATTCGCGAACGCAGAGCCGAGGTTCAGAGATCTGAAAAGCGCATGATTCAGAAGGAAGAATCCATAGACAGAAAGATTGAGAATCTGGAAAAGAAAGAAGAAGGCATTACTAAAAAAGAACAGAAAT
>CANEEC010000141.1 GCA_947426455.1 uncultured Clostridia bacterium | reverse complement strand
ATTTGCGCCACCTGTTCTCTCGTTGCATAGGCCTTTGGGCGGCTGCCGTCCACAATGCCTTCCGCTGTGGCTTCTTCCCAAATTTTCTTTGCCCAGTTAGAAGGGACATCCTTTCCGTCGCCGTCCAAAGCTTCTTTTATCATAACGGAGACCATTTTTTTCAATTCGCTTTCCGTCAAATCCAACCCCTCGCTTTCCACATTCATCAGATAGGGCAAGGGGTCGATTTCCTTGCCGTTTTTACGCAGTTCAAAGTGCAAATGAGTCGCAACCTTTAGAACATCTTTATCGGAAGAATTCCCCATAACGCCGATGACCTCTCCGGCTTTCACAATGGAACCAACCGGGAGGGGGCATTTGGCTCTCAAGTGCTGGTAAAGGGTGGAATACTCTTCGTCGTGTCGTATGATTACGTACCATCCACGATAGTTGTTCCACCGGTTTTCTATGATTCTACCGGATTTCACAGCGAGTATTTTCGTTGACGGTTTGGAAAAATCTCTCCCCAAATCCACGCCCTCATGAAAGGTACTGGCGTTCTCTATGCCAAGGTTTCTCTTTCCGAATTTACTCGTTACGCGCAATTTCGCATCTACAGGCAGGGAATTGAATTTCATTTGCCGACACCCCTTCGAAATCTATTTGCTGATCGCGATTTTACACGATTCACATTTATCATATGTGAAAGAGGATGGAATTGACGCGGTATTTCAAAGAAAAAGCGACGGAAAGAATTTCCGTCGCTTTTATGGTTTTATGGATTGATGGAAAGCGATCTTCCTTCGTTATTTCGACTCGTCCAGGGGAAGAACCTGATGGAGGTAAATCCAGCGGGAGAAGAACACGGAGACCGCCAGAGAAATGATTTCCGCCAGGGGGAAGGCCAGCCAGATCAGAGAAAGTCCGCCGATGCGCGCTAAAAGCACGGCCAGTGGTAAAATGAGAATCAACTGGCGCAGCAGAGAGACCAGAAGGCTTAAAAATCCGTGATTCGTCGCCTGAAACAGAGTAGAGCAGACGATGCCCACAGCCGCGGGGATGAAGCACAGACTGATGGTGCGCAGAGCGGGAACGCCGACGCGGATCATTTCCTCGGAGGATTCGAACATGTCCAGCAGCAGATAGGGACAGGTCTGGAACAGAATCAGTCCCAACGTCATAATCACGGCGGCGGCAATCATGCCGAGCCGGAAGGCCTGCATCAGGCGCTGACGGTTCCTCGCGCCGAAGTTGAAACCCATGATTGGCATCAGACCCTGATTCAATCCAAAGACCGGCATGAAGATAAAGGATTGCAGCTTAAAGTAAATGCCGAACACGGCCACGGCCGCTCCGGAAAAGCCGATGAGAATCCCATTCATTCCCAGATTCATCACAGAACCGATGGACTGCATGGCGATGGAGGGAAATCCCACGCTGTAGATGTTTTTAATGGTCTCTCCCTGCGGGCGGAAACCCTTCAGGCGGATGGTCACGTGGTGCTTCTTATAAAACAGGAAGAACAGGTTGAAGCACATCCCCAGAAATTGGCCGCATACGGTGGCGACCGCGGCGCCGGCGACTCCCATTTTAGGAAAACCCAACAGGCCGAAGATCATAATGGGATCCAAAATGATATTGGTGACGGCACCGATAGTGTTGCCGATCATGGGGAAGACCATATTTCCGGTAGCTTGCATGATCTTTTCCGCGGCGATCTGCAAAAAGCTGAACAGGGAGCAGATGGTTACGATGGCGCAGTATTGGACGCCTGCGCTAAACAGGTAGTCGTCCGTGGCAAAGGCGCCGATAAAGGGGCGCGAGCCCAACAACCCGAAAAGTGCAAAAACGATCCAACTGCAAACGGCCAAAAAGATGCCGTGGCTGGCGGCGTCATTGGCTTCGTCGTAGCGCTCCTGACCCAGGCGGCGGGAAATCAGGGAACTGAGACCGACGCCGGTTCCCACGCCTACAGCCACAATGAGCAGTTGGATGGGAAAGACCAGAGTGACGGCGGTGAGTGCATCCTCGCCGAGACGGCTGACGAACACGCTGTCTACCACATTGTAAAGCGCCATGATCAGCATGGAAAACATCGCCGGCAGAGACATACTGAACAACAGCTTGGGAATTGGCATGGCGGCCATTTTGTTTTCTTTTGTTTCTTGCATTTTGTACCTCATATACTCATATCAATGGAATTTCCAGTGACGGACGAATTATCTTACCATGAATCAAATAAAATGGCAACATGGGAGGAGGGAAAGGAACACAATAAAAAAAGGTTTTCGACAAATTCCTGCAGGGGGCAGAAGAATCGGGGAAAACCCAAAGAAAAACCTGAGTTTCTAATTATCGAATAAAGCGCAGATTCTCCTCCTGGCGAAAAGAGGAATCGTATTCCACCAGGTCGTAGATCAGACAGTCGCGGATCAGATGTTTCCAGACCGTGTAAACCGCCTGAATAAACGAGGGCGTAAGGGTCATGGAATCGTCGATCAGGGGACAGCGATAGGGCAGATCCAGATCGGAATAGATCAGGCGGAGACGTCCCGCGCCATCCAGGTGGGGCGCCAGGGGAAAGAAGCGGCATTGCAGAGGCCGCATATTCCGGGGACAGTGAGGGGCGCAGAGGCAGGTGACGAAGTATACCGTTCCAAACCAGGAATCGGGAAAGTCGTAATCGGAAGCGTCCTCCGCCGTCCAGTGGAGCCAATCCTCCTTTTTCGTAAACAGCTTGTCCTCGCCGGGCAGCAGATAGATGCCCAGCTGCGGCTCGTCGGGCGGTTCGTCGCCAGCGCAGGTACAGCAGGCGGCATTGCATAAAGTCCCGCAGTCGTAGGGAATGGGGCTGACCCGATCCAACAGGCGATATATGGCGCGATACGTCCGCTTTTTGATAGAACACTTCATGGCGAACTCCTTTCCTGATCTCAAAATACCACAAATTATGGGAGTTGAAAATAAAAAATTGAAAATTGCAGGAGAATCTGATAAAATGTCTTGTCAGATTGAGACGAAAAAAGAAATTCCCGCGATTTTTTAGGGGAGATAAGGGGTATAAAAGTAGCGTCATACCTCTGCTATCACAACGATGAAATCGTTCTTTTGAATATAAAGTTGGAAACGACTTTCGCTATGAAAATGCGAGAGCAGGAAAAAGCGAAAATAAGGAGTACTGTAATGAAAATTGGAATTGACATTGGGTCAACTACCGTAAAGGTCGTTGTACTGACAGAACAAAATGAGATCTGTTTCAGTAGATCCGAA
>CANEEC010000140.1 GCA_947426455.1 uncultured Clostridia bacterium | reverse complement strand
CAGGTCGAAGTCTGCTCCCGCATTACCCTTCCGGTAATCACTGCCTCATTTCCCGCCTGGGTTAACAGCGGTTCCGCCCGGGAAAGCTCCGCCGCCATAGTCGCCGTTCCGCCCGTCACTGCGGCCATGACAAAGCACACGGTTATAATTCCTGCCCTTTTCGTGGGTTTTTTAAAACAGAAAAGTCCTCCGGCCGCCAGAAAAACGACGAACAGCACAAACACCAAAGACGTTCCTCCGTACCAGCACAAAAGACATCCGGCAGCAAATCCCAGAAATAAAACCACCAATGGCCGACGCATTCCTTCCCCCTTTAAAATTCCCAATAAACCATCGGAACCAGACGCCGAATCCAACATGGAAATCGTATCTAAATTATCGATTTCCATTTTATGGTATCACATTTCTTTTCAACTGTCAATTTTAATATTTTAATCTATATTTTTACATATTTGTCTTGTAGTTAATTTCATACAGCTGCACATCAAAAACGATACATACGATTGTTTTATACAGCAAAAACACGTGATTATTTATACAGCAGCTTTTTACAACAAAAAGCCGAAAGGTACTCAAAACCTCTCGGCCATGCAGTAAATTATCTATCAACCATATAGAAAAGCAGAATTCCGTCCGGCAGCTGACTTATACCAGGCATCGCCCACCTTTTCCTTTCGTATTGCAATTTGTTATTTAATATTCATCGCCCAGCAGGAAATCCGCCAGATGTACAATTTTTACGCCATTGATATTTCCCGCAGCAAATTCATCCAATGTCACCACATATTTTGGGTAGTGATCTTTGATTTCAAGGAGATTGGCAATCTCCCGATCGGATGCTTCCGGCAGTTGCCGGCATACCTGAACGTAGATACGCTCGTCACGCCGCATCGCCACAAAATCAATTTCCTTCGTTCCGTTTTTCCCGATATAAACCTCATAATCACGACGCAGCAGTTCAAAATATACGACGTTTTCCAGCATAGCGGCAATCGCCTTTGGATTAAATCCCATGACGCAGTATTTTAGAGAAGCATCCGCCAGATAAAATTTTTCCTGCGTTTTCAGTACGGATTTCCCTTGCAGGTCGTATCGCTGACAGCGATAGATGATAAATGCCTTTTCCAGCCAACTCAAATAGTTATAAACCGCTTCAACAGACAGAGATCGTCCCTCGCTTTTCAAAAATTTCGCAATGGCATTGGCCGAAAAGGTCTTTCCCACATTTTCAACGATGTATTTCACAACGCGATCGAACAGGTCGAAGTTCATAATATTATGTCGCTTCGTAATATCGTTGGTAACGACAGAGTTATAAATTCCTTCCACGATCTGATAGGCGGATCGTTCATCAAAATTACCCAGTGCCACAATCGGGAATCCCCCGAACCTCAGATACTCGTTTAACAATTCCCTCGCAGAACGAGGATCCGATTTTTTGAATTCCAGGTATTCTGAAAAGGATAAAGTATAAACGGGAATGGAGACATAGCGCCCCGTTAAATATGTGGAGATTTCGCTTGACATCAGCTTAGAATTGGAGCCTGTCACATAAATATCGGTATTTACATTTTCAAGCAGGCTGTTGACAGCCTTTTCCCAGCCGTCAACCTCTTGCACTTCATCCAGTAAAAGATAGTAGCGTCCATCGTCTGTCATCTGATTTTTGATGCCGTTATACATATCTTTGTCGGTCATTCCATCGTCAAGCTCTTCTGACGTATAGCGCATACTGATAATGTGACCCGCGTCGATTCCGCTTTGCAGCAAGTCCATTTGAAGCATATCCAAAATCGTTGATTTACCAGATCTCCGAATTCCTGCCAGTATCTTAACGAGAGGAACATCACGGTAGGTTTTTAGTGTATGCATATATTGCGCGCGAATAATCATATCGTTAACCTCCTCGTCTACACTGATAGTATAGCCAAAAACATCAAAATATTCAATAGTTTTTACTTACAATCCAAAAAAACTTATTCAATTTCCAAACTTATTCTTTGATATATAAATAAAAAATACAACCGCACATCAAACGTGATACACATTGGCAATTCAAGATACAAAAAACGCAGACAGTCCTTTCACTCTCTGCGTTTCTTCTTCATTTCCAAACGATTCCGGCAATTTCAAATAACGACGCTCCTCAAAACCGCCGGCCAGTTCTATTCTTCCTTTCCCATCTGCGCCGGAATGCTCCGGTGTCCCAGGCCGATGACCACTTCATTTAAGTGAAGCAGGCCGATACTCATGAAAATGCAGACCGACAGGTGCTCCTGATACCGGCAGATGGCGATTTTGCCGCCGCCGTTTAAACCGATGGCCTTGGAGGTTACCTGACTCACGGCCTCTCTGGCCGCACCGGCAATAGCGCCGTCGTCCAGGTGACATTCTCCCCGGCTGAGACCGCTCTTTCGCGATGCGATGATTGCCCGCTCGATGACCAGATGTACGGAATGTACAATATCTCCGCCGATATCCACTGCCACCGCCTGAACCCCTTTCTCCTTTAATCGCCCGATCAGGCGCTCTTCCTCCGCTCTGGACGATGTGATAGCAACACGAATGGCAGCCTTTGCCACGTCTGTACTGTCGTACATAACCGTTCCCCCTTTATGCAACATTTACAACGATATTATATCTCATTTGGAGACAGGTTTCAAACCCTATCGTCCATGATTTCTTACGAAAACATGAAATCTTCCATGATGTGGGAACTTTTTCCCCTCTTCTCCTGTCCAAAAATAAGAAGGTGTGATATAATCATTAAGTATGAATGTCCCGTAGGTTGCTTCCTTGGGGCGTCAGATAAAGGAGGGGTTTTTTTGAGGGATGACCGCAATAAATCACAAGAAGAAAAAACGAAAGAAATCGACGATTTTTTAAATCAGTTCAATCGACCGGACGATGTGGAAGACAGCTTCAATGAAATCACCGACCGCTTCGGAAAGAGCTTCGGCACCGGCGAGTTTTCCCATGACAGCAACCCCGTTACCGGGGATCGGTTTGCCAAAGAAGATGTTCCGGAAGAAACCATTCCGGTGCGGATTCCCGCAGATCGCGCGAACCGGCAGGAGCAGCAGAACCAGCAGGAACAGCAGGAGGAACCGGTTCCAAAGCCGGTCGCTTCCAATCGCATGGAACGGCTGCGCTCCCAAAAAGGCGACCATAAAAAGGCCGGCGCCGGCCAGAGCATATCCTGCTTCTTCCTCGGCTTGTGGGCCGCTATCGTGGGTTTTTTCACATCGGAATCCCCGACAGAAGAAAATTCTTCAGGAGAAAATATGGCACGTGCTGATAAAAAGAAGAAAAAGAAGAGCTAT
>CANEEC010000139.1 GCA_947426455.1 uncultured Clostridia bacterium | reverse complement strand
CGGAGGACACCGCCCATGCCCGGATTTATGACCGTCTGCTTGAAATGTGCTGCCCGGTATTCTTCACCGGGGAGAATATCAGAAAAACCACGGCACAGGGGAAAATGGAACGGTTAAAAGGACTGATGAACGGAAAGGAGAGCCTATGAACAATGACACCAGCAAGACCAGCCGCACCGCCGCCCCTCTGGACGCGAAGCCCGACCTTGTGAAGCGGATAGGGAATACCACCTTTGACATACATATCCATTTCAGCGAAACGAGCCGGGAAACCTTTACGGACAAGGTAGTGCGGCTTATCGAGAACGACAAGGACAGTGTAACCGATTGAAAAAAGATACATTTTTTCTTTTTCCCTATTGACTAATGCCGAAAGGAGCGGTTTTTACTTTTGATAAATTACAAGACTTCTTCCATGGTTTCAATGCCGCGAATCACGTTGTTGACCCACTTCTTTGAGAAGAAACGCCAGGTCATGATCATGGCTTTGACCACTTCCTCAGCCATGGACATCAGCACCACCCAATACACGGGAAGCTTCAGATACAGCGCGCCCAGGTACACCAAAGGAACGCCGATGAGCCACATGGTTCCCAGTTCCGCAGCCATGGCGAATTTCGTATCGCCGCCGGCGCGCAGCGTTCCCGTCACGTGAATTCCGTTATACAGCTTCACCACCATGATAATGCCGTAGATAATCAGAATCTTTTGCAGCGTATCGATACCGTCCGGGGTAAAATTGAACATTCCGGAAATCGCTCCGGACAGCAGGCACAATAACAGTCCCGCGGCGCTTCCCACCACGAGACCCACCTTTACGATCTCTTTCGCCATGTGGTAAGCGTGGTCAAAGCAGCGTCTTCCCAACTCCTGACCCACCAGAATCATCATGCCGTCGCCCAGGCTGTAAATGGCCATGGTAAACAGATTTAACACCGTGTTTCCCGCCTGTACCGCGGCGAAGGCCGTGACGCTCATATGGCCGTAAGCCGCATTGTAAGCGGCGGAGGCCGCCGCCCACATGGTCTCGTTAATGGTGGTAGGGATGCAGTTTTTTACCACTCGAACGACAAATTGACGGTTCCAGCCGAAGAACTCCCGCAGCGGCGCCGCGATGACATTCTTTCGCGCAAAGACGGCGAACAGCGTCAAGCTGACCTCAATGATACGGCAGAATACCGTAGCCAGAGCCGCTCCCGCTACGCCCATGGCCGGACATCCGAACTTTCCGAAGATGAATACATAATTCAAAAAAGTATTTCCAAAAAAGGCGATGCTGCTGTTTCTCAAAGGGATGGAGGCCTGCTCCGATACCCGCAGCGCCGCCGTAAAGGGCACGTTGATGGCAATGCACAAAAAACAGGGCGCGCCGATTCTCACGTACTGAGCGCCAAGAGCAATGGTGTCGGCATCGTCAGTGAAAATCCCCATGATGGTCCGCGGCGCAAGAAAAGCCGCTAAGAAAAAGGCGGCTCCCACACAGACGGCCACGGCGATGACAAAACCCACTACCTTGCGAAAGCTCTTCCAATCGCCGGTTCCAAAAAATTGAGACAAAAAAGTATTGCATCCGCTGGAAAACCCAAACAGCATCATCCAGTGGATGAAATAAAACTGGGTGGCCAACCCCACTGCCGCCAGTTCTTCTTCTCCCAGACTTCCGATCATCAGATTGTCCACCAGACTGAGAGAAGAAGAAATCAACTGTTGCAGCGCAATGGGCAAAACCACCACCGCCAGCGTCTTATACAGTTTCTTTTTATCGATGGTTTGTTCCATGCTCCCGTATGCTCCCGTTTATTTTTTGCCCAGCCGCTCCAAAAGCGCCGCCACGATTCTGTCGCAGGCCTTGCCGTCGCCGTAGGGATTAGCGGCGTGAGCCATAGCGTCGTAAGCCGACCGGTCGGTCAAAAGCTCCTTTGCCATAGCGTAGATGGTATCCCGCTCCACTCCCGCCAGCTTTACCGTGCCGGCTTCAATGGCTTCGGGGCGTTCCGTCTCCCGACGCACCACCAGAACCGGTTTTCCCAAAGACGGCGCTTCCTCCTGCATTCCGCCGCTGTCGGTGATAATGAAGTAGGATTTGGCCATCAGATTGACGAAGGGTTGATACTGCAGCGGCTCGATGAGATGCACGTTGGCGCTGTGGCCTAAAATGCGTCCGGCAGCGTCCCGCACCTTGGGATTCATGTGAACGGGATAGACGATTTCCACGTCGTCGAATTCCGCGGCGATATCCCGAATGGCGCTGAAAATGTGTTCCATGTTCTCGCCCAGGTTTTCCCTGCGGTGACAGGTGACCGTAATCACCCGCTTGTGTTCAAAATCCAGAGCTTTTAACGTCTCGTCCTCAAATTCATAGGGTTTGTCTGCCACCTGAAGCAGCGCGTCGATCACCGTGTTTCCGGTGATGACGATATCCTCGTCGGAAATCCGCTCCGCCAGCAGATTGGCGCGGTTTCTCTCGGTAGGCGCAAAGTGCAGCGCGGCGATGTGGCCGGTCAGCACCCGGTTGATTTCCTCCGGAAAAGGAGAGTATTTGTCGTAGGTTCGCAGTCCCGCTTCCACGTGACCCACGGGAATCTGCTGATAAAACGCCGCCAGCGCCGTGACAAACGTGGTGGACGTATCTCCGTGTACCAGCACCATATCCGGCTTTTCCTTCTGGAGCACCGGCTCCATTCCCGTCAGAACATTGGCGGTAATCATGGAAATGGTCTGATTGGGTTTCATGATATTCAAATCGTAATCCGGCGTCAAATCGAACAGCTCCAACACCTGATCCAGCATCTGGCGATGCTGCGCCGTAACGCATAACACGGCTTCGATCCGGGGATCTTCTTTCAGCTTTTTCACCAGCGGCGCCATTTTGATGGCCTCCGGCCTGGTTCCAAACACGGTCATGATTTTCATTTTTCGCTTCCTCCCTCTTCCTCCTTCTTTCCCAAAGACCAGTCGCTCAAAATACGGGGACGGGGACCGTGAGTCACCTGATCGCTGTTTTCCACGATGTCGTTATCCAGGAAAATGAAGATCAGCGTGGCGGCAATCACCATCAGCGCCACCGTCTCGATGTACATGTCCAGGCTGAACAAAATGGCGGCAACGCCCATAACGCCGCTGATGCAGTATAAAATCAGCACCGTGCGCCGCTGTCCCCAGCCGATGGCCATGATTCTATGGTGCAGATGACCGCGGTCCGCCTCCATGATGGGACGGTGCATCAAAAGCCGCCGCAGAATGGCGAAGGCCGTATCGAATAACGGCAGAGCCAATACGCAGATGGGGACGATGGTTGCCAGAATCGTGGTACTCTTCAGCGGTTTAT
>CANEEC010000138.1 GCA_947426455.1 uncultured Clostridia bacterium | reverse complement strand
CCCATAAATTGCCCGATTCCATTGCAAAAAACTAACTTTATAAAATCGCACCCGCTCAGGGCAAGGCTTCCGCTGATCTGCTGAACCGCCAGCACGACCTGTGCCGCGATATTCTATTAGAAGAAATCCGAACCTATCGTCCCACTCACATCCTGTTTCTCACAGGCTGGAGCGGCGTATGGGACTTCGATTTCCCCGTCTATCCCCTGTTGAAGGGAGAGATGGTAGAAGCTGTAGGAAAAACGGAAGACGGCGCGCAGATTTTAGTTAGCCGCTATTCCATCCGCGACTCGGAGGATAAATTTGCAGCGGACATTGTCTCCGCATTCCAGGCGCTGGATAACAACGACGATACGGAATAGACACGGAAAGGAGATACGAACATGAAATACGGTTACACACCCAAAGGCACCTGCTCTCGCTACATCGAATTTGAACTGGAGGACGGCATTGTACACAACGTTGCCTTCACCGGCGGCTGCAACGGAAACCTGAAATCCATCGGCAGGCTGGTGGAAGGTATGAAGGCAAACGACGTGATCGAACAGCTTCAGGGCGTCGACTGCGCCGGCCGGGGAACCTCCTGCGGCGATCAGCTGGCAAGGGCGCTGACCGCAGCCATGGAAGCCGACGCTAAAAACGCCGAGGCCAACGACGCCGAATAAGACATACCGAATAAAATATGCAAAAAACCGGAATTCACATCCCGTGAACTCCGGTTTTATTTTTGCAGCTATTCCAAAGAACCCTTCACCGCATCCCACAGTGCATCCTTATCCACCACGCCGGTGTGAAGTACCTTCTTGCTTTCCAAATTGCGCAGTCCCTTGGGTACAGTCACTCCGGTGAACGCATTCAGCGCGCTGATGGCGTCGAAACCGTTTCTGAATTGCGGCAATCCCACCGCGTCGCAAACCGCTTCGGCAAACTTGTAGGCGCTGGCGGTGGAAGCGATCACCGTAGGCGTTTCATCGCCGGTTTCCGCCCTGTAATCCTGATATACCTTGTAGGCCACGGCCGTATGGGTATCCATCAGATACTGGGTCTTGCTGTACAATTCTCCGATGGCTGCCTTCGTCTCCTTCTCGTCGGCAAAGCCGCCGTAGAATTCCTTCAAGCCTTCTTTGATCTTCTCGCTGACCTGGTACTTTTTATTTTGATCCAAACCATCCATCAACGCCTTCACTTCATCGCCGTCGTTGCCGGACAGATGATAGAGCAGGCGCTCCAAATTGGAAGAAATCAGAATATCCATGGACGGTGAATTGGTCACGTGGAAAGCTCTTTCGCTGATATCGTAGCAGCCGGTGTTGATGAAGTCGGTCAGCACCTTGTTTTCATTGGAAGCGCAGATAAAACGATGAATGGGAATTCCCATCTGCTTCGCATAGTAAGCCGCCAGAATGTTTCCGAAATTTCCGGTGGGAACCACTACGTTCATGGGTTCTCCCGCCTTCAACGCCCCCTGCTTGACCAGCTGCACATAAGACCAGACGTAGTAGGTCACCTGCGGCACCAAGCGCCCGATGTTGATGGAATTGGCAGAAGACAGCTTACAGCCCATGTCCGCCAGCGTTTTCGCATATGCGGCGTTTCCGAAAATGTGTTTTACACCGGTCTGCGCGTCGTCGAAGTTTCCGGTGATGCCGAATACGTGGGTGTTCGCTCCCTCCTGGGTCACCATCTGCTGCTTCTGCACCTGACTGACGCCGCTATCCGGAAAGAATACCACAATCTCGGTATTGGGAACGTCGGCAAACCCTTCCAGCGCCGCCTTTCCCGTATCTCCGGAGGTAGCTGTTAAAATGACGATTTTACTCTCTTCCCTTTCCTTTTTCATGGCCGTGGTGAGCAGGTAGGGCAGAATGGACAGTGCCATATCCTTGAAAGCCGCCGTCTTACCGTGGTACAGCTCGATAAACCAGGCATTATCCGCCTTGACCACGGGAACCACTTCCGGCGCTTCAAACTTTTCGTCATAGGCGCTGTCGATACAGTGCGCCAGTTCCTCCTGCGTATAGTCCGTCAGAAATTGAGGCAGCACCGCCTTGGCTACCTGCCGGTAGTCACAGTCGATCAGATCTTGAATTTCCACCTGCAGCTTGGGGAAGGTCTCCGGCACGTACAGTCCCTTGTCCTCCGCGATTCCTTTGATGATTGCCTGGGCGCCGCTTTTCACATTCCGGCTTCCTCTGGTGCTCTTATATTGAATCATGGCTTTTTCTCCTTTGCGCATTGCTATAGTTACAATCTGGCTTCTTTATCATATCAAAAACCATGCTGTTTTTCAATGAAAATAAAAAACCGAGACTCTCTTTCATAAGAATCGAATGCTCGGATTTGCACAGTTTGGAGCGGATGATGGGAGTCGAACCCACCCTTTCGGCTTGGGAAGCCAACGTTCTACCGATGAACTACATCCGCGTAACAAATATAGTATATCGAACTTCCAGGGAAGATTCAAGGAAATTTTAGAAACATTTATGGCTAAAAAGCAAAAAAAGAACTTTACAAACCATGGGAGCCGCGCTATAATAAGATTGTTGCTGAGTTATAAGCACATGCAGGCATGGCGGAATTGGCAGACGCGTACGGTTCAGGTCCGTATGAAGGTTCCTTCATGGAGGTTCGAGTCCTCTTGCCTGCACCAAACCATGAAAATCCGAACCTTTTCTCGATAGGAGAAGGGTTCGGATTTTTTGTTTTCTTCGGAAATGATAATTCCGGCTCATTCCCGACGGCCGTGTGTCCGAAACCTTATCAGAAAAAACGTGTAACGAAAGTCACAACTGTAAAGGTGCCGTAAGGCAGAAAGGACACGAGTATGAAGTACGATGAAAGAGCCTGCAAATACAACATGGACACCGGGTGCGTGGAGCTGCTGCTCCGGGATGGGAGAAAAATCTCTATCGACTGTACCGGGGTCGAAGATGCGCTGGATGTGACCATGACACAGGGGGCTGAACTCGATTACCTCATCTACAATGACCCGCTGGCGTATGCTGAGCTGATTCTGAACGGTGAGCCGAAAGAATATCTGAAGAACGTGGCTGGAAGCCACGGATTGGAAGATTGATGGCAAAACAAAAACAGGGTGCGCCCTGCCGGACGCACCCTGCCAAAATCCACACACGATAAGTAAGACAGGGAGTTCCCCATCGTGAACTGCTCCCCGTCAAGAGGACAGAGAAAAAATATAAAATTTTTCTGGCCGGCAGCTAAATGTTGCTGGCCGCTTTTTATACAGCAAGGCACAACTTGTGTTTTTCTATCGGCGTCAGCACGCCCAAGTTACGCTGGACTCTTCCGGTGTTGTAATCCTGCTTCTCCCATCTGTTCAAAACGAAGTGTCCAAGTACGAACTTGT
>CANEEC010000137.1 GCA_947426455.1 uncultured Clostridia bacterium | reverse complement strand
CCTCATCGCTGGGAAAATGCCAGCGGCGAGGTGGATTTCTTTGCGCTGGGTGCGCTGCACTTTGAGCGGCCGGATATGGAGACGTTTCCCTGTCTGAAATTGGCCTTTGACGCCATCCGGGCGGGAGGCAGCTATCCGGTGGTGCTGAACGCCGCCAATGAAGTGCTGGTACAGAAGTTTTTAGAGGGCAAAATCGGCTACACGGATATTCCCGCAGGAATCGCGCGGGCGCTTGCGGCTCATAAGGCGGTAGCCGAGCCTGAATTAGAGGATATTTTAGAGATCGACCGAGCCGTTCGGGAAGCGGCCGCAGGTTGATGATTCAGGGGAAAAGAAAGGGGAAATCGCATGGGATTGCAAACGATCGTGTACGCGGTAATCTGCTTTTGCATTTTGGTTATGATTCACGAATTGGGTCATTTCTTTGCCGCTAAGCTCACGGGGATTCAGGTAAACGAACTGTCTTTAGGCATGGGGCCGCTTCTTTTGAAGCATCAGGGAAAGGAGACGCTGTATTCTCTGCGGCTGTTTCCCATCGGCGGCTTTTGCAGTATGGAGGGCGAAGATGAGGAATCGGAAAACGTCAGGGCGTTCAACCGAAAACCGGCCTTGGCCAGAGCCTTTGTGGTGGTGGCCGGTGCGCTGATGAATCTGCTTTTGGCCATTGTGATCCTGTCCTGCATCGCGGGACACATCGGAGTGGCCACCACGCGAATCGACGCCGTTTCCCAGGAGGGAACCGCCTATGCGGCGGGCGTTCTGCCGGGAGATGAGATCCTTGAGGTAGACGGCAAGAAGGTGTCCTTCTTCGCGGACGTGAGAGCTGGGATTCAAAAGGCAGATGAAGAAGTGAATCTGGTTTTATTGAGGGACGGAAAGAAGGTTTACATGGCAGTTCCCGTGGAAAAGGATGAACAGGGTGTGGCCGTGATCGGAATCAACGCCGTCATATCAAAAAGTCCGATGAAAGCTCTGCGTTACGGCTCCCGCGCGACGGTAGAGATGGGACGCGAAATGCTCAGCTATTTCGGCCAGTTGTTCACGGGAGAAAGCTCCGTGCAGGATCTCACCGGACCGGTGGGCATCGTCTCCGCCATCGGCACCCAGGCGAAGCGCGGATTTATTTACGTGGCGAATCTATTGGCAATGATCAGTCTGAATCTGGCCATCATCAACATGCTGCCGCTTCCGGCGCTGGACGGCGGCCGTCTGTTGTTTATCATCATCAACGCGCTTACGGGACGGGCGGTCAGCGAAGAAACGGAGGGAAAGATCCATTTCGCCGGCATGATGCTTTTGTTCGGTCTCATGGCTTACGTTTTGATTTTAGATGTGGGACGGCTGCTGTAAGCGAAGCGGATGCTGCAAGCGGCAAGACTGTTGCAAGGAGAAAGATATGAGCAGAATTTCCAAAAAGGTGATGGTGGGGGATGTAGCTGTGGGCGGCGGCGCGCCGGTGTCCATTCAGTCCATGACCAATACCGATACGAGAAATGTAAAAGCGACGGTGGAGCAGATCGCCCGCCTGACAGATGCGGGATGTGAGATCGTGCGCCTGGCCGTAGCCGATTGGGAAGCGGCGGAGGCCTTCGGCGAGATCAAGCGCAGAGTTCGCATACCGTTGGTGGCGGACATTCACTTCGACTATCGTCTGGCTATCGAGGCCATGCGTCAGGGCGCCGACAAAGTGCGGATCAACCCCGGCAACATCGGTTCTGCGCAGCGGGTTTGCGCCGTATTGCAGGAGGCCAGGGAGAGGGAGATTCCCATTCGCGTGGGCGTCAATTCCGGTTCTCTGGAAAAAAGCCTTTTGGAAAAGTACGGCGGTGTAACGGCGGAGGCTTTGGCGGAGAGCGCCGTCAATACGGTTCGTTACGTGGAATCCATGGATTTTTCCAACATCGTGGTTTCGCTGAAATCCTCCGATGTGGCGTTAAACGACAAGGCTTACCGTATCGTGGCAGACCAGCTGCCCTATCCCCTGCACGTGGGAATTACCGAGGCAGGAACGGTGAACCGGGGCAAGGTGAAATCTGCCATCGGCATCGGTTCGCTTCTGCTGTCGGGAATCGGCGATACCATTCGAGTGTCCCTGACAGGCGATCCTGTCAACGAAGTGGTGTTTGCCAAGGAGATTCTCAGCGCCATCGGACTGCGAAACAGCGGAATCAATCTGGTTTCCTGTCCTACCTGCGGACGCACAAGGGTGGATTTGGAGGCCATTACGTCGCAAATTGAGCGGGAATTGGCGCCGATCGAGGCCTATATGGAAAAGCGCCGGATTCCCCGGCTGACAGTGGCTGTCATGGGCTGCGCCGTCAACGGCCCCGGAGAGGCGAAGGAGGCCGATCTGGGCGTGGCCGGCGGCGACGGCAAGGGCGTCCTCATTGAGAAGGGAGAAATCATCCGCACCATTCCCGAAGAAGAGATCTGTTCTCAGTTGATTGCGGCCATCAAAGAAAGAATTGGCATGGAATAAGCGAAATTTTCAGAAAATCGGTTGTATCTTTGGTCAAAATTTGGTACATTGGAGTTGTGCAGAAGATTGCACAGCTCCTTTTTCTTTGCCGGCCTTTGCGGGATGTCCGGCGGGGAAGGGAGAAGTACAGGCAGGAAAGGAAACGGTGAACTGCTATGAAACACGTAGATATGATCGTAAAAGCCCCTCATTTTTATACCATGCAGGGCGAGGGCGTAGGCTACAGAAGCGGTGTGGCCATGATCGTCAACGGCGGAAAGATCGAGGAATTTGTACCCCTTGCACAAATTGGCGATTACAAGGCCGACGAAGTGCTGGATATGGAGCATCATGCCATCTTTCCCGGGTTGATCGACGGCCACATGCACACGCCTTTGAACATTCTCCGCGGATTGGCGCAGGATGTGGGTTACTGGATGATGTATGGACTTCAACCCTTCAGCAATGCGGTTACGGAGGAAGAGACGGAGGCCGGAAGCAAGGTAGCCATCCTGGAAGCCATCAAGGCCGGAACCACCACCCTGGGCGATTACGACAGTAAAATGGAGCAGGTCTGCGCTTTCATCGACAAGGTGGGCGCCAGAGGAAATATCGCGCAGACCGTTCGGGCGGCGAAGAATCGGGTGTATAACCCCGGTGAGCTGTACGAATTTGACGACGAAATGGGAGAGGAAAGCCTGCGGCGCAATCTGGAATTGTACGAAAAGTGGCACAAGAAGGGCGACGGCAGAATCCGCATTCTGTTCGGACCTCAGGGCGCGGACTTTGCAAGTCCCGAACTGTTGTTGAAAATCCAGAAGATCGCAAAGGAAAAAGGGACGAAGATTCACATGCACGTCCAGCAGGGCGACCGGGAGACCTATCAAATCGAAAAGCGCTACGGAAAGCGGCCC
>CANEEC010000136.1 GCA_947426455.1 uncultured Clostridia bacterium | reverse complement strand
CCGTGGTGATGCCCGACTGCGTCATCGGGGAAGGAGCCGTGGTGGATTATTCCATCATCGCTTCCAACGTGGCCATCGGTAAGGATGCTCAGGTGGGTTATAACAAGAAGGTGCTGAGAGCCGGCGAACATCAGGAAATCGCCGTGGTGGGTCAGGATCTCACCGTGGGCGCCGGAGCCATCGTTCCCGCGGGAGCCGTTGTTTCTGAAGATGTGACGTCGCAGACCGACGAGAAGGAGGCGTGATCATGAACACCTTAGGCATTATCTTCTCCTATACCAAGAGAGAAAATCTTCGCGAGCTGACGAAACGCCGTACGCTTTCCTCTCTTCCCATCGGCGGAAAGTACAGAATTATCGACATCGTTCTCTCCAACTATGTAAATTCCGGCGTCACCGATGTCTCCATCATTACGAAGAACAATTACCATTCCTTGATGGATCATGTGGGCGCGGGCAAGGAATGGGATCTCACCAGAAAGAAGGGGGGACTTCGGGTTCTGACGCCCTACGCCAGTCCGGAGATGTCCGTACAGTCCGGCGTGTACCGCGGCGACGTGGATGCGCTGGCGGCAAACATGCACTCCATCCGCCGATCTATGGCGGAATACGTGGTACTTTCCGGTTCCGGTACGCTGTACAGCATGGACTTCCGCGACGTCATAGAAAAGCATGTGGAGCGGGGAGCGGACATTACCGCGGTTTACACCCGTTCTATGAACGGTTCGAAGCTGGTTCCTCCCGGCGTTGTGATCATGGATATGGATGAAGGAGAGCGAATCTGGGATCTGAAATACAACACCAACGGTACGACAGAGCAGAACGTAGCCTGGGGAATCGGCGTAGTCATCATCAAGAAGTCCCTGCTGGAATCCCTGGTAGCCGACGCTATGTCCTATCAGGAATACGATTTCTACGAGGGAATCATGAAGCGGCTGGCGAAAAATCTGAACATTCAGGGATATGAATACCGCGGCTATCTGCTGGAAATCAGCAGCGTCACCGACTACATGAACGCTAATATGGCGCTTCTGAGGAAAGAGATGTCCAGCCGGTTCTTCGAATCGCCCATTTATACCAAGGTCAAGGACAGCGTTCCCGTTCAGTACTGCGACGGCTGCCAGGTGAAGAATTCCATCATCGCCGACGGCTGTAAAATCGAAGGACTGGTGGAAAACTGCGTTCTATCCCGAGGCGTTCGCATCGGCCGCGGCGCGGTGATTAAAAACAGTATCATCATGCAGAATACCGAGGTGCTGCAGAACGTGGTTCTGGATCACGTGATTTTGGATAAGGACGTTATTGTCAGAGAAAACCGCCAGCTGGTGGGTCACGAGACCTATCCCGTGGTGGTGGAAAAGATGAGCATTGTATAAAGGATAAAGGTGAATTTTGTGGATAAAAGCATATTGATGGTCAGCAGCGAAGCGGTGCCCTTTGCCAAAAGCGGCGGCCTGGGAGACGTGATGGGAGCGCTTCCAAAGGAACTGAAGGCGCAAGGGGTCAACATACGGGTGATTTTGCCCCTGTATAAGACGGTAAAGGATGTGTACGGAGACAGTTTGGAATTTTTAGAGGCCTACGGCGTTGGACTTTCCTGGAGAGTGGAGCATTGCGGCCTGTTTCGCATGGAATATGAAGGTGTGACCTTTTATTTCATCGACAACGAAAAGTATTTCCGCAGGGACAATCTCTACGGCTACGGCGACGACGCAGAGCGGTTTGCCTACTTTTCCAAGGCGGTGCTGGATTCCCTGCCGCACATGGAGGACTTTCAGCCGGATATCCTGCACTGCAACGACTGGCAGACGGCCATGGTGCCGGTGTTTTTAAAGACCGTATACGCCCAGGCGGAATCCTATTCCCATCTTCGGACGGTGTTCACCATTCACAACATTGAATATCAGGGAAGATACGGGATGGAAATGCTGGGCGACCTTCTGGGCATCGATCAGCGAGATGCCGGTCTGGTTCGTCTGGACGGGGATCTGAATATGATGAAAGGGGCGGTGATCGCCTGCGACAAGCTGACCACCGTAAGTCCCACCTACGCTCAGGAAATTCTGTACGCTTTCTACGGCAAGGGGATGCAGAACATCCTGCGGGAAAACGAATACAAGCTACAGGGCATTTTAAACGGCATCGATCAGACGCTGTTCGATCCGGAGAAGGATCCCAACTTAACGGCCGGATACCGGGTAGGCAGCATGAAGGGCAAAAAGCAGAACAAAGCGGCTTTGCAGGAGGAGCTGGGACTTGAGGTTGCGGCCAATGTTCCCCTGATCGGCATGGTGGGACGCCTGGTGGAACACAAGGGCATCGGTCTGGTGCGCCAGGCCTACGACCAGATTATCGAAGCCGGCGCTCAGCTGGTGATCCTGGGAACGGGAAGCAAGAGCTACGAGGACTTTTTTAAGAGCAAGGCCTGGGCCTACGGAGGCAAGGCCGCCACGGTGACGGCGTTTTCCGGAGCTTTGGCCAACCGGATCTACGCCGGCGCCGATCTGTTCCTGATGCCCTCGGTCAGTGAACCCTGCGGTCTGTCGCAGATGATTGCGCTGCGCTACGGCGCGGTTCCCATCGTTCGGGAAACCGGCGGTCTGGCGGACAGCGTGATTGCCTATAACCCCCAGACGGGGAAGGGAAACGGCATCACCTTCGCTTCCATCGATGCGGGGGACATGATGGACGCCGTAAGGCGAGCTTTGGAGCTGTACCGGGACAAAAAGCAGTGGTCGAAGCTGGTTCGCAACGGCATGAAGTCCGATCATTCCTGGAAGAAGTCCACGGAGGAATACCTGCGCCTATACGAATCGATTCAGTGAATTCTCATAAAAAAATAAAAGAAAAATGAGCGCATATATGGGCATTGCGCTCATTTTATGCTATGATGATACAACATCAATGGATTGAAAGATAGGAGAGAATTATGTACGAAACACTGTCATCAAATCGGGTTGCGGAATTGATCGAAAAGAAATTGAAGGATACCTACGGCCAGGATCCCCGGGAGGCGACGAAAAAGCAGATGTATCAGGCTACCTGTCGCGTGATGCGGGATCTCATGTCCGAGCTTTGGGTGAGAAACCACGATATTCAGGAGGGACACAGAGAAAAGAAGGTCTACTATCTCTCCATGGAATTTCTGCCGGGTCCGTCCCTTCACAATAACGCGTTTAATCTGCGGCTGGAAGATACGTTTTCTCAGGCGCTTGCCACCTTCGGCGTAAAATTAGAAGATCTGTATGAAATCGAGCCGGACGCCGGACTGGGAAACGGCGGCCTTGGCCGCCTTGCCTCCTGCTATCTGGACGCTATGGCCTCTCAGCGCATGGCGGGACACGGCATGTCCATCTGCTACCAGTACGGCATTTTCAAGCAGAAGTTCGTCAACG
>CANEEC010000135.1 GCA_947426455.1 uncultured Clostridia bacterium | reverse complement strand
AGGGTTTCGCATGAAAAACGGCGATTTGGTTCCGGTGAGTCAGCGGTGCCGCCAGGAAGCCCGCTTTCGATACGAAGAATTCCAAGAGGAAAAAAACATTGAAAAACTGCGATTTTCTAAAACTTTTTCTTGCTTTGAATTATGAGGTGTAGTATTATATATAAGGATGCGCGCAAATTGGCCGCATTAGCAAAAAACACACCCGTTGATTGATTCTGGTGCCTGAAAGGGTTATAAATTGACATTCATCTGGGTGGAGGGTAAAAACCAGGAGGTAAGAAAATGGCAGTTATTTCTATGAAACAGTTATTAGAGGCCGGCGTTCACTTTGGACATCAGACCAGAAGATGGAACCCCAAGATGGCTCCCTACATCTTCACCGAAAGAAACGGAATCTACATCATCGACCTGCAGAAGACCGTAAGAAAGATCGATGAAGCTTACGCCGTAATGAAGGAAATCGCGGCTTCCGGAAAACCCGTCCTGTTCGTCGGTACGAAGAAGCAGGCGCAGGCTGCGATCGTTGACGAAGCTACCAGATGCGGTATGTTTTACGTAAACGAAAGATGGCTGGGCGGTATGCTGACCAACCACAAGACCATCGCCACCCGTATCGCAAGACTGAACGAGATCAAGGCAATGGAAACCGACGGCACCTTCGACGCGCTGACTAAGAAAGAGGTCACCAAGCTGAGAGCCGAGATGGATAAGCTGGAAAAGTATCTGGGCGGCATCAAGGACATGAAGGGCATGCCCGGAGCCATGTTCGTCGTTGACCCCAAGAAAGAAAAGATCGCGGTAAAAGAAGCGAGAATTCTGGGAATTCCCATCATCGGTATGTGCGATACTAACTGCGACCCGGACGATGTGGACTACGTCATTCCCGCCAACGACGACGCTATCAGAGCTGTCAAGCTGATTTCCGGCAAGATGGCCGACGCCGTAATCGAAGGCAAGCAGGGTGAAGACGCCGTTGCAGAAGCTCCCGCAGAAGAAACTGCGGAGGTTGCAGAGACTTCAGAGGCCGCTCCCGCAGAAGAAACTGTAGAAGCATAGAATTTAAGAATACAAAAAGGAGAAAACCACGATGGCAGTAACAGCTACTATGGTAAAAGAACTGCGCGAAAGAACCGGCGCAGGTATGATGGATTGCAAGAAGGTCTTAGTAGAGACCGATGGAGATATGGATAAGGCCATTGAGCTTTTGAGAGAAAAGGGACTGGCTAAGGCTGCGAAAAAAGCGGGCAGAATCGCTTCCGAAGGTCTGGTGAAGCTGGCGTTTTCCGCTGACGGCAAGGTGGCTTCCGCAGTGGAAGTCAACTCCGAAACCGACTTTGTAGCAAAGAACGAAGAATTCGTCACCTTTGTAGAAGATCTGGCTCAGCTGGCTCTGACCGCCGACGCCGCCGATCTGGAAGCTTTCAAGGCTTGCGATCTGAAGGGCGAAGGTACGGTACAGGAGGTGTTGAACGCTAAGATCTCCAAGATCGGTGAAAACATGAACGTTCGCCGCTTTGCTAAAATGAAAGAAGACGGCGTGGTATACGTCGGCTACACCCACGGCGCAGGCAAGATCGGCGTTATCATCGGTTTAAAGACCGAGGCTTCCGCAGAAGAAGTCAACACCGTGGGCCGCGACGTGGCTATGCAGGTGGCTTCCATGAGTCCCAAGTTCGTAAACGAAGCGGAAGTGGATCCGGAATGGCTGGAGAAGGAAAAGGAAATCGCCGCTCAGCAGCTTTTGAACGAAGGCAAGCCGGAAAAGATGCTGGAGAAGATCATCCCCGGTAAGGTGAAGGCCATTCTGAAAGAGGTCTGCCTGGTAGACCAGAAGTTCGTAAAGAACAGCGATCAGACCGTGGCTCAGTACGTTGCAGAAGCCGCCAAGGCTCTGGGCAAGGACATCCAGATCGCGTCCATGCTGCGCTATGAAGTAGGCGAAGGACTGGAAAAGAAAGAAGAAAACTTCGCTGAAGAAGTAGCAAAGCAGATGGGAATGTAATTGTTCCCTTCGCAAATAAACCAAAGAACCAAAGGAGAGGTGTAGATACGCCTCTCTTTTTTGGTTCTATGTCGAATGTTGGGATGGAACCATCATATAATCAAAGCGAAGTTGAGCGGAGAGCTTTACAAGCTCTCTGTCAAAATGACGCATACAAATGACGTATACATTAGATAAATGTGGGTAGAAATAAACAGTAATCTGTGTTATACTTGCGCTAAATACAGCGAAATCCAAAGGCAGGTGCAGTGTGCCGGCGGAAGTATCAAAAAGGCAAGTGATGCATATTCGGAAAGGAGAATACGGGATGGCAAAAATTTTAATCAGTCCTTCCAAATACGTGCAGGGACCGGGAGAAATGCGAAAGCTTGGCAGCTATGCTGCCGGCTACGGTAAAAAGGCGTTGGTTCTGATCAGCAAAGGCGGTTACAAGAGAATCGGCGCAGAAATTGAGGCAAGCTTTAAAGAAGCGAATTGCGATATTGAGTTTGATTATTTTAACGGTGAGTGCAGCAAAAAGGAAATTCATCGTTTGGCGGCGCGCATGGAGGAAACGGGCTGCGACATGGTGATCGGAATCGGAGGCGGAAAGATCTTCGATACGGCCAAGGCGGCGGCGCATGACAGAGGCACTCCGGTATTGATCTGTCCGACCATTGCATCCACCGACGCACCCTGCAGCGGCTTGTCCGTTATCTATACGGAAGAAGGAATTTTTGAGGAATATCTTTTCCTTCCCGCAAATCCAAACTTGGTGCTGATGGATACGGAGATCATCGCCAAATCGCCGGTGCGACTGACGGTGGCCGGCATGGGAGACGCCTTGGCCACTTATTTTGAGGCGCGGGCCTGCAAGCAGAGCGGTGCAATTTCCTGTGCGGGAGGAAAAACCACGGAGGCGGCCATGGCGCTGGCAGAGCTTTGCTATGATACGCTCATGGAGGAAGGAGTAAAAGCCAAGGTGGCTTTGGAAGCGGGTGCCTGCACAGAAGCGGTAGAAAAAGTGATAGAGGCAAATACGCTGCTTTCGGGGATCGGCTTTGAAAGTGCCGGATTGGCCGGCGCTCATGCAATCCACAATGGCCTGACGGTTCTGGAGGAGTGCCATCACATGTACCATGGAGAAAAGGTGGCTTTCGGAACGATTGCACAGCTGGTACTGGAAAATGCACCGCAGGAGGAACTGGAAGAGGTGATCGGTTTTTGCATTGAAGTAGGTCTGCCGGTGACCTGGAAGGAACTGGGCGTTGAAAAGATTACCCCGGATCAGATTATGGCGGTGGCGAAAGCGGCCTGTGCGGAAAATGATACGCTGCACAATATGCCCTTTGAAGTGACGCCGGAAAAGGTGGCTGCGGCTCTTAAGGCGGCCGACGCTTTCGGACATTACTCTCTTTGTGACGACGTTATTGATTGATAGTCAATGAATTGCGCTCCCTGAAAACCCGAGGTTTTCAGGGAGAATGCGAGAT
>CANEEC010000134.1 GCA_947426455.1 uncultured Clostridia bacterium | reverse complement strand
AGCCCGAGCGCTACAGCAGACAGGCACCAACATATCCGGCAGACAGATTTGTATAAATAACAGTTAGGGGTAAAAGATGAATCGATGGATCAATTCCAGAAATAATCAAATGGTGTTGTTCATCGCCGCACTGGTCAGTATTTTGATCGTGCGGTTATTTGTTCTGACCATAGTAGAGAAAAAGGAGTGGAGCGACCGCTCCGAAAACCTGACGAGTAAAAGTATTTATACCATTGCACCGCGGGGACAGATTTTCGACCGCAACGGACAGCTTTTGGCGGGGAATAAACCCAGTTTCAACGTTCGCTTTTCCTCCGACGGACTGAAATCAGAAGAAATCAACCAGCAGGCTCTGGAACTGATGAAGCTGTTTGAAAAAAACGGCGATAAGTATGTGGATAACTTTCCCATTCTGATGGATTCTCAGGGAGGATTTTATTATACGTACCAACAGACCATAGAGGAATGGCTGCAAAGCGAGAATATGCCCGTGTCTTTTTCTGCACAGCAGGCTTTCGAGGAACTGCGGCTGCGCTACGGCATAGAAGAAGGACTGGATAAGTTTGAGGTGCAAAGCGAGCTGCAAAACACCTACGGTATTTATCCGCCCATTTCCGTAAAGAACATGGTCTTTATGGAGGATTTAGAAAAGGAGAGTTTTCTGGGAAGGTATCAACTGGATTACAAGACTACGGAAAAGTCTTATTCGGCGCAGGAGGCCTTTGCAGAGCTGCGAAAGAGGTTTGAAATTCCCGAGACCATGTCCGATCAGGATGCCCGACGGATCATGGTCATTCGCAACGAGTTGAGCGCGCTGGGTTACATGGGATATGTGCCGGCCAAAATCGCGGAGGACGTCTGCGACGGAACCATTGTGGAAATCGAAGAACGCAGTGACAGCTTCAAGGGAGTGGAGGTGGCGGCGGAGTCCGTCAGATACTACCCCAACGGAAGTACGGCGTCACACGTATTGGGATATCTGGGAAAGATTTCGGAAAGCGAAAAGGCTTCCTATCTGGAAAAGGGTTACAGCAGCACCGATCTGGTGGGAAAAGATGGAATCGAAAGCGCCATGGAGGATCGTTTGAAGGGAACCGACGGCGTGGAGGTGGTACAGGTAAACGCTTCCGGAAAGAAAACCGGCACTGTCAGCAAAACGGAAGCGGTGAAAGGACAGGACGTCTATCTGACCATCGATTTGGAGCTGCAAAAGGTAGCGGAGGAATCCCTGGAAAAAATATTGAACGCATTACAGACCGGAGGAACGTTTCAAAGCAAGTGGGGAAATGTGAGCTACGCCAACAATGTCCATAGAAACGCCAACGTGGGCGCGGTGGTTGCCATCGAAGTGGAAACCGGCGACGTGCTGGCCATGGCGTCCAATCCGGATTTCGACCCGAATCTGTTTGCTACGGGAATTTCCTCGGAAAACTGGAATATGCTGCAAAAGGAAAACCCCCGGGACGCTCTGTCTCCCGCGCCGCTTTACAACGTGGCGGCCAGAACCGCAGTGCAGCCGGGTTCCACCTTTAAGCCGGTAACCGCGACGGCGGCGTATGCGGCGGGTCTGGATCCCGATAAAAAGTACCGCGACGGCGGATATTTGATGCTGGGAAATCAGCCGTTCAACTGCCTCATTTGGACGACATCCCATTCCACCCACGGTCTGATCGACATGCGTCAGGCGCTGGAGGTATCCTGCAACTATTATTTCTACAATCTGGCCACCAATTACGATTGGTATAATAAAAAATCTCTGGGATTGGATTCGGATATGGGCGTTGAAAAGATAGCGGAATATGCCAAGCAGTACGGCTTGGGACAGAGCACCGGTATTGAGATCAGCGAATCCGTGGGAAATGTTCTGACGGAGGAAAAGAAAATCGCCTCCTATAAAGCGATGCTCCGCCTGTATCTGAGAAATAATAAATCCAAATTCTTTACCGACGAGGTTTTGGAGGACAGCGAAAAGGTGGAAGAAGCCATCGACACCATCGTCAGCTGGACGGAGGAAAATCCCGGCAGAAAAACCATGCTGGAACGATTGCCCCTCACGGGAGTTCGGGAGGACATGGTGGAGACGGTAACGGATAACGTAAAATACACCTACTTCAACTACGCCAAGCTGAATACGGCGGATGCGCTGAACGTGGCTATCGGACAGGGTGAAAACGCCTATACGCCGTTGCAGATGGCAAATTACGTGGCCACGCTGGCAAACGGCGGAACGCGAAATCAGGTCAGCCTGATCAGGGGCGTGGAGGGCGAAGGCGTGAATACCAAGCCGGAGGCGGTGAAGATGGATATTGACGACGAATCCTTCTTCAGCGAACTTTTAGAGGGGATGCGCCGCGTAGCTCACGGCAGCCGCGGAAGCGCCAGAAAATATTTCGCCAATTTTCCGGTGGAAGTGGCGGCTAAGACCGGTACGGCGGAACGCGACGGATACATCAATCCGCCCAGCGAAGTAGAGTATATAAAAACGCATTTGAATCGCATTGCGCCTCAACTGACGTGGGAGCAAGTGCAGGAAAAGATGAGAAGTTTAAAGGAAGAAGATCCGGAAACGTTTCAGTCCGATGATGTGGCTGTGGTCAGCGCTGTCGTCCGTTTGACGGACGGTAAGGTGACCAGAGAGAGGATAAATCAGTACAAAGAGGTGTACGATAACTTCTCCTGGTTCGTTTGCACGGCGCCGGTGGATGACCCGAAAATCGCGGTGGCGGTTCTGATTTTTCAGGGCGGTCAGGGCGGTCTGGGAGCGCCGGTTGCCAGGGAAATCATCGCGCAATATCTGGAATTGGATCGAACGTATAAAGATTACAGTGTAAATTCTGTATTGACACAGTGAGGAGACTGAAATGGGTGAAGTGATCGTTGTAGCATCGGGAAAAGGCGGAGTAGGAAAGAGTACCTTCGCCGTCAACGGGGCGGCCATGCTGGCGCAGCAGGGGCATCGCGTCGTTCTGATCGATATGAATATAGGACTACGGAATCTGGATCTTTACATGGGAATGGAAAACCACGTGGTCTATGACGTGGCCGATGTGCTGGCCGGGATGTGCGGAATTCGCAAGGCCATGATCCGCGATAAGCGGTTTCCCGGCCTGTATCTCATCTGCGCCGCGCAGTATAAAAATACGGAGCTTCTGACGGAAACCCACATGGAAGTGCTCTGCAAGAAGCTGGCGGATAATTACGATTATGTGGTCATCGACGCCTCGGCGGGAGTTGAACGGAATTTGAGGCTGGCAGCCGCCGGCGCCGACAAAGCCGTGGTGGTTACCGTACCGGAATACGTAGCTCTCAGAGATGCGGATATGACGGATCGTATCCTGGAAAAGATAGGCGTAGCAAAACGGGTCTGCTGCCTGAACAAGGTGAAAGCCAAGCTGTTTGGGACGAAATGGATGCCCTCCTTGGGACAGGCGGCGCAGATGCTGCGCATGGATTTGATCGGTATCATTCCTTATGACGATAACTTTG
>CANEEC010000133.1 GCA_947426455.1 uncultured Clostridia bacterium | reverse complement strand
CGCCAGCCTTCTCTAAAGCCATGGTGTTGGCAACAGCCGTGTGCAGACAGCAGCGCTTGATCACGATGGGGTGCTTGTCGCTGGCCTTATCCAGATCTTCCTTGGTGGGAATCTGGTCTTCGCAGTCCGTCCACTTGGACTGGTCGAAATTGGAACCCTTGATCCACATCCCCTCCGGCGTTTCCTTCGCCTTATCGGCCAGTCTCTTCAGAGCCTCCGCCTTTGTAGTGGCTCCGGCCAGATCCACCGTGGTCAGCGTCTGACAGTACGCATAGAAGTGCAGATGGGAATCGCCGAAACCGGGCATCATCGCCTGATCGTCCTTCAATTGAATGACTTCCGCCGCGTCGTACAGTTCCTCCGCTTTCGCTTTTGTTCCCGCAAATACAATTTTTCCATCCTTTACGCCGATGGCTTCCACTTTATCGCCATCGCTTACCATAGTATAGATGTTCTTACCGAAGAACATCTTGTCAATGGATGTATTCAAAGAGTGATCTCACCCATACTTTTCTCTCTATACTGGAAAAAGGAGTCCCTGGATTGGAACTCCTTTACGAGCCTACTTCAACAGGTTCATAACCGTTTTATAAACCAATTCCGGTGCCACCTCAAAGGTGTATTTCTTTTCGATGCGCTCGGTGAATTTATGAGCGTCCTTACCGAAGGAACCGATGTCCAGTACGGGCAGGTTCAGCCGCTGCATTTCCTTCATGGGCAGGTTGTACACCGTGCCGTAGCCGGGCATGTTCTCCATAAAGGCCTCGATGATGCCGTCTTCTCTGGGAGCAGCGCCGTAGCTCAGGTCGGAAATGTAGGGGAAGAACTTCTTGTATACCAGCTTGTAATCGGTCTTGGTCGTGTCAACCGCGTCGGCAACGGCGGCAAGCAGTGCCTTTTCCTTGGGATCGTCGCCCTTGATGTAGATGTGGGGATAATAGGGCTGAGAGAAGTATACGATCAGCACCGGATTCTTATCGGACCACATGCCGTGAACGTATTCCACCAGCTTGGTATTTCTGTCTCTGGCGTCAATGGTTTCGTCCTTCATCAGTTCTTCGGCATAGGCCTGCACCATGGCGTCGAAACCCTCGCCCACTTCTTCGCGAACCGCCTTGCACAGCTGTTCGTAGGACATGGTTCTGGCCTCCCAGGGCAGCTTTGTAAAGGGTCTTCCTGCCATCTCGCAGAACGTTTTGTACCGCTGGTTCAGCGTATCCACCACGTTCTGGAAGCACTCCTGACCGGCCTTCATCATCTTGTCCAACACCTGGTCCGGCGTAGAGCAGTGGGTAGCGTAGTTGAAGAATACGCAGGCAGTCTTGGCGATCTGCACGGAGTATTCCGGCTTCAAGTCTCTCTGACGCAGGGTGACCGGCGGCAGCGTTACTTCACCCTCCGCAACGTCGCAGAATTCCGGATTCAGATTGATTCTGCGGGTGATTTCCGCAGCGATCTGGTTGGGATCGATTCCCTTGAAGGATTCGCCCACGTGGGTTTCTTTTCCCACTACGAAGAAGGTGGGCATCAGCTTTCCTACGGTTCCCACATAGACGTATTTGTTTTCGTCTCCGCTGTACTCTTCCGTCATGTAGTCGGTATCCAGCAGCGCCAGATAATCGTATTTCTTCTCGTCCTGCAGACGGCACAGCTCCGGTACCAAGTTCAGCATACCGCCGGAGTTTCCTTCTTCATCGCACACAGCGCCGTAGATCAGGTTTCCTTCGAAGTTTTCCACGTCGTCAGAGATCATTTCCATCAGCGCCATGATGATGGCGTCCCCGGATTTCATGTCAAAAATGTCGCGGCCAAACAGGTAATCGCCGGATTCCAGATCCTTCTTTACGTCCTCCGGTAATTCGATTTCTTTGAACTTCTCAGTGAGAACCAGGGGTTGATTTGCGTATTCCGCCAGCGGACCGTAATCGGAAATTCCCACCGTATCCGTATGACCGATCATGACCACGGTCTTATCAGTGGGTTTCTTTTCACCGTTTACAATAGCTACGATGCTCTTTCTACCAAGCTTATCGTCCTTGACCGGTACATAGTACAGATTTTCGGGATGCTTTTTAAAGTATTTCATCTCCGACACAATAGAATATACCTTTTCCTCGATCAACAGTTCATCCGGCGTATCCAGTACGCTCAGCTGGCTGGTCAGATCCAGCGCAATCTGCTCAATCCGCTTGGTAAGTTCGGGTTTCATCATTTTCCTCCTTAATATTTTCGGACAATGCCGATGTTCGCGGGACAGGAAAGCCACACAACAAAACCTTCTTCCCGCATCTTCTTGCAATAACCGATGCTGCCCTTACTTCTGCACCAGTACGTCTTTGAAGAATTGGTACAGAGATTCCGCCACATCCGTAGCAGAATCCAGGCAGACATATTCGTCGCAACTGTGGAAGTGATCCCCTGCCGCGCCAAACATCACGATAGGGATTCCCAGTGTTCCACCGATATAATTGAAATCGCCGATTGCATCGAAATAACCCATCTGCGGTTCTCTTCCGCAGACGGCAGCAACCGACGCCGCAAACTTCCTGATATACTCATTATCCTCATCCGTGCAGTAGGGCGGAAATCCTCCGTCAAACCGGTCTACCGGCGTATCCCGGAACACGATTTCCCACTGGCTGCGAACGCCGGCACGGGCAATGGCTTCCTCTGCCTCCCGGCGAAGGGTCTGTTGGTTTTCACCCCGCACCACGTGGGAAAAGACATGGATCTCCGCATAATCCGGCACGCTGCAGGCTCCGCCATCGCTGCTCAGACGGATAACGCAGTTGGCTCCTTTGCCCAGCTGAGGATCTTCTTTCTTTTCCATAGCCTCAAGTTCGATGGCGACCTTGGAAGCATCCACCGCAGCGCTGATGCCCAGATGGGGCGTAGCCGCGTGGCTGGACTTTCCACGAAGGATGATCTTATAGCTGTACCCTCCTCTGGCTCCCATTCCAAAGCAGGGATGAGGAATTCCGGAAAAACCAGCCGTAGGCTCGGTGCTGATGGCGATATCGGCCAGTTCTTCCACGCTCTGCCACCGGTCGTCGATGAGAAACATAGTTCCCAGACCGTAAGGGCCTTCTTCGTCGGACACCAGATGGTAGATGATCTTTCCGGCAAACTCCCTATGCTCGTCGGCAAAGGCCGCAAGCGCCAGCAGGATAGAGGCGCAGCCCGACTTCATGTCCAGCACCCCCGTGCCGTACATCTTGCCGTCCTCCACCTGACCGCCCAGGGGATCCTTTGTCCAACCGTCGCAGATGTTCACCGTATCCAGATGGCCGTTGAGATAGATCACCGGCCCCGGCTTGCCGCCGTCCAAAACACCGGTGATGTTCTTACCCTCAAAGCCGGTGACACGACTGTCCTTATATGTATGTACCTCCACGGGAAGGTTTCTCTCCTCAAGCCACCCCTTCACATAGTCCATGACCTCATCTTCATGAAAATAGGGACTGGAAATGGAAACCAGCTTGCGCAGAAGTTCTTCCATGGATTTTTGACTGATTTTACGATGCATTTCTTCACCTCGAAC
>CANEEC010000132.1 GCA_947426455.1 uncultured Clostridia bacterium | reverse complement strand
GGACGCGGAGCGGCGGCTGGCTGGGACACGGGACAGTCGCGCGGCTGCGTTGGTGATGACCTGCAACCCCTTCACCAGGGGACACCGTTATTTAGTGGAACAGGCCTGCCAGGCGGCGGATATCGTCTATCTCATCGTGGTGGAGGAAGACCGTTCTCTGTTTTCCTTCAAAGACCGACTGGAAATGGTCAAACGGGGTACGGCGGATCTGGGCGCTGTGACGGTACTGTCCGGCGGCCGCTATGCCGTATCGTCCCTGACCTTCCCCAGCTATTTTACGAAAGAGGAAAATCTGGCCTACGCTCACACGGCCATGGATGCGGAGCTGTTCGGCCGCTGTATTGCTCCGGCGCTGGGAGTGAGCCTGCGGCTGGTGGGCGAGGAACCGCTGTCGCCGGTGACGGCCATCTATAACGAGGCGCTGAAAAGTCGATTGCCCGGGAAAGGAATTGAGGTACAGGTCATTCCCCGAAAGCAATCCGGCGGCGTACCCATCAGCGCGTCCTATGTGAGGGAGCTGTTGTTTGCACTGTGGGAGAAGGGGCAGTGGCTGGAACAGGGAGAATCGGGCGGCGCAGGAGCATCAGCCGCATCGGTAAATGGTGCGGAAGGCGATAGCGGCGATGAAATCCGTAGCCGGTTAAAGGAGCTTCTGCCAGAGACCACCTATGAGTATCTGTGCCGTCCGGAAATGAGGACGGCGCTTTCGAAAAAGTGGAACGAAAAAGAAAAATGAGGGTGAAATGATGACAGAAACCATGGAAAGAGAAGTGACGCTGACGGAACTGCTGAAATCCAGAGAAAACCGCGCTGCCTATCAGCAGGAGCTTCTGGAAAAGTACGGCGGCGTGCTGGTTTCCTTTACACTGAATATTCCCGGCCCGGTAAAGGACAGCCCCGCCTATCGGGGCGCATTATACGAAGGGATGGAACGGATGAAGTCGGCATTGGAGGATATGGGCGGCGTAAAGCTGTATTTCATGCAGCATCGTTTTCTGACCACGGGTTCGGAGGGATATTTCTGCGTCAACGGCGACGAGGATCATCGGACGCCGGAGGATGTGGAAAAACTGGCGGTTGGCGTGAAACGCGCAGCGGTTGCCATAGAAGAGGGAAGCCGTCTGGGACGGCTGTTCGATATCGACGTGCTGACGAAGAATGGGGGAATCAGCAGGCAGCGGCTGGGAGCCGCGCCGAGAACGTGTTTGCTGTGCGGTGAAGACGCCAAGGTCTGCGCCAGAGGCCGCCGCCATTCCATGGAGGAACTGTTGGCGGAAATCGCCGGTATTTTAGAAGAAGCGGGACTGTAGCGCGGCTATGATTATGTTCAAGGTTGAGGACGCCTGTCCACATTCTGATCCATCTGGCAAAGGCTTTCGTAGATGGTCTCGGTGAGCAAAATGCGGTGGGCGGCATATTCGTGGCTGTCGGGCAGTTCTGTGTAGGAAACGTCCATTTTCCGATCCTGCAATATTTCAAGGGCGGGAAAGATGTGCTGCGGTGACGGCGTGTTGCGATCGGAAGAGCCGCCGATGAAGCGCAGGGGCATGGTCTGGGGGATGTGTTTCGCCAGAAGCGGAAAGCGCCACTGGGCGGCGTGTTCCCGCACATCCTCATCCAGATATCGGTCGTTGGGAAGGCGGAAACATCCGCCTTTTTGTGCGTTCAGCGTGACCTGATAGCGGTCGGGATCGTCGAAGTACCGGCTTCCCAGATCGCAGGGAGACAGGAGAACGGCGCCTCTCACGGCGGCGCCGCCGGCCAGGAGGTTCATGGCGGCAAACCCTCCCATACTGTAACCCATCAAATAAATTCGGTTGGGATCGATGCGGTACTCATCGGCGTGTTGGTGGAGAAAATCCAAAACGCACTGTCCGTCTTCATAGAGATGACTGAAGCGGTAATGGCCGTGGCTTCCCCAGACGCCGCGATAGGAGAAGTGGGCGACGGCGATGCCGGCGCGCCGCAGAACCTGCGCCACATCCAGGTTGGCTTCCGTTCCGGGATATCCGTGAAGGAAAAGGACGATGGGAAAGCGATCTTCCCTGCGGGCGGCCGCTGGAAGGAGAATTCTTCCGAAAATTTTGCTTCCGTGGCTCGTCAGGTTCATATCCGCGTTTTCAGGCGGGAGGGCGGCGCTGGCCGCGTCCTTGGGTTCGGAGAATAAATTCGTTTTTAAAAGCATGGGGCGTACCTCTTATCATCTCATCTTTTGCTGTAAGTTCTTGCGTATTGTTACAAAAAATCAAGTCGCTATGAAAAAGCAAAATGGAATTTCAGATATCCGTCACCGGAAGCGATGTACCGCAGGGACAGATGCTTGAGCGGATCGGAACACAGCTTGGGAAACAGGCGATCCAAATTCACGTACAGGTTCTGACCGTCGGCGGTGATTCCCGGCAGTTTGGCGCTGTTCATGGAAATCAGCCGGGCGAGGAAGCCGCTGTTTCCCCGGAACATGTTCAGCATGATGGACTGGGCGGGGTTGCCCAGGGAGCGAACGTCCTCCCGATAGGAAAAGCGCAGCCGGTGGGCGTCGGGGCGGAAAGTACATTCCTCTACGGAAAGCATCATCATGGCGCGAACGGGACCCGCCTGTCTGGCGTTGATATCCGCATCCAAAAAGATCATGTTATTGGAAAAGGAAATCTGAACGTCCGTCATCCATGGCGAGGCGGCCGCCAGAATGTCAGGCAGCAGCAGGCGGTTGATGACCTCCTGAGGGATGAGAAGAAGGCCGTTTTCCAGATCCTCCGGGCGGAAATAGTCCAGAAGAAGATGGATTTTATCCTTTTTTCGCAGCAGATAACCCATCCAGTGCTTTATGGATTTATCGTTCATGATAGACTCCTTTCGGTTTCGGTATTATATTATATCCTTCCGACCTTGGCGCCGCTTACGCAATGTTGGATATGGTGCAATCGTTCCTTCCTTGCGGCAACGCCGCAGGTCAGTGGTTGGAACTATTATATCATATCTTAATTTCCCCCCGCGTGTTTTCATACGAAATTATGCGGAAATGTTTTGCGGATGATGAAAAATGATTGAGTATGCGCAAAAATGGTGGTAGTATAAAAGCAAAACAGGGCAGGGAGGGATATGCTTGCTGGCAGAAGAACGATTTTCAATGATATTGCAGTTGTTGAAGACAAAGCGAACGGCCACGGTGGGTGAATGTTCCCAATTGACGGGGGCGTCGGAGGCTACGGTGCGCCGCGATTTGAATCTGCTGCACAAGCAGGGAAGGCTGACCAAGGTGCACGGCGGCGCCACGCTTTTAGACAACACCTTTGTCACAGGCGAGCGGGACGTTTCCACCAAGTCCCATATGAACGTGGAGGAAAAGAAGCGGATTGCCGCCTTTGCCGCCCAGCAGCTTGCAGAGGACGACTTCGTCTTTTTGGATGCAGGAACCACCACCATTTACATGGCAGATTACATCACCACTGCCAATGCGGTGTTCGTCACCACGGGAATCGACCTCGCCAGAAGGCTTCTGGCAAGGGGATTGCGGGTCTTTGTCATCGGCGGACAACTGAAGCCTGGCACGGAGGCCATCATGGGAAGTC
>CANEEC010000131.1 GCA_947426455.1 uncultured Clostridia bacterium | reverse complement strand
GGCGTTTTTCGTTTTGAAACTGTCTGCTCCGTTCGCGCCGTCCTCATTTTCTCTCCTTTCTCGCGATTCGCATTCTTCATCGTCCGTATCACCCACGTTCCTGCTTATTCCCAGCTCCACTGGTCTACATTGTTGACGATGGACCAGCCGTGGCCGTGGGGATGCAGCTTCTGCTCCGCCACGCGCAGTCCGTCGCGAACCCAATACAGGTGATCGATATTCACAAGCCAGATCCAGGGAACGTCTCCCTGCTGAGCGATTCCTGTTTCGCCGTTCCACTGCGCCTGTTTCCACAATTCGTAAGAGTTTTCCAGATCGGAAGCCGCCAGCGCCTGATCCATCAGATCATCCACGGTTTCGTTGACATAGGGGGAATATTCCGCCAGACCGTAGACTTCTGCGCTGTGATAAATGTTGTAAAGCTCCATAGGGGTGTGCGCTCCCCAACCCCACATCAAAGGCTGGCTCTGAGCTTCATCGTAGGCCGTATCCCAGCCTACGCCGCGGATGGAGGTTTCGATTCCCAGCAGAGCCAATTGATTGGCGGTTTCCGCCGCCAGCGCCTGACGGACGGAATCACCGCTGGGATATAAGAATTCCAACTGCGCACCCACGCCCTCTTTTTGACGGATTCCGTCGCTTCCCTTGCGCCATCCGGCCCGATCTAAAATAGCCGCGGCCTCCTGCGGGTCGTATGCCACTTCGTTGTCTTCGCTGTACCAGGGCATTTTGTCGCAGACGCTGTAGGCCGGCGTTCCGTAACCTTCCAATACGCTGTCGATCATTCCCTCTCTGTCGATGGCCATGTTGATGGCTCGACGCACATTGACGTCACAGGTAAAATCGTTGCCCACCGTGGTTCCGTCGGGCAAAACGCTCACCGGCACCGCCGGAAGATTGAATCCCCGGTTGTCCACTGTGGCGCAGGAGAAAAGCTCATACCCCTCCACCGTCTGAGAACTGTAGGAAGCCGCCGTATAGGCCACGTCCACCTGTCCGGCCTGCACCGCCGCAAAGGCGGCGTCCTCCTCCATAAAGACCACGGTCACCTGCTTGATCCTGGGCGCTTCTCCGTAGTAGTTTTCATTAGCTGTGAAAATGATCTGCTGCCCCTTATCCCACTGGGCCAGCACGTAACGGCCCGAACCGATGGGATGCTGGCCGTAGTCGGAATCGTAAGCGTGTTCTGGTACGATCCCCGTGATGGCCATGGTATACGGCCAGATGGAATAGGGGCGCTCCATGCGAAATACCACCGTGATTTCGTCCAGCGCCTCCGCCTCTTTCAGCATGGTGAAATCGTTGACAGAACTGGTGGTTTTCAAAGTATTGTAAGTGAAGGCAACATCATCCGCCGTCAGAGGTTCTCCGTCGCTGAACACCACGTCGTCCCGTATGACAACTGTCCACTCCATTCCGTCCTCGCTGCATTGAACGTCGGTAGCCAGATCGTAGCCGATGGTCAGGTCCGCGTTGGTCACCGTCAACGTGCTTTGTATCAACGGTTCGTGAACGTGTTCGCCCGCACCCCATCCGTAGGCCGGATCGAAACCCGCTTCCGGCTCCGAAGACGGCCCCATAGCGACGATGACCTGATCTTCCGCCCGGCTGTCGTTTCCCTGAGAAGTTCCGCCGCAGGCCGCCGTCAGCGCCATGGCCGCAGCCAAGGCGATGCAGAGCGCTGCCCGTTTGATTTTGTTTCCTTTCATTTTTCCTCCCGCATTCTGTCCTTCCTATTACAAAAAACAGGAAGGCCGGGGATTTCTGGGAAATCCTTCCTACCTTCCTGGTAACATTCTGCTTTATTTGTCGTTGATCCGTTCGGTATTTTGAACAATCTTCTTCGTCTTTTCTGGTGGAATCACTGCCCGAAGGCGGCGTATCCTCCCATAGCCGCGACGCTGAAATCCGCTGGGCGGTGGCAGCTTCGACGTAATCGGAAGCTGTCAGCGATATCGCTTTTCTCAGTGTAACGAATGTGACGGCATTTGTCAAGACCGCCCTATTTCTTCTCGCCCTTACCCAGCAAGATGAACAGCAGAGCGCTCACCGCCATGAAGAAGGGATAGAACATGTAGGGAATGATATCGAAGGGAGACAGACCCGACAGGGAAGCCGCCGTCAAGAGCTGTGCTCCGTAGGGAATCAATCCCTGAAAAACGGAGGCGAAAATGTCCAAAAGGGACGCGGAACGGGTTGAGGGAATGTGATACTCGTCGGCGATTTCCCTGGCGATGGGGCCTGCCATGACGATGGCCACGGTGTTGTTTGCAGTGGCCATATCCACCAGCGAGATCAGCGCGGCGATGCCCAGCTGGCCGCCCTTGGTTCCCTTGGCGTTTTTCCCGATGAGGTCGATGATGGCCTGAATACCGCCGTGTTCCTTCACCAGACCTACAATGGCCGCTACCACGATGGAAATCACAGTGATGTCATACATGCTGGAAACGCCGTCGCCCACCACGGTGAAGATCTCGGTGACAGCGATATTGCCGGTGAACACGCCCACGGCCAAAGAGGCCGCCGTGCCGGCAATGAGAACCACGAATACGTTGATTCCCGCCAGCGCTCCCAGAAGTACCATGAGATAGGGTACCACCTGTAAGAAGTTGTAGCTCATTTCCTCGGTCATTTCAAACGTACCGCCCATGGTCTGGACGAAGTAAACCGCCGCTGCGGCGACGGCCGCCGGAAGGACGATCCAGAAGTTGGCCTTGAACTTATCCTTCATTTCGCAGCCCTGGGTGCGCACCGCAGCAATGGTGGTGTCGGAAATCATGGACAGGTTGTCGCCGAACATGGCGCCGCTGGCCACGGAAGCCACGCAGACGGGCATGGCAAATCCGGTGATTTCGCTGATCCCCACGGCGATGGGAGTCAGCGCCGTAATGGTTCCCACGGAGGTTCCCATGGAGATGGAGATGAAACAGCCGATGATAAATAATCCCACCACGGCCACGCTGGGCGGCAGCAGAGAAAGTCCCAGATTTACGGTGCTGTCCACGCCTCCCGCCGCCTTCACCGCGCCGGAAAACGCCCCTGCAGCCAGAAATACCAAACACATGATGATGATGTTTTCATCGCCCACATTCTTTGCCGCCACAGAAAATTTCTGTTCAAAGTTCAGCTCTCTATTCTGTAAAAAGGCCACCACCAGCGCGATCAAAAATCCCACGATGGCCGGCATGGCATAAAAATCATTGGTAGCGATACCCATACCGATAAAGATAACCAGAAACACGGCGATGGGTAACAGCGCCGCCAGATTGCCCTTCTTTTGCATTGTCAAAACCTCGTTTCTTTCATTTTGTAGACTTGCAGACCATCCTATGCTATCACAGATGAGCTGTCCTGTCCAGCAAAAAGGCGCCTGCAAATGCAGGCGCCCGAAAGCTGTGCGATTTTCCGCTAAAAATTGCCGTCAACCTTGGCCATGTGTTTGGCCAGCATGACCAGCTTGCTGGAATAACCCCATTCGTTGTCATAGAAGGAGATCAGCTTGAAGAACTTATCGTTCAGTTCAATCCCTTCTCTGGCGTCGAAGATGGACGTGTGGGGATCGCCGATGAAGTCGGAGGATACCACTTCGTCATCCA
>CANEEC010000130.1 GCA_947426455.1 uncultured Clostridia bacterium | reverse complement strand
GTTCCGTCAGCTGTTCCATGCCGCCGCCGGTTCGAAGGACGAAGAACAGCAGCAAAAACGTGCCCACAGTCATGATGATTCCCTGAAAGGTATCGGTGATGACCACGGCCTGAAATCCGCCGATGGAGGTGTAGAGAATCACGATAGCCGCGAACATGGCAAGTCCCACGCCGTAGGGAAGTCCGGTCACCGACTGCACCAGCGTAGCTCCCCCGATAAACTGCGCCACCATCTGGGTGACGAAGAAACAGATCAAGCAGACGGCGCACAGCGCCGGCACCGCCGGATTTTTATAACGAGCCTTAAAGTAATCTGTCACCGTAACGGCATCGATGCGGCGGGAGATCAGAGCAAACTTCTTTCCCACCACTCCCAGCGTCAGAAAGGCCGTTCCAATCTGGATGGCGGCTACCCAGGACTGGGTCAGTCCCCAATTGGCTGCAAGGCCGGGGCCGCCCAAAAAGGAACTGGCGCTGGTGTAGGTTGCCACCAATGTCATGGCCAAAACCAAACCGCCCATGGAACGGCCGCCCATAAAATAATTCTGTAAAAATCCGCCCTGGGCATTCTGCCGGGCGGCGCGGCGGCTCATGTAGATTCCCAATACCACATTTACCACCATGTATGCGATCAGCACGCATAACACCGTCAGCTGTTTACTTGTCATCTGCAACCTCCCCGGAATTCAAATCGAAATTGACAAACACCTTTTTTAAAAGGATGGCAACGCCTACCACGGCCACCATGAATACGCCGGGGGTGGAAACGATCCACCACAGGGGCAGATTCCAGATGCGGATATCGCTTCCGGACAGGCCGTAGCCAAAACCTACATGCCAGAAAAAGCAAAGGGCAAACAGCGCTGCCGTGGCCTTCGCCTCTTTGCGTATCTGGCGGTTTTTTTCTTCTTGTGTCATCGGTTTCATCTTCTCTCCTCCTTGCTTTGATCGGGCGCTTTGCCCAACCGGACAAAAAAATCCGCGGCAATACCAAAGAACTGCTTCTCTGCATCGTCCACGGATGGATAGAATCCCAGGAGTTCACGGGAATGGACCGGCGTCCTCACGGTTCATTGCCAAACGTATCGTTCCGATAGATACAATCGTCTGTCTTTGGGAGTTCACCGTTCTTCTTCAGTTGTGATCCGGTATAGTTTCCTGTTGGAATACTGTCCATCGCGTTCCACTATATCACGACCCACTTCTCCTGTAAATATGAAATTGGTAATTTTTTAAACGTATTTCCGCATGAATTTCAGCGCGTTTTTTTCCAAACGGCTGACCTGCGCCTGACTGATGCCGATTTCGTTGGCCACCTCCATTTGGGTCTTTCCCTCGAAAAACCGCATGGTCAGAATCTTCTGTTCCCGCTGGGTCAGCTTTTTCATGGCCTCCGATAAAGACAGGTTTTCAATCCAGCGGGTATCCGTATTTTTCGTGTCCCTGACCTGATCCATCACGTAGATGGCGTCCCCCTCGTCGTGAAACACAGGCTCGAACAGGGAAATGGGTTCCTGGATGGAATCCAGCGCTAAAACCACTTCTTCCTTGGGCATGGAAAGTTCCGATGCGATTTCCATAATCGTTGGTTCCTTCTGGTTCACAGCCGTCAATCGCTCCCTGGCCGACAGCGCCCGATAGGCGGTATCCCTCAGCGAACGGGATACGCGGATGCTGTTGTTGTCCCGAAGATAGCGGCGCAGTTCCCCGATGATCATGGGAACGGCATAGGTGCTGAACTTCACATCGTGACTGGTATCGAAATTGTCCAGCGCCTTGATCAGTCCGATGCACCCCACCTGAAACAGATCGTACGGATTTTCTCCCCGGTTGGAAAACTTCTGAATGACGCTCAACACCAATCTCAGATTTCCTATGATGAATTTTTCCCTTGTCTGCTGATCTCCTCCTTTGATTTTCTCGATCATCTGCTTCATTTCCGCATCTTTGTACACCGGCAGTTTCGACGTATTGATGCCACAGATTTCCACTTTGCTTGCCACGGCAGGCCCTCCATTCCGCTTTTTGTCCCCTAAGCGAAAGCTGTCATCAGCTAATTTATTTATGTACCGAATCTGCCGCTTTTATCCTGCCTTATCCCAACTTTCTGATCTCTTTTTGCAGACGGGAAATGATCTTTTTCTCCAAGCGCGAAATGTAGGATTGGGAAATTCCCAGATGATCCGCCACTTCCTTCTGGGTCATTTCCTTTCCCGTTAAAAGTCCGAATCGCATTTCCATAATCCGCCGTTCCCGCAGGGACAGCTTCGAGAGAGCAAAATTCAGCAGTCCCCGATTGACCTCCTCCTCGATGTGAGTGTAGACGATATCTCCTTCCGTTCCCAAAATGTCGGAAAGCAGAAGCTCGTTTCCGTCCCAGTCCACATTCAGCGGCTCGTCGAAGGACACCTCCGCTTTGATCTTGGAACTTCTTCGCAGATGCATCAGGATTTCGTTTTCAATGCACCGGGAGGCATAGGTTGCCAATTTGATGTTCTTCTGCGGATCGAAGGTGTTCACCGCCTTGATCAGTCCGATGGTACCGATGGAAATCAGATCCTCCACATTAGTCATGGTGTTTTCAAACTTCTTAGCGATGTACACTACAAGGCGCAGGTTTCGCTCGATCAATATGGTCCTGGCGCTTTCCGGATCCACGCTCATCTGCTGCATCAGTTCCCGTTCTTCTTCCGGGGACAGGGGCGGAGGAAGGACTTCGCTTCCGCCGATGTAAAACACCTTCCGCGGTTCTAAATCGAACAAAATCCAGTCCAGTTTGTTCAGTATATAGTTGATTGCCCGTATTATCTTTTGTTTAACTCGCGAAATCATCCCGATTTTCCATGGTTTCATGGTTGTTCCCCACTTTCTTATAATCTCCAAACGCCTCATCCAGCAACCAGCCGTGAAGCAAAATGTCCACATTCTTTCCCCAGAGATTTCCCCGACCGCCATCTCTCGCCACAGCCAGCGTCACCTGATAGCTGTAGGTCCCTTCTTCCCGGTGAATTCTGATTTCCTCCGCCGGAATCACCGAAAGGGTTCCCTCATCTCCCGCCGCGCCACAGTAGGATATCCGCCGCAGACGTTCCGGAGAAAAAGACTCGCCCGCGGCCTGCGCCAGCTTCCGCCCCAATTCCTCGCCCACCAGACACACCGGCCGGTTCTCCAGGGGATCCATCAACAGGTTGCCCGTATCGATAAAACCCGCCGCCGCCAGTTCTTTTCCCCCGCAGGGGATGGTCACTGAAACCCGAGTCTGAAAGCGATGACGCCGTTCCTTTAAAAAATTCAGCGTCAGGCGCACCGTCAGCAGCGTGGCGCCGCAGCCGGAAACGATATGTAAAAACGTCATGTGTTCCAGATAGAAACTGCCGCCGAAGGAGGCCGCCGGAGTGGCTATGAGTCCCGCCAATCCCATGGTAATTCCGCCCATGAGAAAGCTCATCGCATAGAACACGGAAAGCCGGCGAAGAAATGTTTTCCCCTCGCAGCGCCCGAAGGACAGGAGAATCAGCAGTGCGGAAAACAACAGCTTTTGCATCAGGGCGACGCCGCTTCCTATCCCCTGCTGAAAGATGGAAAAGGCGTACAGTCCGCACAGCGCCGCCCCCAATGCCAGGCGCTTTCCGCCGATGGGACAGCTGCACAGCCTTCTGGTCATCCACAGGAGAAGCGCCCCCGCAGCGGCATTTTCCAGAAATAAAATTTCTCCGTAGATTACCATTCCGTCTCCCCCTCTTGTCTTTTCTCTCAAAGTATATTCCTTTTCTTCGTCGCTTCCTGTCAAAGCGCGCCGTCGAATTTTTCTTTTTTAAATCTGTGATTTTCTGCAATAAAAAACGCCCCGCATGACCTTTGCGGTCACTTCGGGACGTTCTTTGTTTTC
>CANEEC010000129.1 GCA_947426455.1 uncultured Clostridia bacterium | reverse complement strand
TCTGCGTTCACTTGAAAACGTATTTGAAATCTTTGTCGGATTGGTTGGAGCTCCAATAGCAGAAGCAAGAATGTCGACTAATGTATTTAATTCATCTATACTTTGAATGCTATTTCTTTCAATTACATCTTTTAAATATACATTTGCAAACATATTTTTTAAATATTCTGCTTTTTGGCGTTCTGTCCGAAAACCTGCAACCTGTGGCAATCCTCCATAGATCATATAATCGTTCCAAGCGTCATCATATTCTCCTTCATAGACAGAAAAAAACTCTGCAAAAGAAAGAGGATACATTCTGATTTCATCTCCTCTTCCTCGAAATTCCGTCACAATATCACTGGATAAAAATCTCGAATTACTTCCGGTTACATATACATCAATTTGGTTCATGCGGAGCAAACTGTTCAGCACCTCTTCAAACCGGGGCATGAATTGCACTTCATCCAGAAGCAAATAATAGCGTTTATCATCCTTTATAGAATCTTTGATGTACTGATAACATGTTCGGGGATTTCTTAATTCCTCATTTTCGATACCGTCCAGAGCGATTTCAATGATATGATCTTCATTGATACCGTTTTCCATTAGATATTTTTTAAATATGCGAAAAAGCAAAAAAGATTTTCCTGATCTTCGTATGCCCGTAACAACCTTTATCATTCCATTATCTTTTTTCAGGATTAGCTGTTGAAGATAAGTATTTCTTTTAATCTCCATTTAATTGCTCCTTGTTTTTGTGCAATACACATTTTTTAGTAATTTAATTCTACTATAAAAGTAGTACGACTTCAACGGTATATTCCTATTTTATGTGTATTTGCACATTTCTATGTAATCAATTCTTGTCCCGACTGTTGTTATCAATACTCCTTACACAAATTCTATCCGCCAATATCGACCCGGCCCATAAGAAAAACAGCGTAAAAGGCATTTCTGCCTTCTGCGCTGTTTTTTCTTTTGCCTGCCTTTGCAGCCGCCCATAAATTTGCGGTCTTTTATTTTTCTACAGCCTCTGCCACCTTGGCGTAGGCGTCGTCCATGAAGCTGCCTTCAAATTCTTCAATGCGACCCGCGTCGCAGCCGGCGGCCAGCTTGGCGTCCATGGGCACCTTGGCTAGAACCTCCAGGCCGTACTTCGCCGCCACTTCTTCCACGTGGCTTTCTCCGAAGACCTGAATCTTCTCGCCGCAGTGGGGGCAGGACACGTAGCTCATGTTCTCCACGACGCCCAAAATGGGAACGTTCATCATCCTGGCCATATTGACGGCCTTTCCTACGATCATGCCCACCAGCTCCTGGGGCGAGGTGACGATGACGATACCGTCCACGGGAAGGGACTGGAACACCGTCAGGGGAACGTCTCCCGTTCCGGGAGGCATATCCACGAACATGTAATCCACATCCCAGATCACATCCGTCCAGAACTGCTTTACGCTTCCGGCGATGACCGGTCCCCTCCAGACCACCGGCGCGTCGTCGTCATCCAGCAGAAGGTTAATGGAAACCACATCGATCCCGCCCTTGCTGGCGCTGGGATACGCGCCGTTTTGATCTGCCGTCAGCTTTTCCGTCACGCCGAACATGCGGGGAATGGAAGGCCCTGTGATATCGGCGTCCAAAATTCCTACCTTCTTGCCCTGACGGGACGCCAGCACCGCCAACAGGCCGGTAATCATGGATTTTCCCACGCCGCCCTTGCCGCTGACAACGGCGATCACCTTGCCGATACGGCTCATGTCATGGGGGTTTTCCTGAAAGCTCTTGGGATCGCGTTCTGCACAGTTTTCGCTGCAGCTTCCGCAATCGTGATTACAATTTTCACTCATATCTGATTCCTCTCTTCTTTTCCTTATTTTCTATCTCTTTTTCTCCGCTTCGCCAAAGGACCGCGAAGAATTATTGACTTATACTGATTACCCTACCGCGAAAGCAGCGGTTTGTCAAGTGGAAGGTGACGGCGGTTCGAACGCGGCGCCGGAAGTGCTTTCCACCCGCCCCTGTACATCCACGAACACCGCTTCATACCCGGGCAGGGACTCCATCAACCGCATGCCTTCCTCCATTCCCAGAAGCAAGCAGACCGTGGAAAGTCCGTCGCACCGGCCGGAGCTTTCTCCGATAATGGTGACGCTTTTCACGTCGCTGTCGCAGGGATATCCGGTCTTCGGATCCAAAATGTGGTGATACAAAACTCCATCCTGTACGAAGCACCGTTGATACGTTCCGGAGGTCACTGCGGAACAATCCGCCTTCACCTGTACCGTGCCGATGGTTTCGCTTTGGCTCATCACCGGTTCGTCCACGCTTACCGGTTTTCTGATGCTGATGAGCCACGGTTCGCCCGTGGTCTTTTCGCCGATGCAGGAAACATTGCCGCCGAAATCCACAATGCCGCGAACCACGCCGTTTTCCCGCAGAAAGTCGCTGACCTGATCCACGATGTAGCCCTTGGCCACCGCCCCCAGATCCAGCTTCGCCCGGGGATCATCTAAGGCGGCAATCCAGTGCTCCGCGCCGGAACCGGCTGCCGCAGAACCGCTATTTGCCGCGGAGCCATCGTCCGCCGCCGCTTCTTCTAAATGGAACTTCTGATAATCCACATGGGCCACAGCCTGACGAATGGCGCTTTCCTCCGGGACGGAGGGGTTTTCTGCGGAGAAATTCCAAAGCTCTGCCAATTCGCCTATGGTGATATCAAACCTGCCGCCGGATAGCTCGCTGTATTCCATACCCAGCTTCAGAGCCTCCGTCACCCGCGGATCATCGATTTCCACCGGCTGGCCGCCCGCCTGATTGATGCGGCAGACATCGCTTCCCGCAACGGTGCGGCTGAGCTTCTGTTCCAGCTGGCCGCAGAAAAGAAACGCCTGATCGATCAACGCCTCACCGGCCTTTTCGTCGCCGTCCCATTCCTGTAACTGAATATTGCAAATGGTATTCAGATAAAATCCCTGTTTTTCCACCGTGGATGCTCGGGACGTCCACCCGCCCCCACGGCTGCAGGCCGTCCCGCTTATGGCAACGACCGCAAGCACAACCAGCGCAAGGAAACGGCTGCCGCCGGGATACCGTTTTTTCATCGTTCTCTCCTCGTTTCGGACTGTTCTCTCTCGACATCTATTCTATCCAACTTTCATTAAAATTTCAAGAAAAGCCAAAACTTTTCTCACCGAGGGGAAATTTCTCCGGTTAAAATACGTCAAATGCCTTGCAATTCTATGGATTCCCTGATAGGATTAGTATACTAAATTGAAAAGAGGCCGGCCGATTCTCCGCGAACGCTTCGCACCGAACTCTTTCAGCATCTGGCACTATACGGAGGCTTACATATCACCTGAATCCGTACCGTTGAGAACCCGTGGGTACGGTCAAAAAACCTTTTGCGGGCAGTGATATCCATGACCTCTGGGCCACGCAGGTCCAAAGTAACCTGCATGACTAAATCCGCAAAGGGGGATGCTACATGAAACAAAATACCTTAATCAGCCTTCGAAACATCACCGTTGCGTTCGACGGCGAAATCGTTCTGGATCATCTGAATCTGGACATTCAGGACAAAGAATTTGTCACTCTCCTAGGCCCCTCGGGCTGTGGGAAAACCACCACGCTGAGAATCATCGGCGGTTTTGTGGAACCCTCAGGAGGTGACGTTTTTTTTGAAGGAAAGCGAATCAACGACCTGCCGCCCTACAAGCGCCATGTAAATACCGTATTTCAGCGCTACGCCCTGTTTCCACATCTGAACGTATACGAAAATGTGGAATTCGGTTTGAAAATCAGCAAGCTGCCGGAGGCCGAACGCAAGCAGCGCGTCAAGGAAATGCTGCACATGGTAGGTCTCTCCGGTTTTGAACTGCGCCGGGTCAACCAGCTGTCCGGCGGGCAGCAGCAGCGCGTGGCCATCGCCCGGGCTCTGG
>CANEEC010000128.1 GCA_947426455.1 uncultured Clostridia bacterium | reverse complement strand
GCGAATGTTATCATCTTTGCCAGAATCAAAGAGGAAAGCCAAAGCGGAAAGAGCGTTCGGGTCGCAGTAGAATCCGGATTTAAGAGAGCCATGGGAACCATCATCGACTCCCAGGTAACCACTATTATCGCGGCGGTCGTCCTGTATCAGATGGGCACCGGTTCTGTGAAGGGTTTCGCCCTGACGCTGCTCATCGGTATCATAGCCAGTATTTTCACCGCGGCGGTGGTTACACAGCTGTATTTGAAATTGTTTGCAGAGAGCAAGGCCTTCGGAAGAAAGCCGGAGCTGTTTGGTTTGAAGAAGGAAAACGTTCAGGTAAAGGGGGCGAAGGAAAATGCGTAAGTTCTTTGATCAGTACCCCTTTGTCGGGAAGAGAAAGTGGGCATACTTACTGTCGGTGATTTTAATCGTCATCGGATTGGGCGGCGGCTTTGTGCGCGGCTTCAATATGGGAATCGACTTCACCGGCGGCACCATGATTCAGCTGAACATGGGACAAAGTGTGGACAGCGGACAGCTGGAGGACTTTATCGACCGTCAGGGCGTGAAAGCCAATGTTACTTTGGCGGGCGATGAGGGAGAATCCGCCGTCATCAAGACCACCGTAGCCATGACCAACAGCCAGCGGATGGAGTTGATCAACGCCATTCAAAGCGAATACAAAATCCAGTTAAACGAGGATGGAAAGCTGGCCGAGAACGGCGCGGAATTTATTGAAAACTCCACGTATATCGGTCCCTCTATCGGCGATTTGCTGAAGAAAAACGCGGTCAAGGCGTTAGCGGTTGCCGCCGCGGGCATGCTGATTTACATTATCATCCGCTTCGAATGGATGTCTGCGGTGACGGCTATTGCTACGCTGATGCACGACGTTTTGCTGATGTGCGCCTTTTACGGATTGTTTCGAGTGCAGATCAACAGTCCGTTCATCGCGGCGATCCTCACTGTCGTGGGTTATTCCATCAACAATACCATCGTTATTTACGATCGCGTTCGGGAAAATAAACGTCTGATGAAGAAGAATCAGCTGGAGGAACTGATCAATACCAGTATCCGCCAGACCCTGAGCCGTACCATTATGACGTCTCTGACCACGGCGGTTGCCATCATCCCCCTGTACATCATGGGCGGCAGCGTCATTCGGGAATTTTTGCTTCCCCTGCTGGTAGGCGTGCTGGGCGGCACCTATTCTTCCATTTTCATCGCCAGTCCCTTGTATTACGATCTGCACAATCTGATTCATAAGCCGAAATACAGAGGAAAATAACATGAAACAGGAATTCATGGATCATCTGCTTTCCCTCAATCCCAAGTACAATATGGAGTTGATCGAAAAGGCGTATAACGTAGCGGAACAGTATCACGAAGGCCAGATGAGAAAGTCTGGAGAACCGTACTTGATTCACCCCGTTGCCGTGGCGCAGATTCTTGCGGATCTGGGCATGGACGAGGACACCATCGTGGCCGGACTCCTTCACGACGTGGTGGAGGATACTCCCTATACCAACGAAGATTTGCGCAGGGATTTCGGAGCGGAAATCGAGCTTTTGGTGGATGGGGTTACGAAGCTGAAATCTTTGAAATACGAAAGCAAAGAGGAACGCCAGGCAGAAAATCTGCGAAAGATGTTTTTGGCCATGTCCAAGGATATTCGCGTCCTGATTATAAAGCTGGCGGATCGCCTGCACAACCTGAGAACTATCAACTATATGACGGAGGCGAAGATCAAGGAGAAGTGTACCGAAACCCTGGAGGTATACGCCCCCCTGGCCAGCCGTCTGGGCATCTACGCCATCAAATTTGAATACGAGGATATCGCCTTAAAGATGCTGGATCCGGAGGCCTATTATTCCATTGCCAACGCGGTAAACTGCCGTAAAGACGAGCGGGAAGAAGCCATCGGCAAGGTGATCAAGCGCATCGATGAGGCGTTAAAACCCACGATCCACGGTTACGAGATCAAGGGGAGATCCAAGCATTTCTACAGCATCTACCGGAAGATGAAGTTCCAGCACAAGCAGATGGACGAAATCTTCGACCTGACGGCGGTGCGGGTCATCGTGCAGTCAGTGAAGGACTGCTACGCCGTATTGGGCATGGTTCATACCATGTGGAAACCGGTGCCGAAGCGCTTCAAGGATTATATCGCCATGCCCAAGAGCAATCGATATCAATCCCTGCATACTACGGTGTTCGGCGACGACGGAATTCCCTTTGAAATTCAGATCAGAACCTGGGAAATGCACCAGATCGCCGAATACGGTATCGCCGCTCATTGGAAGTATAAGGAGGGCGTTCCCAACAAGAAAATGGACGAAGAGATGAAGCTGTCCTGGCTTCGTCAGACCCTGGAATGGCAGAAGGAACTGAACGATTCCAAGGAATTTCTCAACACTCTGAAGGTGGATCTGTTCGCTAATCAGGTGTACGTATTGACGCCCAAGGGAGACGCCATGGAGCTTCCCGCCGGCTCTACGCCGCTGGATTTCGCCTTTAAAATTCACTCCGCCGTGGGTGCCAAGTGCATCGGCGCCAAAGTTAACGGTAAGATGGTTCCCATCGATTACGTGTTGCAAAACGGAGAAATCGTGGATATCGTCACTTCCAACAGCAGTAAGGGACCGTCTCTGGACTGGCTGAAGATCGTAAAGACCAATACGGCCAAGAGCAAGATCCGCCAGTGGCTGAAGAAGGAAAACCGTTCGGAAAACGCGGAAAAGGGAAAGGAAATGCTGGAGAAGCTGGTTCGCCGCAAGGGTTATGACCAGCAGCAGATCCTGAAAAATACCTACGTATTAAAGGCGGCGAAAACGCTGAATTACGGCAGTGCGGAGGAACTTTATACGGCGCTCAGCTACGGCGGCGTTTTGGCCAACAAGGTTTTAGTCATGCTGGTGGATTATTACCACCTGGAAAAACAGGACGAATTAAAGCGCAAAGAAAAAGAAGCTGCGGCGTTGGAAAAGAAAAAGAAGAAGAGACTGAGCCAGAATAATTCCGCCGGTGTCAAGGTGGAGGGAGCGGATAATCTTCTGATTCGTTTTTCCAAATGCTGCAACCCCGTTCCCGGCGATGAGATCGTGGGCTTTATTACAAAGGGCAGAGGCATTTCCATTCACCGCAAGGACTGCATCAATGTGTTGTCCCTGCCGGAGGAGGAGCGCCAGCGGTTCATCGAAGTGCAGTGGGATACGGAAAAGGACAATCTGGCTTACGACACCTCCATTCACATTTTAGCGGAGGATCGAAAGGGTCTGATCAGCGATGTTTCCCGTGTCTGCGAGGACATGGACGTGAATATTACCGGCGTCAACGCCAAGAGCGCCAGCGACGGTATCATCAACATGGTTTTGACCGTGGCCATTTCCAGCACCAGCCAGATGGAAAAAATGCTGGCTAATATCAAATCCATCCCCGGCATCGCCGATGTGTACCGGGCGATTTCTTAAAGGAGGCGCAATGAGAGCAGTAGTGCAGCGGGTCGTCTTTGCCGATGTCACTGTAGCGGGAAACACCACCGGCACCATTGATCAGGGACTGATGGTTCTTCTCGGCGTGGGAGAGGGCGACGATGAAAAAGACGCGGAATACATGGCGGAAAAGGTGTGCGGACTCCGCATCTTCGAAGATGCGGACGACAAGATGAACCTGTCGGTGCAGGACGTGGGCGGCGATATTCTGGCCGTTTCTCAGTTTACCCTGTACGGAGACGTTCGAAAGGGAAAGCGCCCCAGCTTCAGCACAGCCGCAAGGCCGGAGGAAGCAAACCGTCTGTACCGCTGTTTTATCGACTGCTGTAAGAGTAGAGGCGTCAGGGTGGAAGAAGGAATTTTTCAGGCGGACATGCTGGTGATGATTCACAATGACGGCCCCGTGACCATTTTGCTGGACAGCCAAAAGACGTTTTAAAGGAGCAATACCTTATG
>CANEEC010000127.1 GCA_947426455.1 uncultured Clostridia bacterium | reverse complement strand
CAGTACCAACTGACGGCCCACGGATTTCGTATACAGATCGCCGTCGCCGTCCACAATGACGCCGCCCGCGCATCCGTCAAACAAGCCGCAGTCCTGACCCATGGCCGCAAGCCAGCGAAACAGTTCCATGTTGATTCCACTGCTTCCCAGGTGTACGGCAAACAGCACCCGAAGTGTGGATTCCCCCTGTTGTTCGCGGCGAAACTTCTGAAATTCTTCCGGCCGGCGGAAAATGCGGTACGTTCTTCCCTTCAGGGCATAGTCCAGCACCGCGGACAACCGTTGCTCTCCCATGCCTTCATCGTATGCCGGTCTCAGAACTAAGATTTCTTTCATGATCGATTCCTCATTGGATGGTCACTATCCCATGGTTTTCAAGTTATCATAAGCCTTTTGGATTCGCCGGTAGAGCGGATCCGGAAGGGGCAGATGTTCTATCATCAGACCCGCTTCACAGGTGCGGTTTCGGGATCCCATCCACACGCCCCCTAAAAAATTGGAACTGTAGTGCCACTGTCCCCGAATCATCAGAATCAGAGAAATGGCCGCGGAGGAGATGGCCGGCGCCAAATACGGCTTAAAACCCAGACCTCGGATCTCCAAATTCGCTTCTGCCGTCCGCTTCGTCAGTTCAAGAGACAGTTTTTCATCGTAATGCTCAATGCTGTTGGCGATCACCAGATCGGCTCCGTGAGGTCCGAACGCCCGGCCTTCCGTCAAAAATGAGGCGAAACGCTGATCTTTCCCGGCATAATACGCCGCCCGGCCGTTCATGACCCCCAGACCGAAGCCCTGAATCTGCTCCGGCCACAGTCCGCCGGCCGCCGCCCTCCATACAGCGCTGCACAGAGGATCCACCGGATCGCTGACCACGGCAAAGATCCCGCGAAAACCGTAGGCCGCCGCCTGACGTGCAAACGTCCCAATGATTTTTCGATTCTCCTGCAGCTGGATCATTCTCACATCCACGTTCTCTGCGCCCACCGGCGGCACGCCTTTGGAGGCGCAAAATACAAATACGTCGCAGTCGAACAGTTGATTTTGAGACAGAATTTCCACCCGGGGCATGACGTCGTATTCCATGGGCCAGGCCATCTGGTTCATCTCGCATTCGTACCGCTTCATCACCGATTCGTCCATATCGTAAATCCCGACGGTCTCGATACAGTCGCCGCCTAAAAGCTTCAAACCCAATAAAACCGTAGCTCCCACATCGCCCAGAGCCAGCAGGTGTACCCGGCGCTTTTTCTCTTTCGGCGCCATCGAACGCAGGCGTTCCTCCATTTCCGAAAGACTGCCATATCGCTTATTGACGCATAGCACAGGCTGGGAAAGCGGCTTGCAGCCGCCCTCTTCCAGCTTCTTTGAGGACAGCCAAAACAGACCTTCCTCTCCCGAAAGCTGTCCCTCATGGGTGGCGGCAAAAAAGCCTTTCGCCGTATTTTTATCCCGATCTACTTCACATATCATCGCTTCATTATCCTCTCAACAGTCCTTCCAACCGCACTAATCGTTCCAAATCGTCTTTCACATAGGACGAGGGCGCCAGGTGATAGTCGCATAAGAGGCAGTCGCCCCAATCGATGCAGCACGGTGAAATGACCACTTCGCTGAGCCGGTTCAGCGTCAGCTTGCGCTCAAACCGTTCCTGATATTCCCGCTCCAATGCCTCAAGTAAATCCCTGGCATTTTCCAAACACGTCCTGGACAGGTTGTAAACCGCCGCCCTCGGCGCATCCCCCACAAAGCCGGGCATGGCGTAGGGAAGGATCAGATTGGCGGAATTCAACAGATTGGCCTTCATCTTTACCGGCCGATCCACCGTATCTCCCCCGATAAAGGGATAGATGGAAGACTCCACGAACCAGGCTCGCAAATTGGGAAGGTAATATACGCTTTCCACCCTTCGGTTTTGAATATCCATCAGATCCTTTCCGCGGCCGGAAAGAAGACCTACCACAATGCGGTCAATGGGAAGATCCTCCGCCTTAAACAGCGGGTCCAGCTCCCGCATCCGGTGCCCTTTATGAAGCAGGTCGTCCACCAAAATCACCTTGCGGTTGAAGGAACGCAGCGTTCGCACCTGATTGGCAAGGGGCGAATAATTGGGATATTCCGTGATGATAAAGCTCTTCAGATCCGGCGCCATGACCTTTTCCGTGTGCAGCGTCTTCGTCACCGTATTGGGAACGGCTACGCCGCGCAAAATTTTACCGAAGGGAACGCACATGCGCTCTCCCAGCTTCCGCACCGGCAGGGGTTCGCTGGGAACCCCGTTGGCCTTCGTGATCAGTTCCACCAGACGGCTGTGCATCACGGAGGAATGAAAGGACAGCACCAGATTTCCCGGATACAGCTGCGTCATTGCCGTCTGTAAGCGGCGATGTGCCAGATCGATGGCTTTCACCACCTGGGTTGCCTCATGGAAGGGCGATTTCAGCGATGTGGCGATATTTTTAAACAGCACTACCGGCCGTTTCATATCCACGACAAACACCTGCCGTCCGAAAGCCGCTTCCGAAAGCTCCGTAAATCCCTGTCTTTTTAAGAGATCTTCCGTTTCCGCGTCCACTTCGTGAAGGCGGGAACTGTAGACGCAGTACGTAAAATCCCTGGACAGGGCATGAGCTAAGACCTCTGTCAACAGCAGCTGACCCCGGTCGTTAACGTCGGACTTTCCGAAGGTAAACACCCCCTGCAAAAGAACGATCTTTCCGGAGGTGTGTTCCCGGATATAATCTACCACTTCGGTACTTTTAAATTCTCCGTACAGCTGAGATGTGGTCAGGCCGCGATAGATTGCGGCTCCCAGAAGCCTGCGTCCCTCCCGGTAATCCCACAGCATGACGGCTCCGGTCTGCGCCATCATATCTTTGATATTTTCCTGCGGTCCATACCATCGGCCTATGTGTTCCGCCAGCATGGCAATCACTGCGTCGTCGCAGTGCCGGCATATCTCCGGACAGATCGCTGTGCTCTCCAGCACCGGCTTCAGCTCCGGTTCGCGCAGATACAGGTTATTTTCGTAGATGTAATTTTGAACCACCGGATCCACCAGATTGGAAATATCCCGATTTCGATCCACGTTGTCGCGGATCCTCGTAGAACTGATATCCATCAGCTGCTGTGGCAGATGAAGCTGAATCACCCGTCCGGAAATGACAGTTTCATAGTCCATCTCCATGCCGAACCGCTGAAAAATCACGTGATTCATGGTTTGCACCGAACCGGGAACGGGATCGGCCCGGTAGGAGGACGCATTTTTCACCACATCGGCGCCCACCGCCAGATACAGCTCCTTATCGCCAAACAGCCGGCGCAGCTTGTTCAGATCTTCGGGATTCGCGATGTTCACCGGCAAATCGTCGGGAAAAATATAGATGTTTTCCTCGTTGGCGACGGTCATCTCCATGATTCGCTTCCGGATCATCCGGGGCTGGGGTTTTTTCGACCAGGAAAATTCGTCCAGCGCCAGATAGACCATGAATCCCATGTCCCGCAGCGCCGTGGCAATTCCCTTGTGGCTGAGGGAAAAGGGGTCGAAGGTTCCCGGAAAGAACGCTACTTTATCCGGCTCTTCCATGGGAAACTGTCCATGATTGAACAGATAGTCGTTGATGAATCGGTAAATGTGGTTCAATGACGCCGCATTATTGAAAAACGCCAACTGATCCGTTTCCTGTCCCGGAACTGTGGTGACGATTTTTTTATACGTTAGCCGGAACAGTTCTTTCTTCTCCATTTCTGACAGCTGGGGATCGGAAAACAATTCCTGCCCGATGACCAAAAATGCCTCCTGACTGACGGACTGACGATAATTGGCAAGGCCTCCCAACAGGAAGCCGATCATCCCATTGGCGCGCGCCTTATATTCTTCTTCGGTTTCTTCCTCTGCAAAGCGGATGCGATACTCGCCGTAATATTTCAGCATAACGCCCA
>CANEEC010000126.1 GCA_947426455.1 uncultured Clostridia bacterium | reverse complement strand
CCATGTAATCCGCCTTTTCTCTGTCGTACAAACTGATTTCACCGCCGGCCCCTCTGGCAACGACCTTCTTGTTAATGAAGTGACCCTCGTCGTCCAAAGGCTCGTTGGCCTGTGCGATGATGATATTTTCTTCTTCGTCAGCGGTCAGATACTGAATATCGTGACTGACGATTCCGGTTTCTTTGTCGATTTTTCTGTAGGGGGTTTCGATAAAGCCGTATTCGTTGACGATTCCGTAAGTTGTCAGCGAACCGATCAGACCGATGTTGGGACCTTCCGGCGTTTCGATGGGACACATTCTTCCGTAGTGGGAATGGTGTACGTCTCGAACTTCGTATCCGGCTCGTTCTCTTGACAAGCCGCCGGGACCCAGCGCAGACAGACGTCTCTTGTGGGTCAGCTCCGCCAGCGGATTGTTCTGGTCCATAAACTGAGACAGCTGGGAGCTTCCGAAGAATTCCTTAATGGCCGCCGTCACAGGACGAATGTTCATCAACGCCTGAGGCGTGGTGACTTCCATATCCTGAATGGTCATTCTCTCTTTAATCACGCGCTCCATGCGTGCCAGACCGATGCGGAACTGGTTTTGCAGCAGCTCGCCTACGGTTCTTAAACGACGATTGCCCAGATGGTCGATATCGTCCACCAGGCCGATTCCTTCCGTCAAATTCAACAAATAGGATACGGAAGCGATGATGTCGTCGAAGATGATATGTTTGGGAGACAGCTCATTTTTCATGGTAAGCATGAGCTTTTTCAGTTTTTCGGCATCAGAAGCGTCTTCGCTTTCTAAAATCTCTTTTAATACGGGATAGAATACCTTTTTCGGCAGCTTCGTTCCCTCGATGGAAAACGGTACGTATTCCTGCAGAGAAACGAAGTTGTTGCCGATAACCTTTACGGAACGGCCTTCGTTGACCTTGCTCTCTACGAACACAAATTCACAGCCGGCGTCCTCGATGGCGAAAGCCAGCTCGCGATTGATCTTCTGTCCCTTTTCAGCCAGGATTTCACCGGTCGCCGGAGACACTGCGTCCTCCATCAGAGTGCAGCCTACGATACGGTTGGAAAGTCCCAGCTTTTTATTGTATTTATAGCGGCCCACCTTCGCCAGATCGTAGCGCTTGGCATCGAAAAACAGAGCCTCGATCAATTCATAAGCGCTGTCGAAGGTGGCGGGTTCGCCGGGACGCAGCTTTTTATAAATTTCTTTCAAGCCCTCTTCATAGTTGGTGGTACTGTCTTTTGCTAACGATTTTTCCAGTCTGTCGTCATGTCCAAAAACAGCCTGGATCTCCGCGTTGCTTCCTTCGTATAAAGTGCCGGCAGTCTGGGTATGATATTCGCCTACGCGACGAATCTTCTTAGCCAGATCGCTGTCGGTCATTCCCGGATTCTTGCGGCGTTCGCTCTCTATTTTCTCTTCTACGGACTTGTAGGACAAAGCGCGCAAAAGAGCGGTAATGGGCTGCTTTCTGGTGCGGTCAACACGGACGGAAAGAGCCTCGTTGGCGTCGGTTTCATACTCCAGCCACGCGCCCCGGTTGGGGATGATAGTGGTGGAAAACATTTTATTGCCCGACTTATCTAATGTATAAGCATAGTACGGACCAGGGGAACGAACCAGCTGCGTAACGATCACGCGCTCCGCTCCGTTGTAAATGAACGTACCCTGTTCGGTCATGATGGGGAAATCGCCCATGAACACTTCCTGTTCTTTGACTTCTCCCGTCTCCTTATTGACCAGACGAACGCGAACTTTTAAGGGCGCGGCATATGTTACATCCCGTTCTTTGCATTCCTCCTGATCGTATTTCGGCGCATCGGAAATCGAATAATCGATAAACTCCAGCACCAGATTATCCGCGTAATCTCTGATGGGAGAAATATCTTCAAAAACTTCTTTCAAACCCTCTTTCATGAACCATTCGTAGGACTTTGTCTGGATCTCAATCAGGTTTGGCATAGGGGCTACTTCCTTGATCCTGGAGTAGCTCATTCTCGTTTTTCTACCTATTTTTATTGGTTGAGGCATCGTCTTTCCTCCTTGCAATGAAAATAAAATACTTTGCGTGGCAATATACTATAATAGCACGATTATAGAAAGCCGTCAAGGGAATTATTGCCTGTTTTTCGTACATTTAGACGGAATAATTGTGGAATTTTCAGGACCGGCCGTACATTAAAACGACTCCCTGGGGATTCCCCCAGGGAGCGCTCTTTCGTTTTTCACATTGTTATGCGATTTGTTATGCGATTTCGCTTTGCGTACAGACTATTCCACATCGCTGAGCGTATTCATGTCGATGGCGTTCTTTGCCGCCTCCGGCAGCTTGATTTCCTTCACGTTGTCGATGCTCTTGATCGTCAGGTCAACGGAGCAATCGTCAATCTTCACTTCCTTCATCAATGCCGCCAACTCTCCTGCTTCATCGCTCTTTGCGATTTCTTCAAAGACCTTCTTCAAGAGTTCGGTTCCGTCCATATGAATCTTCACCATCTGACCGCTTTCGTCATCCAGCCACATTTCATAGCCGAATCCCTTCATGGTTTCCATGATTTTATTCACCATAGCCATAATTGCTTCATTGTCCTGACCGCTGCCCTGTCCCAGAGCGCCGCCCATGATGCCTTCCATGGAAGCCATGATTTCGTCGATGTATTCTGCGCTAAGCTCGCCGTAGAACTTGGTAGCCGGTTTTCCGTTTACCGTGTCGCGACCCTCGATGCGAACGTTGTCATAGGCTTTCAGATACACTTCCATATTATTTTTGAGATTCTGGTTTTGTCCATAGACATCCATATCACCCAAAGACATCTTATACCACTCGCCGTCCATCTGCATGTACATGATCAGCTCACCGTTTTCGGTGACGTAGTAGTATTCCACCTTTTGGCTTTCACCCAGCATGTTCATGTTCATGCTCATCTGCATGGCCAGAGGCTCCGCGATCATGTCCATCTGAATGGCCGCATCGATGTCCAGCTTTTCACCGACGGCGGATAAAGCTATTTTCATTCCCATATCCATGCTCATGCTCTTTACATCCGCCATGGCCTCTTCGCTTTTTACCAGCCGTTCCACCATGGCCTTTTCCATATCCTTATCCTTGTTTTGGATGAGGCTGTAAATCATTTCGGCCACGTCGCCGCGATTGGCCTGGGCGCTGTTGGCTTTGCTCACGGAAATGTTTTCGTACATTCCCAGCTCTTTCGCCTTATTTACATAGTTGTTCGGCCAGGAACCGGACAGCGTCTTGGCGTCGATTCCCAGAGCGTTGACGGTCATTGCCGCCATTTCCTGATAGGTGACCTGATTTCCGGGACGGAAGGTACCGTCCTTATAGCCGGTTACAATGCCCTTCTGAACAGCGTAGTTTACATAACTTACCGCCCAGCCCTTCACATCGCTGAACTTGCTGTCCGGCGCCGCTTTCAGCTCTTCCGCAGTAGGAGCCAGATAGTTGACCAAAAAGGCGCAGGCCTCAGCTCTGGTCAGGGTGTTCGCCGGACGATAGGTGCCGTCTTTATATCCGGAAACCACATCGGCCTCAAGCAGCGCCTTAACGGCTTCTTCATAAGTAGTACCGGCAACATCCTTCGGCGCTGCCGCGCCTTCCGCACAGAATGCAGTGGTGACGCCGCTAAGCAGCATCAACGCAACCAGCATTACGCTTACAAACTTTTTCATTTTCTTCCCCTTTCTTATGTACACGCAAATCAACATTGGATATATGAATCATTATAGCACCTTTCGAGATATTTGCAAGACGCTTCGCCGCGGACGTTTCATTTCGGCGCATCCCCGTTTTCTTCACGCTCTGTCGCCGCTTCTTTTAGCTCTGTATTTTCGAGGTTTTCCTGCGTCACTTCTTCCATGGCTCTCTGGTAATAATATTGTTGTCCGCGTCGCGAACCACCTCAAGCTCCAGCTCTTCCCAG
>CANEEC010000125.1 GCA_947426455.1 uncultured Clostridia bacterium | reverse complement strand
CTTTCCGGGTGTTTGTCGCTCCAAAACTCAATGCGCCCACCGTCGTTCACTTCATAGAACACGCCGTTTTCCTTTGTGGCATAGGTCTTGCGAATGACATTGCCTTCCAGCGTGGAATCTTCTTTATACTGTACGCCTAACAGAATTTCGGCTTTCGCGGCTTCGTACTCTTGAAATGTAACGTGTTTCATTTTGGTGTCCTCCTTTGATTTCCCGGCCCAGATATACAAAAAAATTAGGCTACACGGGTCGTTTGACCTTGTGTAACCTAATTGTAATGCTTACCTTTCGAGGTTTTTTTATAGGTAATGCTTGCATTTTGGATAAACATCCTATATACTTGAAATGAGGTTATCCCCCTGATAGCCTCATTAATCTCTAATCCCAATACCCCTTTTGAACAAAATCACCTGCTCCCCTGCAGGTGATTTTGTTTTTTGCTTTCCCACGTTTTTGGTGGTATAATAGTTCCAAACACTGACCTGCGGCGCTGCCGCAATGCGGCCATTGCGACGCAAACATGAAATTTTCATTTTATGCAAATACTAAAGCGAAAGACGATTCATCATCACCGTTATGTACCGATACGAAGCAAACGTAACACAATCGCCATACAGCACGGCTGCCTGGCGTCAATACTCTCAGGGACTTTCCGTCGGCTTTCTGGATCTGGAAACCACAGGTCTGTCCCGCCACAGGGACGCCATCATTCTGGGAGGACTCCTGCGCATGGACGGCGACGGTTCCCAGAAAATTCTCCAGCTTCTGTGCGATCACCGCGATGAAGAAGCGGCCATGCTGGCCGAATTCTGGGCGCAGGTCAGGGATTGCCACATTCTCGTCACCTACAACGGCGACAGCTTCGATCTTCCCATGCTCAGGGAGCGGCTTCGCCGGTGGAACGTGGTTTCCCCGGAGGAAATGCCCCCCGTTCTCTCCTTCGATCTGTACCGCATCTTTCACAGCTATTGTCCTATGGCGTCTCTGCTTCCCAATCTGCGTCAAAAGACGGTGGAGACGGCGCTGGGTCTTTCGCAAAACCGAAAAGATGAAATCGACGGCGCGGAAAGCGTGCGGCTCTTTGCGCAATACGAACGGCAGACCGACGACAGCGGCCGGAAGCAGCTTCGGGAAATCCTCCTGCTTCACAACCGGGACGATCTCCTACAGCTTTCGCGGCTGATGAAGCTGTTGGATAAAGTGGATCTTCACCGCATCATGAGCCGCCGGGGTTTTCTGGTGCGCTGCGGGGAAGGGCGGATTCTCGTCCGCCGCATTTCTTTCAATAAAAAGGAATGGCGCATCGAAGCAACCACCTGGAATCTGCCCCGGGACGCCGACATCTTTGCGCCTACCTACTGCCTGGTTCACAACAGCGCGTCCGGCCGCCTGGAAATTCGGATTTCCGTCATGTGCCTGCAGGACTGCATCGTAGCCGATCTGGAGGCTCTGCCCGGGGATTATTCATCTCTGTCGCGCTATCCCGCCTATGAGAGCGGTTACCTGATCCTTCACGACGGCAGGGAAACCGCCTGCGGCTGCATGAACCGCTGCATTCAACTTCTTCTGTCCGGCCTGCATCTCGCCTGACAGAGGTACCGGGAGGTTTTTATGCGAACTTATCACCGATTGGATACCGTGTTCCGGAACGCCCTTCCCGTTCCCTTCGACGATGGCTCGCGGTTCGTCTTTTTCAGCGACGTCCACCGCGGCGACGACAGCGTATCCGACGAATTTGGAAGAAACCGGCACATCTACGACCATGCGCTGGATTACTATTTCGATAACGGCTACACCTACATCGAAGTGGGCGACGGCGACGAGCTTTGGGAAAACTCCCACTATCAGTACATCCGCATGGCTCACGCCTCCACCTTTGCCCGGCTGCAGAAGTTCTACAACGCAGGTCGTATGTATATGCTGTTCGGCAACCACAATATGCAGCTTCGAAACGACGCTTACGTCCGAAACAACCTGTACCAGACCTATGACGACTTCACCGATCAACAGGTGGATCTCTTTCCCGGGATTACCGTCCACGAAGCGCTGATTTTGAAGCACCGCGAAACAAATCAGGAAATCTTCGTGGTTCACGGTCATCAGGGCGACCTGGCCAACGATCAGCTGTGGCGGTTGTCCTGCCTGTTTATGCGCTCCTTCTGGCGCTTTATGCACTACGTGCTGGGCATCCGCTATGCGGCAAGTCCGGCGCGCAACCGCCTGAAACGCCACAAGGTGGAGCGAACCTACAACAAGTGGATCGATACCCATAAGATCATGCTGATCTGCGGCCATACCCACCGGCCGAAGATGCCCATGAAAGGCGAACTGCCCTATTTCAACACCGGCTGCTGTATGCACCCTCGTGGTATTTCCTGCATGGAACTTTCAGACGGCAAGATCAGCCTGGTGACCTGGCGGGTCAGCACCCACGCCGACGGCCTCATGTACATCCGCCGTCAGGTAGTACGCGGTCCCCTGCCCATTTCCGATTTTCATTCCTCTCAGGAAAACCGAGAAGGACTGACCGAAGAACTATAATCCCATGGAAATACCACCGCGTGGAAAGGAGTTACACCCATGTCAACCATTCACGAAATCACATTGAAGGTAAAAGAAGACAGCTTCCTGATGGCAGCTCTTGAAAACGAAACCCGAAACAAAGCGCTTCGCGCCATCATTGAAACTCTTCGCACCCACAGCGAGGAAATCTTTGCCGCCAACGCGGAGGATCTGAAAAACGGTGAAAAGGCCGGACTTCCCCAGCCCATTATGAAGCGGCTGAAATTCGATCAGTCCAAGCTGGACGATGTCTGCGCCGGAATGGAAGGACTTCAAACTCTGCCCGATCCCCTGTTCCGCACGCTGTTATCCCGCCAGTTGGACGAGGGCCTGATCTTAAAGCAGGTCACCTGCCCCATCGGCGTCATCGGCGTGATCTTTGAATCCCGCCCCGACGCTCTGGTGCAAATCGCCGCCCTGTGCCTAAAAAGCGGCAACTGTGCCATTTTGAAAGGCGGAAGCGAAGCCGCCCACACTAACCGGATCCTCTTCGATCTGATTTATCAGGCCGGCGTTTCGGCACAGATCCCCGCCGGATTTTTGACCCTCATCGAAAACAGAACCGACATCGACGAGCTTTTAAAGTGCGACGAGGCCATCGATCTGCTGATTCCCAGAGGCTCCAACGCCTTCGTTCAATACATTATGAACAACTCCAAAATTCCCGTCATGGGTCATGCCGACGGCGTCTGCCACATCTATGTAGACCGGGACGCCGACCTGGAAAAAGCGCTGCCCATCGTCCTGGACGCCAAGACCCAGTACGTGGCCGCCTGCAACACGGTGGAAACCCTGCTGGTACACAGGGATGCGGCGGAAGCGTTCCTTCCCCGGCTTTCTCAGGCCTGCCAAAAGGACGGCATAAAGCTGTTGGGCTGCCCCCGCTCCATGGCCTACATTCAGGGAGAACCCTGCACCGAAACGGATTTCCGCATGGAATATCTGGATTACATCCTGACGGTAAAGATCGTTGACGATATGGAGGAAGCCATCGCTCACATCAATCGCTACGGTTCCCACCACACCGACGCCATCATCACCCAGTGCGATGAAGCGGCGCAGCGTTTCATGCTGCTGGTGGATTCCGCCGGCGTCTATCAGAACTGCTCCACCCGCTTTGCCGACGGCTTCCGCTACGGCTTCGGCGCCGAGGTGGGTATCAGCACGGGAAAGCTTCACGCCCGCGGGCCCGTGGGGTTGTCCGGCCTGGTGACCTACAAATACAAGCTGTTCGGTCACGGTCAGATCGTCAGCGACTATGCAGAGGGACGAAAATCCTTCCACTTCAAAGATCTGTAAAAAAACTCGGTAAAGCAAAAGGACTGTTGCGCTTCCATCAACAGTCCTTTTTTATTTCAGATGCGTACCCCGCGGCATGCGGCCAACGCGCCCTTGCGGCGTATACAATCAACACGCCCCGCGCAGCACACCGAAAGGTGCTTCTGCGCCGCTCCTCTATTTTCTTCTGGCCTTTCCGCTGATACTCTCT
>CANEEC010000124.1 GCA_947426455.1 uncultured Clostridia bacterium | reverse complement strand
AATTGACTGCTATACGATAAAATCATAAGGATTGACATTCGTCTCGGATTCCATCACCACAAGCCGGCCGCCTGCGGCTTCCCGCAGCTTTACGGCCATATTCTCCACGAAAATCTGTTCCGTGCCGAAATGACCGGCGTCGATGAGACACAGGCCGCTTTCCCTCGCCAGCTGCGCCTCATGGTGCTTCACGTCGCCGCTGATGTAAGCCTGACAGTCCTGCTCCATGGCCGCCTGATAAAATTCTCCGGCGGCTCCCGTGCAAAGACCCACCTTCTCTACCACCGTTTCCGGGTCGCCCGCCGCTTTGATACCGCCGGGATGATCCAGAATCTCGTCCAGCAAAAGAACCAGTTCCTTGAACGCCATGGGATGGGGCAGGTAGCCGGTGCGCCCCAAAGCGTCGCCGGAGATCCCCGACAGTTCTTCGATTTCCAGCAAACCCAGCCGATTGGCCAGATCGTCGTTATTTCCTCCTGCAGCCGAATCGAAACTGGTATGGGAGGAATAGACGGAAATTCCGGCGAAGATCAGCTCCAGCAGATATTCTCCCGTGGGCGTGCTGCGGTCGATGCGTTTCACGCCGGAAAACAGCAGCGGATGATGGGTGACGATCAGATCTGCGTTCCGCTCCAAGGCCTCCGCCACCACGTCTTTCGTTATTTCCAGACAGACCAGAACCCTCTGAATGTGCGGGCGGCCCACATCGATTTGAACGCCGCTGTTATCCCAGCTTTCCGAAAGCGTAAGCGGCGCGATCTGTTCCAAAAGCTGTTCGATCTGTTTCATGGTCATGCTCATCTGCAATTTCCTCCCGTTTCCTGTTCATCTGCTGCGCATTCATCTGCCGTGTATCTATTTGCTTCATATGTGCCGATTTTCGGCGAATGTCTCTGTCTTCGCCAGGTTTTCAGCACAGCGTCTCCGCTTTTTTCAGCCTTTCCCGAAGCGCCGCCAACCGTTTCTCCGCCGCCGCAATGCGGCTGTGTCCGGCGCCCTGACCGCTGCCCTCGGAAACGTACTTCACCACGTTTTCTTCGATGCGAATCTTGTTTTTCAAAAACGGAACCAAAAGCGGATCGCGGCTTTCGTAAAGCAGAGGACTGATTTCCAAATCCATGAACGCTTCAGGCGTTTCGTCGGCCGCTGTACCGAAGCCGCTCTCCGGAAAGGGTATCGCGCCGTCCGCGCAGCCCGCACTGTCCGCAGAGCCTGCCGAATCCCCGGGGCGCACCGTAATCACCTCGCAGATGTACTTTCGTTCCACCACCAGATGCTCCGCCGTGATTTCAAATCCGTTTTGCAAAAGCCACCAGCGCAGCTTTGCCGCCGCGTTTCTGGGCTGTAAAATCAGCTTGGAGAAGCTCCTGCTGTGAGGCAGATTTTCTCCCAAGATCTCCGCCATCAGGCTGCCGCCCATGCCGGCAATCACCACATCATCCACCTCGCCGGATCGCAGCGGACGCAGGCCGCTTCCCAGACGAAGCACAAGTCCTGCGCTTTCGGCTGCCCTACCCGGCTGTGCCGCAGGTTTCTTCGGCTCCGCCGACTCTGCCGATTCTGCCGCCGACTCACCAAATTGCGCCGGTTCCCATAAAACCTCCGCCCCCAGACGTGAGATGATGTTCCCACGGGCCTTTTCCAGCGGCCCCCGGTTCACATCGCAGAGAATCACCCGGGGCGACCGCCCGCTTTCGTATAGAAAAATAGGCAGCAGACCGTGGTCTGTGCCTATGTCAGCTACGGTCTCTCCCGGCCGGATCTCATCTGCAATGACCTTAAGACGATCCGATAGCTTACCCATACCTACTCCAAATAATCCTTTAACTTCTTGCTGCGGCTGGGATGTCTCAGCTTGCGCAGCGCCTTGGCCTCGATCTGGCGGATGCGCTCGCGGGTGACGTCGAAGGTCTTTCCCACTTCTTCCAGAGTTCTGGCTCTGCCGTCGTCCAAACCGAAACGCAGCCGAAGAACCTTCTGCTCCCTGTCAGTGAGCGTATCCAACACTTCCACCAGCTGTTCCTTCAGCATGGAGAAGGCGGCGGCCTCCGCCGGCGCGGGAACGTCGTCGTCGGGAATGAAGTCCCCCAGATGGGAATCCTCTTCTTCGCCGATGGGGGTTTCTAAAGATACCGGCTCCTGCGCGATCTTCATGATTTCCCGAACCTTTTCCTCGGAAATGTCCATCTCCCGGGCAATTTCCTCCGGCAGCGGTTCTCTCCCGTATTCTTGTAACAGCTGGCGGGAAATACGGATCAGCTTGTTGATGGTTTCCACCATGTGAACGGGGATGCGGATGGTTCTGGCCTGATCCGCAATGGAGCGGGTGATGGCCTGACGAATCCACCAGGTGGCGTAGGTGCTGAACTTATAACCCTTTCTCCAGTCGAACTTGTCCACCGCTTTGATGAGTCCCAGGTTTCCCTCCTGAATCAGATCCAAAAACAGCATGCCGCGGCCCACGTACCGCTTGGCAATGGAAACCACAAGGCGCAGATTGGCCTCACACAGCCGCTGTTTCGCTTCTTCGTCGCCCTGTTCCATCCGCTTGGCCAGCTCGATTTCTTCTTCGGCGCTGAGCAAAGGGACCTTGCCGATCTCTTTCAGGTACATGCGCACGGGGTCGTCCACGGCGATTCCCTTCAAAAGACCTGCGTCGGATTCCACCTCCGCCTCCTGCAGGGATACTTCCGTTTCCTCGTCCTGTTCGATCTCCGCGATTTCAAAATCGTCCGGCTCTACCTCCGACACGATCTCGATGCCGTTGGTAGCCAGCATATCGTAGACATCGTCCATTTCGTTCTTGTCCAGGTCTACCTCGCCCAGCTGATCGGAAATTTCCTGAAAGGTGATCGTTCCCTTCCGCTTGGCCTTTTCCAATAGCTCCCGCAGGTATTCCATCTTCTTTTCTCCGTTGCGTTCTGCTTCGTAATCCATTTTATCACTCCCTGTTCTTCCGCTGCTGTATCGTCATCAATTCCCGACTCAGCGCTTCTACCTGCGCCGCGTCCGTCTCGTCGTCGGTTAAAGAAAGCATCTGTATGATCTGCTGCTCCCGCAAATGAAGCCGCTGATCCTCGATTCTTGCCACACAGTCGGCAAATACGTCCTCTTCTCTTTCGTTCAGCTTGATGTTTTCCAAAATATCGCTCATCACCGCGATTTCCTCCGGCTCTAAGCTGTCGGCCAGCTTCCCTATGTCCACCTCCGTATCCTCACGGTAAAGTCCCTGCATCGTCCGGTAGATCTTCCGGCAGGCTTCGCTTTGAAACACCTCTTCATAGGGCTTGATTCGCCGGATAAAGTCGCCGCTTCCCAGCATCAGACGAATCAGGATTTTTTCCAGATACAATCCGGGATCGTTTTGGTTTTTCTTTTTTTCCTGTCCTCTGGTCTCCGCGAGAATCCGCGCCGGTTCCCGGGGTTTTTCGCCGGTTCCCAGGCCGCCGCCAAACACTTCCATGCGGATGGCGCCCTCGGAAATGTGGGTTTCGCCGGCAATCCTTCCGATGTACAGATCCGCTTCGGTGGGCGGCAGCGTCTTTAACACGGCCGTTACCCTCCGCAGAAATTCCAGGCTGCCCTCGGTGGTGGAGCGATCCGTCTCCTGACGAATCAGATCGATCTTATAGTCGGCAAAGGGTTTTGCCTCTTTCGCCAGGGCGTAAAAGGCGTCGGCGCCGTGTTTCTTCACAAATTCGTCGGGATCCTTTCCGTCGGTGACGTGCATCACCTTCACCTGGCAGCCGGCCGCCCGAAGAATATCCATCCCCCGCAGAGCCGCCGCGCGGCCGGCGCTGTCGGAGTCATAGCACAAAATCACGTTTTTGGTGTAACGCTTCAGCATGGCCGCCTGATTTTCCGTCAGAGCCGTTCCCAAAGACGCGGACACATTGCGCACTCCCGCCTGATACAGAGAAATCACGTCCATGTATCCTTCCACTAAAATCGCACAGTCCCTTTTATTTATTTCCTGTCTGGTCAGGTTCAATCCAAAAAGGTTGTTTTTCTTTAAAAATATTGCAGATTCCGGAGAATTCAGGTATTTCGGCGTTCCGTCATCC
>CANEEC010000123.1 GCA_947426455.1 uncultured Clostridia bacterium | reverse complement strand
GAGGGACTGAGGAAAGCGGCTTCCATGAGCAGCAGGTAGCTGAGGATACGACCGACAAATTTAATGTTCATACAATCAATCCTCCGTTACTCTGCGTAGATATCGTTCAGGTGGCTGATCATGTGCTGGCCCGCGCTGACCACCACAATGGAATCTCCCTCGTAGTAGCGGGTGTTGCCGTTGGCTAGTACCGGTTCGTTTCCGTGGGTGACGCAGGCGATGAGCACGTTTTCCCGCAGGGGGATGTCCTTCAGCGGAACGCCAAGATAGCGGACGCTTTCGTCCACCCGGAACTCCATGGCTTCTGCCAGATCGTTGGCGATGTGGTATAAGGCTACGATCTCGCTGCCCTCAGCGTTTTTCATAGCGCGCACGTAGCGGACGATGTCGGCGCTGCACCGCTCCTTGGGACTGATAATGCTGCCGATGCCCATGTCCATAAACAGTCCGCCGTATTCCAGACGGCCGATTTTGGTGATGATCTTCTTGACGCCGCAGTGGTTGGCAAACATGGAGATGATGAGGTTTTCCTCGTCCATATTGGTCAGAGTGATGATGGCGTCGGTCTGTTCCAGTCCTTCGCTGATCAAAACCTGCTGCAGAGAGCCGTCGGCCTCGATGACGGAAATCTGCGGAAATTCACTGTAAAGCCGCAGGCAGTGTTCGTGATTTTTTTCCAGCACCTTCACTTTGACCTTGGCGTCCAAAAGACGGGGAATTAAATGGCGGGCAATCCGGCCTCCGCCGATGATCATAACGTGGCGGACGCGCTGAATGGAGATGCCCAGATTCTTTAACAGCAGAGAAAGCTGGTTGGTCTTGGCGGCGAAGAATACGTGATCGCCCTCCTGCAGCGTGAAGTTTCCGGAGGGAATGGTTACCTGATCTTCGCGCAAAACGGCGGCGACCAAAACATTGAGTCCCACCGTCTCGGGAAGCCGGTACAGGGCGATGTCCCGCAGGGGACTTTTTTCATCCACCCGCAGTTCTACGATTTCCACCCGTCCCTTGGCGAAGGTTTCCCGCTTTACGAAGTTGGGAAGCTGGAGAATCTGATAGATTTCTCTGGCAGCGGCGTATTCCGGATTGATGGTCATGGACAGACCCAGCTCCTGACGCAGAGCCACCAGCTGTTCGCTGTATTCCGTGTTTCTCACCCGGGCGATGGTGTGCTGTGCGCCCAGCTTCTTGGCGGTGATGCAGCACAGCAGATTGATTTCGTCGGTGCTGGTGGCGGCAATCACCAGGTCGGCGGTACCGGCGTCAGCGCGGCGCAGGGTTTCCATGGAAGCGCCGTTTCCCTCTACGGTGAGAATGTCGAGATTTTCAATGTTGTTATTCAGTATCTTGGGGTTGGAATCCACTACGGTCAGATCGTGACCTTCTTTGGATAACTGGCGGGTCAGAGCCTGTCCCACCTTGCCGTCGCCCACGATGATAATTTTCATAGTCGGTCGATACTCCTTCTGGATGATTTTATAAATATAGTATACCCATAATTGGGAAATCAGAGACATTCTATCACAGTGGTCGATATTTGTCACTGAAATTGAAAAAGAATTTTCTGCGTTTCGGGGACGACTTTTATAAAGAAGATTTTGAAAATTTTAATAGTCTATCCGGGGGAGTTGGAGTATAATAAAACTGTCAAATAACGCAGAGAGGCGATTACCTGGGAGGAAAAAATGAAAGAAAAGATCATGAAACTGTTGACCGATCTGGTTGCCATTGACAGTATCAGCGATTCTGCGAAAGAAGTAGCTGCTGCTGAGTACATCTATCACTTCCTCAGCGAATTACCGTACTTTAAAGCTCATCCGGAAGATGTGGGTCTTCTGGAAATCGAAGGCGATGCTCACGGGAGGAAGGTTCCTTATGCGTTTTTAAACGGGGAAAAGAGAAATACCGTCGTTATGATGGGTCACTTTGACGTGGTCAATGCGGAGGTTTACGGCGAGGCGGAGGCTCTGGCCTTTACCTTAGGTGAAGAACTGGAGAAAGCGCTGTCGAAGAAGGCGCTGAATGAGGCGCAGAGAGCCGACATGGAATCCGGCGAATGGATCTGGGGACGCGGCGCTGCCGATATGAAGGGCGGCGTGGCCATACATCTGGTCCTGTTTGAAAAGTATGCGGCGCAGGCGATGGAGGGCAAGCTTCCCGGCTGTCTGTTCTTCATGGCCGTACCCGATGAAGAATCCTATTCCGCAGGTATGAGAGCCGGCGCTCAGGTTCTGAGAGAATACAAGAGAAAATATAATCTGGACTACAAGCTGCTGATCGACCCGGAACCCACCAATCTGTCGGAGGGCAAGCAGATCATGTCCATCGGCTCCGTGGGAAAGAGTATGCCCGTGGTCATGGTGCAGGGCGTAACGGCGCACGTAGGCCACTGCTTCAACGGCATTTCCCCTCTGGGTATGCTGTCCGGCATCTATCTGAGAACCAACGGCAGTCTGGAATTTTCCGACAGCTATGAGGATGAGGCCACCATGCCGCCCACCTGGACGAACATGCGGGATATGAAATACATCTACGACGTGTCCATTCCTTATCGTGCTTCCGGTTATTTCACTGTGTTGAGCTTTTCCACTACGCCGGATCAGATCATGGCCAAGCTGAAAAGGATTTCGGAAGAGGTCTTCGGCGAAATGGTGACGAAGCTGAACGACACCTATCAGGAATTCAAAAAGATCAATAAATTTGAAACCAGAGAAAAGATTCATTACGATACGCTGGTTCTGACCTTTGCCGAACTGATCGAACGGCTGAAGAAGGAAGACGCCGCCGGGTTTGCCGCCTTTTATGAAAAGGCCTATGCGGAGGTTGCGGAAAAGACCGGAAGCGGCGAGCTGAACTATCCTACGGCCACTCTGGTGCTGATGGAAAAGGTGCTGAACTATGCGGATATCAAGCAGCCGCTGATTCTTTTGGGATTTGCGCCTCCCTACTATCCGGCCATTCACAGCGATCTCATCGCCGGAAAGGAAAACGCGGGTACCGACGCCTATCAGTTCGTCAAGAAGGCTGCCGCTGCCTACGGGCAGGACATGAGCTATGAAAATTACTTTATGGGCATTTCCGACGCCAGCTACAGCGCCATGGATCATCCCTTCGATTATAAGGCATTTTCCGCCAACGCTCCCATGTGGGGCGACCTGTACAGCCTGGATTTCGAAGCCATTGAAGAAAACGCCATTCCGGCGGTGATCTACGGGCCCATCGGTAAGGAATACCATCAGTGGACGGAGCGGGTTAACAAGAAGAGCCTGTTTGAAGTGGTTCCCGCAGTGACCCAGCAGCTGATCGCCCACCTGTGGGAGAAGTAGGAGGAGAGGTTATATGAAAGACAGACAAGAGCGGATCATGCAGATCTTAAAGGAATTCATCGCCATCGATAGCATCAGCGATTCCCCGAAGGAGGAACCGGCTTCCCGGTACATTTACGATTTCTTCCGGGATCTGCCCTATTTTAAAGAACATCCCGATTATGCGGGACAGTACGCCATTCCCCACGATCCCCACGGCCGGACGGTTCCCTATGCTTTCTTGGAGGGAAAATCCAAGGACACCGTGGTGATTTCCGGTCACTTCGACGTGGTAAACGCCTTGGATTACGGCGAAGCGCTGCCGCTGGCCTTTACCGTCGGCGAGGAACTGGAACAGGCGCTGGCGAAGATGGAACTGCCGCCTGCGGCCAGAGCGGACATGGAGTCCGGCGAATGGATCTGGGGCAGAGGCGTTGCCGACATGAAGGGCGGTCTTGTGGTGAACATGGCGCTGATGGAAGAATACGCGGAGGCGGCTCACAGGGGAGAGCTTCCCGGATGTCTTCTGTTCATGGGGGTTCCCGATGAGGAATCCTATTCGGCGGGCATGAGAGCCGGCGTTTCCCTGCTCAGCGATTTTAAAGACCGGTACGGTTTGAATTACAAGCTGCTCATCGATCCCGAACCCACCCATTGGACGGGTACGGACAGCTCCATGTGCATCGGCTCCGTGGGCAAGACCATGCCGGTGGTCATGGTGCAGGGCGTGACGGCGCACGTGGGATACTGCTACGACGGCCTGTCTCCGCT
>CANEEC010000122.1 GCA_947426455.1 uncultured Clostridia bacterium | reverse complement strand
GTAAAAGTCAAAATAAAACACAAAGGAAGAGCCGACTTTTTATCAAGTCTTTTCTATGCTAAAGGGGGACAAAAAACATAAAGTATTGCGCTCTTCCTCATTACTGAGTATGGACGCTTTCTGCGGGATTATTCCAGGAAGGTTTCGACATTTTCAGGGCGAAAAAAGCGCTACATAAAACGGCAGATCCAGACGGCTCCCAAAACGCCGATGGCGTAACAGATCAGTCCGATGGGAAGGCAGTGGCGAATCCGCTTGACCGACGTGACGCTGAAATAGATGCCGATGACGTAAAAAACCGTCTCGCAGCTTCCGGATAAAATGCAGGCGGCTCTCCCCACAAAGCTGTCGGGCCCCACCGTTTCCAGCGTTTCCTCCAATACGGCCAGCGATCCGCTTCCCGACACAGGGCGCAGCAAAATCAACGGTGTCAGCTGCTGAGGAATCCCGATGGCGTTCAGCAGCGGCTTTGCCAGATTCTCCAAAAATTCCATGGCGCCAGAGGCGGTGAGCGTTTCCAGTCCCAAAAAGATGGCCATGAGAAAGGGCAGCATCCCCGCGGCCGCCTTTAACCCCTCCTTGACTCCCTCCGTGAAGTACTCGTAAATCGGCGCCCTTTTCCACAGACCGTAACAGAGGATTCCGCCGCACATGAAAGGCACGAACATGACGGAAATCCAACGAAATACCGAACTCACAAGCCGCTCCCCCTTCCGTATCTCTCCCACAGACGGCACATGACAATGGCCGCCGCCATGGTGACCAATTCCACAATCGCCGCCGGAATCACAATGCTCTCCGGAGCGGCTGATCCCGCATCCTGTCGGATTTTCAGTACCGTCATAGGAATCAACTGCACCATATACATGTTCATCACCAAAAACATGCACATGGCGTTGCTGGCAACCGGTCTGCGGCCGTTTTCCTTATCCAGAAGCTCCATGGCCTTCAGAGAGAACACGGTGGCGCTGTTTCCCGCACCCATGAGGTTTGCCGCAAAACTCATGACCATGGCGCTGATGGTTTCTTCGTTTCGTATCTGGGGAAACAGACGGCGGGTCAGCGGCCGAAACAGCGCCGTCATGGCGTGAATCAGTCCCGTTTTCTGCGCCACATTCATCAGACCCGACCACATGCCCATAACGCCGGCCATCCCCAGTACAAAGTAGATGGCTTCCTCGCAGCTTCCCATCATCGATTGGCTCAGCTGATCCAGCGTTCCGCTGAAAAAGGAAAAACCGATTCCCAGCAGCATCATGGCTGCCCAGATGTAATTCATAAGTTTGTGCTTCCTTTCCAAAATATTTCTTGTCAATGTGAAAAAAGTAGGCGATAATAGAAATATACGAAATAAGAAAGGATTTGATGACATATGGAAATTACGATTACTCTCAGCGAAGGCCTGCACTATCTGATCTATATCGCCCTGCTCATTCTTCTGATTTATCTGATCAGCGCAGTGAAAAACCTGATTCCCTCTATAAAATCCCTGGCGGTGATTTTAAAGGATTTTGAAACCGTCTCCAAGACGGCGGCGGAGGGCGCAGAGGGCGCGAAAAAGGTGGTGGACGGCGTCTCCGACGTAGCTTCCGAGGTATCCGGCATACTCAAAGGAAACCAGAGCAGCATCAAAGCGGCTACCAATTTGATCAACTCCGTCACTTCCCTGACCAAATTGATGAAGCAGTCCGGAAAATAAATTTCATCACACAATTTTCACTGAATTTCCCTCATTCTTCCATAAAAGTGCCTTGACTTCCATATCTTGATGAGTTAAAATGAAAAAAAGTAATGGCTAAGGAGGATGGATTCAATGAAAGCTACCGGAATTGTAAGAAAAGTCGACGAACTGGGTCGCATCGTTCTTCCCATCGAATTGAGAAGAACCCTGGGGATTCAAATCAAAGATCCGATTGAAATCTATGTGGATGGCGATTACATTCTTCTGAAAAAATACGAACCCGCCTGCGTCTTCTGCGGAAACGCCAAAGACGTTGTGAGAGTTCACGACAAGAATGTATGCGCCGACTGCATCAAAGAATTAAAAGAACTATAAATGAAAAAAACCCGCACAGCGGGTTTTTTATTGCCTTTCTTTCCTAAAACCTCAATACGATTTTCAAAATGGAAGCGTTGTTTTCATCCAGGTCACGAAACGCCTTTTCTGCGTCCATGTAATCGTATTCCTTTGTCAGAAGCGGCCGCAGATCCACTTCGCCCTCGTTGACCCACTGAATCAACTGTAAAAAGTCCTCTTTCAACGCGTTTCTCGATCCGAAAATTCGCAGCTCCTTCTTTTGAATCAGCGTAAAGTCCAGCTCCGCTTTTTGTTTTCCCACGCCGATCTGCACCATGCGCCCACCGAAGGCGGCGGCGTCCACGCAGTTTAAAAACGTGGAGGCAAGTCCTACGGCTTCGGCTACCACATCGAATCCGCGTCCCTGGGTCAGGCGCTGCACCTCGCTGTGAAAGGTCTCGGGATCGGTGTTCAGCAGGGTGTGATCCGCGCCGAAATGCTCTTTGGCGTAATCCAGCTTGGCCTTGGAAACATCGCAGATGGTCACCTCCGCTCCCAGACGCTTGGCCGACAGCGCCGCCAGCACGCCGATGGTTCCGGCACCGATGACCAGTACCCGCTCGCCGGGTTTGATGTCGGCCTTCTTCATGCCGTGAAAGCTGATGCAAAAGGGTTCCACCATAGCCAATACGTCAGCCGGAATTCCCTTTCCGTCGTAAATTCGTTCTAAAGGCATGGTGATGTATTCGGAAAAAGCGCCCTCGCGCTGAACGCCCATGGTTTCATTGGTCATGCAGCAGTTGACCATCCCCCGCTGGCAGGAATAACACTGCCCGCAATTGAAATAGGGGTTGCAGGTAACGATCATGCCCGCCTCCAATCCCATGTCGTTGTCATCGATTTCCACGATCTGCGCGGAGAATTCGTGTCCCGGAACTCTGGGGTAGCTGACGTAGGGCGATTTGCCCTTATAAGAGGACAAGTCCGAACCGCAGATGCCGCCGTAAAGCAGACGAAGCAACGCTTCCCCCTGCTTTCTTACAGGCATCTCCTGTTCTTTTATCACGACTTTTCCAACGCTTTCAATACAAACGCTATTCATCTTTTTCCTTTCCGCGGTATGCTCGTTACATCCTTTCATAAATTCGCATAATTTCTTCACTGTACCCTCCGCCCTCCTCATGGACGGCCAAAGGCGGCAGTATCTTAAGTTCCGATCCCGCGCCTTTTTTGCAGCGAATCAAAAGAATATTTGGTATTTCACTCTTGCGGGGAGATACGAATCGAAGTTCCTTTGGCTCCAGCCGAAATTCCCGACAGGCCGCCATGATGTCCACCAGCCGCGACGGCCTGTGGACCATGCAGAATTCGCCTCGCTCTTCAAGCAGCAGCGCCGCTGCCTCCACGAACTGCCGAAGCTGTGCGGTGGTCTCGTGGCGGGCGATTCTCTTCGCCTCATTATCGCTTTTCAGCGCCGATGATTCCGCCATGTAAGGCGGATTGGCCGTTACCGACTGAAAGCTCCCCCTGAGGAGCTGCCCCGGCGACTCACCCGATGCGCCGCAGGCAATCTGCGCCACGTCGCCGCAAAGGAAGGTCAGGCGATCCTCAAGTCCGTTCCACTTTGCCATCCGGCAGGCGCGATCCCAGGAATCCCTCTGAATTTCCACGCCGGTGATGAGGGTGTCCTCCGTCTTGTGCGCCAGGATCAGGGGAACGATTCCCGTTCCCGTCCCCAGATCGCAAACTCGTTGCCCCCTTCGTATATGTTTCGCCGCAAAGTCCGCCAGCAGTACGGCGTCCACGCCGTAGCAGAACTCCTCCGGCTTCTGAATCAGGCCGTAGCCGCCAAATCCCGTGTCGTCCAGCCGCTCTCCCTCCTTCAGCGGAGGACGCGGCTTCTCCATCGACTGCACCGTTTCCTTCATGGATCAATCCTTCAATATCTCTTTGATTTCTTCCAGCAGCTTTGCGTCGATCTCCTCGTCCTTTTCCTTCTCTTTTTTCCATCCTCTCTCAAGGCGGCGAATTTCTTCTTTTTTATAAATGTAGAAATCCGTGGACAGCTTTTCCGGCGTAT
>CANEEC010000121.1 GCA_947426455.1 uncultured Clostridia bacterium | reverse complement strand
GATCAGCAGGACGCCGATGGTTCCGGCGATGACGCTGACCTTGGCCGCTTCCATGCCCAGCGACGGCCCTACATTTTGCGTCTCCACTTCGTGAAGCGTAACGGGAAGCGCGCCGCCGCGAATGAGCGCCGCCAGATTAGAGGCTTCGCCGTTGGTGTAATTGCCGGTGATCTGACACTTTCCTCCGGCGATGGGTCCTTCCACCACAGGTGCGGAAAGCTCCCGGCCGTCCAAAATGATGGCGATCTGGTTGGGATTGTACTTCGTCATGGAGGCAATCTCTTTGTTGTAAGCCTTCTTGGTGGCTTCGTAGAACAGGTCGGAACCCTCCGTGTCAAATTCCAGATTTATCGTATACGTTCCCATCAGGGAGGGGTTGTTTCCCTGATAGGGAACTGACGACGCGTTTTTCACGTTGCTTCCCGTCAGGATGACGTTTCCGTTGGCAGTGATAAATTGCAGCTGCGCCGTATCGCCGATCATCTGAATGGCGCTGTCCGCGTCCTCCGCTCCCGGAAGCTCTACGCGGATGCGGTTTTCGCCTTCGATGGTGACCACCGGCTCCGAAAGTCCCATTTCATTGACTCGATTTTCAATGACCAGCTGGGTCTGGTTCATGACGGATTTCAGTTCTTCTCCCGTAAGATCGGTCTCCGCCTCCATGAGAACGGACACGCCGCCCACCATGTCCAAACCCAGTTTCATCTGATCTTTCAGCGGTTCTACGGAAGAACCGACGCCGGCCAGAGACACGTACCAGCCGGCACAGATGACAACCGTAAAAAAGATAGCTAAAAACTTCTTCATACCTTGTACCTTTCTCTTTTGTATGATTAATGTAAATGAATACTCATTTTAGTGTACTACTTTTTGGCCCATTCTTCAACTGAAATCTGCCATTTTTTCACTCTTTCCGAAGATTTACGCCCAAAGCTCCGGCCAATCCCGCAGCTAAAATGCACAGGGCAAACCCGGGACGCAAAATCGAGGGAAATACGATTCCTCCCGTCATCCCAAACAGCGCGGATAAAAAAGCCAGCAAAAAGAGAACGCCGTAGGCCATCCCCCACAAAAGTCCCCGTTTTCCCATGAGCCTGCCTCCGCCCAGTCCGCACAGGGCGCAACCCACGCCGCAGCTGATCAGCGCGTACATCTGCACGTGAGCTTCGGATAATCCCGTGACCCACAGAAGTCCCGCAAACACCAAAAACATCACCGCAGTGACGATAATCGATCCCATGATCCAGCGGAGGGTTCCGCTGAAAATTTCCATTCCCTTCTGACTCATAACCAATCCTCCTTCATGATAGTGTTCTCCGTTTCGGTACAATATACGACACGGTTGGGATTTTTTATGAGTTGAAAGAATAAAAAAAGGAAAACGCGGGGTTTTCCTTTTTGCCGATGTTATTTATTTTTTTCGTTATTCTTCGGAAGCCGCTTCTTCTGCGGAAACAGCCTCTGCAGCGTCTTCTTTCTTTTCCAGCTTCTTCATATCCTTCGGAGTAACTTTCTTTTCTTCCTCCTTAGTGGCTTTCACTGCGCTTTCCTTCTTGCCTTCGTCGATTCGGGATACGCCCCACTTTTCGATGTCGAACTTGGTCTTGTCCGCTCCTACCTGAATGGTCAGGCGATTTTCTTTCACTCTTACGATCTTACCGCAAATACCACCGATGGTTACGATATCATCTCCGACTTTCAGGCTTGCTCTCATGTCCCGAACTTCTTTTTCCTGTTTCTTTTGGGGACGGATCAGGAAGAAATACATGACGGCAAATAAGACTACGATCATAATAATCTGTACGGTGTTCGGATTCATTTTGAAATACCCTCCTCTATGATTCTTTATTTATTATACCTTACATTATGGAAAAAGAAAAGAGTTTTTTCTCTTGATTTCTTTCATGGAGTTGTGGTAATATAATCATGTTGCATATCGATATGCCGGTGTGGCGGAATGGCAGACGCAGACGACTCAAAATCGTCCGGGAAACCATGTGGGTTCGACTCCCACCACCGGCACCAAACGGAGTATTCCTATCAGTGAATACTCTGTTTTTATATCTGCGGTTTATACCCTTGACAAATGAGTTAGGAGTTTAAAATATGATGAACATGAAAAAAATTGAAAAAAACAATATGATTTGCGCCGTTGTCCAAAGCGACGACGTGGTGATCGCCGACGTACCATCGGCACTGGATCTGCTGATGACTGCGAAATACGAACTGGGAACGAAAAATATCGTCATCGATAAAAAACTGGTTACAGAGGAATTTTTCATTCTGAGCTCCGGATTGGCCGGAGAAATCCTGCAAAGGTTTGTCAACTACGACGGACGCATTGCCATCTTCGGAGATTACTCCCACTATACCAGCAAGCCGCTCCACGATTTCATCCGCGAGAGCAACCGGGGAAAGGATGTGTTCTTCGTTTCCACGGAAGAGGAAGCTATTGACAAATTGACACAATAGCGATAGTCCAAAAATAAAAACCGCCGGAACTGATGCTCAGGCGGTTTTTGTAAGCGATTTACGAATGAACACTGCACGAAAACGCATGCGGCCATCCGGCTTTATTTATTGATCTTTTTCAGAATCATCTGGGCGCAGTCGATCTGGTTGGGGATGTTTCCGTTCTCATCACGTACCCGCCAGATGTCGGGAGTCACTTCGTCGGCCACGTACATCTTACCGGTCTCATCGTAACCCACCTCGATCTTAAAGTCGATCAGCTGTAAGTTCATCTGTGCCAGTTCTTTCTTCAGAACCTCGCCTACGCGAACCAAAATGCCCAGCGCTTCATCGTACTGTCCCTCTTTTAACATGCCCTTCATAATGCACAGGCGTTCGCTGATCAGCGGATCTCCCTGAGCGTCGCTTTTCAGAGTGACTTCGGCATAAGGAGGATTGAATTCGATTCCTTCTTCCAGATCGAAGCGGCGGCACATGCTTCCCGCAGTATAATACCGCAAAACGAATTCCAGCTTAGGCACTGTCAGACTGCGAACCTGCATCAAATTCTTCTCCAAATCGCAGTTTAAATACTGAGTGGGAATTCCGTTCTTTTCCAACAGTTCAAAGAAGTACTTGGAAACCGTCAGTCCGATCTTTCCCTTGCCTTCTACGCTGCCGCCCACGGAATTGGAGCCGGGATCGAATACACCGTTTTCTCCGGTAGCGGAATCCTTAAAAAACAGATTTACCACACCGGTCTCTTCATCTAAGAGAACTTTCTTCGTCTTACCATTGTACAGTTCTTTCATTCTTCTTCTCCCTTCAGACGCAACTATCCGCATTTGTGTACAGTCTTTGTTATTTAACGAAATCATTATACCATATCCTTCCGATCCTGGCGCCGTTGGCGCAATGTTGGATATGGTGCAATGAATGCTTCCTTGCGGCAACGCCGCAGGTCAATGGATGCATTCATTATACCACGATCATTCGATAAAACAATAGTTTTTAGAAAGAAAATGGATAAATTTCTTTATAAACATCGTAAAATACGAACGTTATATTCCATCATTTCGTTTTATAAAGAAGAAAAGCCGCACATTGAATCATGCGGGTTTTCGGTTTCTTCTAAAGCTCTTTCGCTTTTTCAAACATACAGCCGTCGATATGACAGTAACCCTTCGGATTTTTATCCAGATACTTCTGGTGATATTCCTCCGCTTCAAAGTACTGTACCAACGGCAAAACCTCCACAGCCAACGGTTTTGCATGCTCCAAAGCCACCTTTTCGCACACTTGGCGGATCACAGGCAGATCCGACTCATCCGTGTAGTAAATTCCCGTGCGGTATTGTATTCCCTCGTCTTCTCCCTGCTTATTTACGGATACTGGATCGATGACCTCAAAATATTTTTCCAGCAGCCGTTTTAAAGAAATCTTCGTTTCGTCGTACTTGACGCGAACCGTTTCCGCATGACCGGACTGACGATGCTTTACATCCTCGTAAGAGGGATTTTCCGTATTCCCATTGGCATATCCCACATTGGTGTCTGCAACGCCGGGAATCAGACTGAGATATTTTTCAGTGCCCCAAAAGCAGCCGCCGGCTAAATAAATTGTTTTCACTGTTCGTTCCTCCCCGTTCTCATTTG
>CANEEC010000120.1 GCA_947426455.1 uncultured Clostridia bacterium | reverse complement strand
TTTAAGGGCCGCTGTGATAAAATAGAAAAGCTATTTTAAGGAACCAATATTTTTTTGGACGAAATAAATATTCATTGGAGGTAACTACATGACCACGTTCATTATGATTGTTTTGGCTATTGTGAGCATCGTGCTGATCGCCAGCATCTTACTGCAGTCCGGAAACAGCGCCGGAATGTCCGGAGCCATTGCAGGCGGCGCGGAGCAGCTGTTCGGAAAGAAAAAGAGCCAGGGTTATGAAGCGATGCTGAGCAAGATGACCACGGTTGCGGCTATCGTATTCATCATCTGCGCTTTGATTTTGGTAGCGATCGAATAATCCGCGTTTTTCAGCAGAGCGTCTCTATTCGATTACGATATGTTTTATACAGTAAGGTTATGAAGGTGCATTGCGCACCTTTTCCATTCCTTATGTATCACAAAAAGGAGGACAAGTAGAATTATGGGAATTATGGCATATGCCGCACCTGTGGTGGGCATAGTCGCGCTTCTTGTCGCTTACAGCCTGTCTGCCTGGATTGGCAAGGTTGATGCCGGTACGGAGCGCATGAGGGAGATTGCCGGCTTCATCAGCGAAGGAGCTATGGCATTTTTAAAGAGAGAATACAAGACGATGGTCATCGTCATCGTCGTTTTATGTGTTCTTCTGTGTGTCGGTATTGATCCGATTACCGGCGCTTTTTACGTCGTAGGCGCACTGTTTTCCGTGCTGGCCGGTTACTTCGGTATGAGAGTGGCCACCATGGGTAACGTGAGAACCGCCAATGCTGCCAGAGAAGGCGGCATGAACAAGGCGCTGAAGGTTGCGTTCCGCAGCGGAGCCGTTATGGGTCTGTGTGTTGTCGGCCTGGGTATTCTGGGCGTAGGCGCGATCTTCGCCATCATGGGCGTAGGCTGTGCGGAATACATCACTGGCTTCGGTCTGGGAGCTTCTTCCATGGCGTTGTTCGGCCGTGTGGGCGGCGGTATCTACACCAAGGCAGCCGACGTAGGCGCCGACCTGGTAGGTAAAGTAGAAGCGGGCATTCCCGAGGATGACCCGAGAAACCCGGCAGTCATTGCGGACAACGTAGGCGACAACGTGGGCGACGTTGCCGGAATGGGTTCCGACCTGTTCGAATCCTATGTGGGATCCATCATCTCCGCGATTACTTTGGCTGTATTTATTGAAAAGATCGAGCCCGCTTTCGGCAGCGCTTTCTCGCTGGATCCCGTGGGAGGATCCATCTTCCCGCTGGTTCTGTCCGCTGTGGGTATTTTAGCTTCCATCGTGGGCATCATGTTCGTAAAGGGCGACGAAAAGTCCAATCCGGCAAAGGCTCTGAACATGGGTACGTATCTGTCCGCGGTTTTAGTAATCATCGTATCCGTAGTGCTCAGCAAAGTATTTTTCGATAACTTCAACTGCGCTGCCGCTGTGATTTCCGGCCTGATCGTAGGTACCGGCATCGGCAAGCTGACAGAAATGTATACATCTGCTGATTACAAGCACGTAAAGAAAATTGCGGAGCAGTCTCAGACCGGTGCTGCTACCACCATCATCAGCGGTCTCAGCGTGGGTATGATGTCCACCGTATGGCCGATTCTGCTGATCTGCGTGGGTATTCTCATCGCCAACGCTTCCGCCGGTCTGTATGGAATTGCTCTGGCTGCTGTGGGCATGCTGTCCACCGCGGGTATGACCATTGCGGTAGACGCTTACGGCCCCGTTTCCGATAATGCCGGCGGTATTGCGGAAATGGCGGAGCTGCCTCCCGAAGTAAGAGATATCACCGATACCCTGGATTCCGTAGGAAATACCACCGCGGCCATCGGCAAAGGCTTTGCCATCGGTTCCGCCGCGCTGACGGCGCTGGCGCTGTTTGCTTCCTATACTCAGGCAGTCGGTTTGTCCGGTGGCATCAACATCATGGAGCCTCTGGTTATCGCCGGTATCTTCATCGGCGCCATGCTGCCGTTTATGTTCTCCGCTATGACCATGGCTTCCGTGGGCAAAGCGGCCAATCAGATGATCGAAGAGGTTCGCCGTCAGTTCAGAGAGGACAAGGGAATCATGGAGGGAACCTCCAAGCCCGACTATGCGAGATGCGTTGATATTAGTACCGGCGCGGCTCTCCACGAAATGATCGCTCCCGGCCTGATGGCGGTTATCGCGCCTTTGGCAGTGGGCATTATCATGGGACCTGCCGCATTGGGCGGCATGCTGGCCGGTGCGCTGGCTTCCGGCGTTCTGCTGGCTATTATGATGTCCAACGCCGGCGGTGCATGGGATAACGCCAAGAAGTACGTAGAAAGCGGCGTGTACGGCGGCAAGGGAAGTGAAACCCACGCTGCGGCCGTTATCGGCGATACGGTAGGCGATCCGTTCAAGGATACCTCCGGCCCCTCCATCAACATTCTGATCAAGTTGATGACCATCGTGGCCGTGGTATTCGCACCCTTATTTGCTCAAATCGGCGGCATCCTCTAAGCCGTTGCGTTTGTTGAAAGAAATAATGAAAAGGGTAGAAAAGAGCGTTTGCTCTTTTTTACCTTTTTGTAAAAAATGAGGATGCGGATCGATGACGCCGCGGAAGGAATTTCCGGAGGTATTTGTGAGAATACCAGGGTCTTACCCTCAAAATGCCAGCATCAATTTCACAAAGAAAAATTGTGATAAAAATATAAAATTATTTTGCAATTTTTGTTGACATGACATAATTCGTATGGTAAAGTAGGAACATGTTTTACCGAAAACGAAAAACATAGTAAAAGAATAAAGGTGGTGTATCAAATTGAAACAGATGAAAAAATGGATGGCGCTTGCTTTAGCGGTAGCCATGGTAGTGAGCATGGCGCTCACCGGCTGCGGTGGAAATGATGAAGGCGGCGAGACCATTAAAATCGGTGTAAACTACGAACTTTCCGGCGCTGTAGCGACCTACGGTCAGTCCAGCGTAGACGGTATTCAGCTGGCTATTGATGAAATCAATGCTGCCGGCGGCGTAGGCGGAAAGCAGATTGAACTGGTTCAGATGGACAACAAGTCCGACGCCGCGGAAGTTGTATCCGTAGCGACTCGTCTGATGACCGAAGAAGGCGTCGTTGCCGTCATCGGACCTGCAACCTCCGGCAACTTCAAGGCTGAGCTGCCCATCGCAGAAGAAAACAAGATTCCGGTACTGTCCGGTTCTGCAACGGCTAACGACGTAACCGTTGATTACAAGGACGGCGAGATCGTAGCAGGTACTACTAAGGAATATGCCTTCCGCATTTGCTTCTCCGACTCTTATCAGGGCGTAGGTATGGCAAATTACGCATTCAAGAAGTTGGGCGCGCAGAAGGTAGCCGTTATTCAGGACAAGAGTTCCGACTATGCGGAAGGTCTGGCTGCCAGCTTCATCGAAACCTTCCAGAGTTTGGGCGGAACCATAGTAGCGCAGGAAGCCTATACCACTGGCGACACGGACTTTAATGCCATCCTGACCAGCCTGGCTGGAAAAGACTTCGACGCGATCTGGCTGCCCGGCTACTATCAGGAAGTCGGCCTGATCATCAAGCAGGCAAGAGCTTTGGGAATCGACGTACCTGTTCTGGGCGCTGACGGATTTGACTCTCCCGTACTGGCTGAACTGGCCGGCGAAAATGCTCTCCACGACGTATACTACTCCAACCACTACTCTTCCTTAAACGAAGATGAAACCGTTACCGCTTTCATCGAAGCCTTCAAGGAAAAGTACGGAAAAGAGCCTGACGCATTCAACGCTTTGGGTTATGACGCTGCGAAGCTGGTATGCGACGCTATCGAAAGAGCCGGAGAAGCGACTCCGGAAGCGATCCAGCAGGCTCTGGCTTCCACCGCTGATTTCAAGGCCGTAACCGGTACTCTGAGCATCGATGAAAACCACAATGCACAGAAGGCGCTGGTGGTTATCAGGATTGAGGGAGGCGTAGCGGTATCCGCTGAAAACGCAGAAGTATAAAATCGTCTCCTGAAATAAGAAGATCATTGAAATTACAAATGCTCATATCGCAATTAAGTTAGGGCAGTTCCTGCTCTAACTTAATTGTTATCTGGAAGAAATGGAGGTGAGTGCCTTGGAACAATTTTTGCAACAGGTGGTCAAC
>CANEEC010000119.1 GCA_947426455.1 uncultured Clostridia bacterium | reverse complement strand
CCATACTGCGCTAGGCGTTTCCGGCACTGGGTTCCGCTCCCTGTGTGGAAAAGAGCAGGAATTCGGTGAAGCAGGGCGTCATGGCCGGCAGTTACCGCTGGAACCTCTCTTTTGAACGAGGCTACGGCAGCGTGAACGCGGCCACCGGTGAAGTGCTGTCCTTCTATCTCTGGCAGGATGCGGATTCCAAGACAAAGACCTCCATCAAACAGGAAACCGCTCTGGCGAGAGCTACGGCTCGGGTAGAGGATTTACTGTCCGAGGAAAAGCTGTCCCAGGTGGCGCCGGTAAAGGCCGACGACCAGGCAGGAAGCGCCAGCTACAGCTTCCGCTGGAACCGCATAGCAGGCGACGATATTCCCTACGTGGATAACGGCGTATCCATCACGGTGGACGGCGCCACCGGAAACATTGAAAGCTATCGCCTCACATGGTACGATCAGGCGGAGTTCCCCGAGCTTGCGGGCGGTTTAACGGAGGAAGCAGAAGCTGCATATGCGCAGCTAAACGGATTGGAACTGTATTTCATGCGCACCGAAAAGGATGGCGCTTACCATCCGGTCTACGCCTTTTCCGAAAACAGACTCAGCACCATGATGGATGTGGCTACCGGCGAGGCTCTCCGTTATGACGGAACGCCCGCCGTGGCGCAGAAGCGTCCGGAATACAGCGACCTTGCGGGACATTGGAGCAGAAAGGCCGTAGAATCTCTGAAGGAAAACGGTTATTATCTGGAAGGGGAAAAATTCCAGCCGGATAAGGTGATTACGCAGGGGGAATTTTTACAGTATCTGTATGGAAAGAACTCCGGCGAAGTGACGCCGCTGGCGGCGGTAAAGAGAGCGGCGGATCAGGGTTTCCTGACGACGGAGGAAATGGATGAAGATCAACCTTTGACCAGAGGTATGGCGGCAAAGATCGCTGTGCGCTATCTGGGACTTGAGGCCGCGGCAGAGCATCCGGAGATTTTCGCAAACCTGTTCAGCGATGCGGTTCCCACGGAATACCGGGGTTACGCAGCCATCTGCAAGGGAATGAACGTGATGAGCGGCGACAAGGCGGGACGCTTCAACGCTGCGGGTCAGATGACCAGAGGTCAGGCGGCCAGCGTTTTATACCGTCTGCTGTCCCTGTAAAAAAAGTGATGTTGAGACGAAGAAAAAATTGAATCATTTTTCACATTACTGCTTTACAAATTTATCACAGTAAAGTATAATAACTGCATAGTCAGATCATGGCTATGCAGTTTTTCATCATAGGGAAAAATCAAAGGAGAGAATAAAATGAAAAAGAAGATCTGTTTATTACTGGCATTGATCATGCTGTTCAGCGTATTTGCCGCAGGCTGCGGCGGTCAGGGTGATCAGGGCGAAGGAGATAACGAGGTTGCGGATACCTCTTTGGAACTGATTCAGGGAAAAGGCGAGCTGGTCTTAGGTCTGGACGACAGCTTCCCGCCCATGGGGTATAACGATAACGGTGAGATCGTCGGTTTCGACATCGATGTGGCCAGAGAAGTCTGCGCGATTTTAGGCGTGGAACTGAAATTGCAGCCCATCGATTGGAACTCCAAGGAAATGGAGCTGAACACCGGAAACATCGACTGCATCTGGAACGGTATGTCCGTTTCTCCGGATCGTGAAGAGGCCATGAGCCTGTCCATCCCCTATCTGGATAACCACATGGCTCTGGTCGTTCTGCCGGACAGCGGAATTTCCACCGTGGAAGATATGGCGGGAAAGAAGCTGGCAGTGCAGACCGGCTCTACGGCGGAAGAGGCTCTGGACGCACCGGAGGGCGCTGACTTAAAGGCAGCGGTTGCCGAGGTAAACGGATTTGCCGACAATCTGACTGCTCTGATGGATCTGGAAACCGGCGCTTCCGACGCTGTTCTCATCGACGATGTGGTTGCCAACTATCTGATTGCCACCTCCGGCAAGAATATGGTCGTTTTAAATGATTTCCTCTATGCGGAAAATTACGCCATCGGCTTCCGCAAGGGAGATGCGGCCTTGACCGAAGCGGTGAACGATGCCCTGCGTCAGCTGAAGGAAAGCGGCAAGCTGGCGGAAATCGCCACCAAGTGGTTCGGCTCTGACACCACGATCGTAGAATAGATGATTAGCGGCGCAGCTTTTTATACGGCCAAATTTACGGCTCCTCGCTTCAGCGGGGAGCCTTTGACGCGGCCAATGCGCCAGGGGAGACATATCAATGGATTTTTTCTTTCAGCTGATCCGGATGACGCCGGATACCTTTCACAATTTAATGAGGCAAATGGCGGAGGGAACGTGGCAGGCGCTTGAAATTTTCATATACACCGCCATTTTTTCCGTACCTCTGGGCGTTTTGGTGGCTCTGCTGCGGGAATCTCCGCTGAAGCCAGTATCCGCGGTGACCCGTTTCTACCAGCTGGTCATGCGGGGAACGCCGCTGATGCTGCAGCTGATGTTCGTCATGTACGGACCGTACTACATGTTCGGCGTCAGCATGAATCGCTTCAACGCCTGCATTTTAGCCTTTGTGATCAATTACGCCGCCTACTTCGGCGAGATCTTCCGCGCGGGAATTAACTCCATTCCCCGGGGGCAGTACGAGGCCGGTCAGGTCTTGGGTTATACCAAGCAGCAGACCTTCTTTCACATCGTCCTTCCCCAGGTGATGAAGCGAGTGCTTCCGCCCACGGGAAGCGAATTTCTGGTGCTGGTAAAGGATACGGCGCTGGCAAACGTCATCGCCCAGCCCCAGCTGTTCGACGTGGCCAAAAAGACTTCGGGAAGCATGGTTTCCGTCGTGCCCTTAGTGATTGCGGCGGCGATCTACCTGATCATGAGCGCCGTGGTGGAAATGACCTTCCACCGCATGGAGCGTAAGCTGGATTACTATTCGTAAGGAGGATGGAAAATGTATTTATTAGAAGCGAAACAGGTTCATAAATCCTTCGGAGAAAATCACGTGTTAAAGGGTGTCGATCTGTCGGTTGCGGAAGGGCAGGTGGTGTCCATCATCGGTCCCTCCGGTTCCGGAAAATCCACTCTGCTGCGCTGCCTCACCCAGCTGGAAACCGCTGACCGCGGCGACATCTCCATCTGCGGTCGGGTGATGACGAAGGAGGAAAACGGCAGAGCCGTGTACAGCGATAAGAATCAGCTGCGCAGCATCATGCTGGATGTGGGGCTGGTGTTCCAGAATTTCCAGCTGTTTCCTCACTGGTCGGTGCTGAGAAACCTGACGGACGCTCAGGTGCGGGTGCTGGGGCGTTCCAGAGAAGAAGCGGAGACTATCGCCAGAGACCTTCTGGCGAAGATGAAGCTGTCGGAAAAGGAGGACGCCTATCCCTGCCAGCTCTCCGGCGGACAGCAGCAGCGGGTGGCCATTGCCAGAGCTTTGGCCATGTCGCCGAAGATTCTGTTTTTCGACGAACCCACGTCGGCGCTGGATCCGGAGCTGATCGGCGAGGTTTTGGAGATCATCCGCGATCTGGCAAAGCAGCACATGACCATGGTGATCGTCACCCATGAAATGACCTTCGCCAGAGAGATTTCCGACCGGGTCATGTTTTTGGAGAAGGGATCGGTATTGGCTTTCGATACGCCGGAGGCGATTTTTGCCGATGCGTCCCACGGCAGAATTCAGGCGTTTCTCAGCCTGCTGCACAAATAAGGCTTGCCAATTCCGGAAGGTTTTGGTATACTGAATCTATGAGAAGTCGTCAAAAGCGGCTTCTTTTTTTGTATCGGTATATCGGCCGGCAGAGGTCGGGAAAGGAGAATGCGGTATGAAAAAGGGGTTATTGATTGTGGAAAGAGATGGGGAAGAGAAGATTAAATTGTTGGAAAATCGGCTGAAAGAGCATATGGGAGCGAAAGAATCGCTTCTGGGGGAGGAATGTGTCCAATGGCTTTTAGAGCCAAAACGGCCGGAGTCGCCCGGAGAGCTGGTGTTTCGCAAGGGGAAGGGGCAGCGGCGGCTGCCCTTGAAACGGATTTTATATCTGGAAAAACAGCTGCGAAAGGTGACGGTGGTATTGGAAGAAGGGGAAAACGTCAGCTTTTACAGCGAAATGCAGCCGGTGATGGAACAGCTGAAACGGGACTTTTGTCAGTGTCACAAGAGCTATGCGGTGAATTTGAACAAGGTGGTAAGTCTGGATGAAGAAGGGT
>CANEEC010000118.1 GCA_947426455.1 uncultured Clostridia bacterium | reverse complement strand
CAGATCTACAAGGCCGTCGATCAGGTCGCGCTGGTGATCGTGCTCATGGTCGTGACCTGGATGGCCGTCATCCTCATGGCGAGGGGCGTCGTATTCCTCCCCATAAGCGGCAGACATGGCTTCGTTGATGGTCATGCTGTATTCCTCCGGCTCATAGTCCAGACAGTCTTCAAAATCGTAGTCGTAGGCGTCGCCGTTTAAGGCCTCCAATCGGGAAATGGCCAGAGCCTCGCTGACGGAGACCCGGGAGCGCTCGCCGCTTTCCATGTTTTTCACGGCGACTTCGCCCTCCAGGGCGTACCAGTTGCGGAAGCGGTACAGCTCATCGATAAAGGCCCGACGACCTTCCGGAGAATCCATCTGGCGCGCCAGTCCGGTGAGGCACTGGCGGATTTCCTCCATCAGCGTGTGGATTTCCACGGTGGAATCCGGCATGTGTTCCATGATGTCGGTGAAATAGTTTCGCAGAAGCTCCTGCATGGTGTCTTTGGTCACCTGGGATAAAATCCGAAAGAATCCGTCGTAATCCACCGATTCTTCCAGTTCCATCAGGTTTGCCAGGTGGTCGAAGTATGTAAAGTCTTCGGGGGATTCCATTTCCAGAAATTCCAATAATTCTTCATATTCCATAGTCTGTCTCCTTTGGGGATGCGGCCGGCCTGCTTGCCGGCTTTTTTATTTGGCGGTTAAATCGAAGTTCTTAAAGGCGATGCGGAATTCCGTCAATTCAAAGATGCGGTTGATCATGTTGACGAAGTTCTCCGACAGGTCGCTGGCGTAGAAGGTGTGATCTCCGATCCGTTCCTGAGCCAGCAGATTTTCTTTTTCCAGCACCTGTTGGATGCGATACACGACTTCCTCCGACGGATTGACGATGCGAAGCTGCGGATAGATGCGGCGGATGTTGTTTTCAATCAGCGGATAGTGGGTGCAGCCCAGCACCAGCGTGTCGATTTTGTAATAGCGGATGAAGTGATCCATATAGTGACGGATGGTCAGATCCATGATCTCGTTTTCGATGATTCCCTCCTCGATGAGGGGAACGAAGGCGGGACAGGCCGCGGAGTGGAGGGAAAGCTGCGGGTTTTTCTGATGAATCAGAGCTTCGTAGCTCTTGCTCTTGATGGTGACCTTCGTGCCGATGATGCCGATGCTGTTGGTTTCGTCACAGATAGCGCAGATTTTGTTGGCCGCCGGCTGGATGACGCCCATGATGGGAATTTGGGGGAACCGCTGCTGCAGATCCCGCAGACAGGTGGCCGTTACGGTATTGCAGGCGATGACGATCATCTTCACGTCCTGCTGGATCAGAAAGGCCGCGATTTCCCGGGCGAAGTTTTTAATGGTCTCAGGACTTTTCGAGCCGTAGGGCGTGCGGGCGGTATCGCCGAAATATATGATCCGCTCATTGGGCAGCGCCCGCATCAGAGGCGCGATGCAGGTCAGGCCGCCAAGGCCGGAATCGAAAAAACCGATGGGTCTGTTGTTCATGGAACTTTCCTCTTTTCCATTGCGTTTTGCGGTGGCTTGCAGCGGTTTGCGATGGCAAACCCAAAGCCACAGCGTCATCTTATGTTATCAAAAAACCGGTGATTTGTCTACCGCGGAAAAGGACGATTCCCTTTTAAAAAGTGCTGCCGGAAAACGGTTCCGGCGGTTTTCGTGAGGGAAGCTGATGGGGTTGCCCCGGCTTTACGCAATTTTTTCATAGGGAAGGGTACAATAAAATAGAAGATGGTTTTCATGGTTGATTTTTTGGAAAAATGCGAGTAAAATAAAATTATACTTTAGATTTCTCGAAACAAAGGAGGCGAATTCCTGTGTACATTGAGCGGCATTTGCAAGAACAGGTGCAAAATGCGTCCAAATATTATCCGGTTGTCATGGTTTGTGGTCAGCGTCAGGTAGGAAAATCCACCATGTTGTATCACATTCGCGAGCCGCAGCGAAAGTATGTTACTTTGGATGATGGCAATGCACGCCGTCTTGCCGCTACGGATCCGGCTCTATTTTTTGAAACCTACGGGTATCCGCTGCTCATCGATGAGTTTCAGCGCGTCCCTTCTATTTTGCTTGAAATAAAGAAAATCGTGGATCAAAAGGCTCTCGACGGCGAAGATAACAGCGGTATTTTCTGGCTTACCGGTTCCCAGAAGTTTGAGATGATGCAGGATGTTTCGGAATCGCTGGCGGGTCGTGCGGCCATATTCCACATGTCAAGTCTTTCCAATGCAGAAATTGAAGGACGTCCTGGAGCTGTGTTCGATCCGGAACTGAGCGCTCTTCGGGAACGTTTGAAATACAGCAGACGCAAGGATATTCATCAGGTCTATGAAGACATTTTTCGAGGGGGGATGCCGAAACTCTATTCCACAGACCTTGACCGAGAGCGTTATTACATGGATTACATCAACACGTATATCGAACGGGATGTCAGAGATTTGACACAGGTTGGAAAGTTGAATGAGTTTTACGACTTTCTCGTCTATATGGCGGCGCGAACGGGACAGGAATTAAAGTATGATGAAATTGCCGGTACCATCGGGATTTCTGCACCGACGGCGAAAGCGTGGGTAACGATTTTGGAGCGTTCCGGTGTCATCTTTATTTTGCGTCCATACTATTCCAACATCACCAAGCGATTGACAAAAACGCCAAAGGCGTATTTTATGGATACCGGCCTTGCGGCATATCTCTGTCGATGGCCAAATGCCCAGACGTTAGAAAACGGAGCTATGGATGGGGCCTTTTTCGAGACTTACGTGGTTTCAGAGATTGTCAAAAGCTGCTACAACGCGGGAAAACCCGATGATTTATTCTATTATCGGGATATTGACAAGAAGGAAATCGATTTGCTTGTGGTCAAAGGAGATAAGATATATCCCATCGAGATTAAAAAGAGCAAGGAGCCTTCCAAACCCGATAAGAACTTTTCCGTTCTCCAACAATTTAAATTGGATGTCCAGCCGGGCATCATCCTCTGCATGAGCGACGAATTGATTGCCTACAACCGGCAGTCCTGGTATTGTCCGGTATCGGTGCTTTAACGCGTCTGAAGATAGAGACAGAAATGGCTTTATATGGTATAATGTAAAGAAATCCGCAGAGACTAACGAAAAGAAAACCTGCGTGAAAGGAAGGGTAATGTAAATGGGAAACGAAGTAAAGACGAGGCAGAGAAGCCAGATCCCTCAGGAATACAAGTGGGATATTGAAGATATGTACGCCTCCCGGGAAGAATGGGAGCAGGATGTGATGAAATCCATGGAACTGGGCAGACAGTTCAGAGCTTTTTCCGGTCATCTGGGGGAGAGCGGTTCCGGACTTTTAGCGGCCATGCAGGCCAGAGACGATCTGTGGCAGACGGCGGAAAAGGTTTACGTCTACGCCAGAATGAAGAGAGATGAGGACAATCGGGTAGCCGAATCCCAGGCCATGACCGACAAGGCGCAGTCCATGCTGGCACGGATTTCCGCGGAAACGGCCTTCTTTACGCCGGAGCTGTTGGAGGTTTCCAGAGCGACCATCGATGAATTCATGGAGCACACCGAGGGACTGCGAATCTATGAGCACGTATTCGATGAGCTGTTCCGCGAAAAAGAACACGTGCTGACGAAGGCGGAAGAAAATATCCTGGCGCAGATGAGCGAGATCACCTCTGCCACTAACGATATCTTCTCCATGATCAACGACGCCGACATCAAATTCGGCTCCATTGAGGACGAGGACGGACAGCAGGTGGAGGTGACTCACGGCACGTATATCGGTCTGATGCAGTCCCATGACCGGAAGGTGAGAAAAGAGGCCTTTACCCACATGTACGACGCCTATATCGCCCAGAAGAATACGCTGGCCGCCACCTATAACTACAACACGAAAACCGACGTGATCAGCGCCAGAATCCGTAAGTATCCTTCGGCCATGGAAGCGGCGCTGTCCGGAGACAACGTGGGCGTGGAGGTGTACGACAACCTGATCGCCGTGGTCAACGAATACCTGCCCCAGCTTCACCGGTACATGGAGCTGCGGCGGAAGATGATGGGCGTGGATAAGGTTCACATGTACGACGTTTACGTTCCGCTGATTCAGCGGCCCAAGGAGAAGATTCCTTACGAAAAGGCGCTGGAAATCATCAACGAAGCGCTGGCTCCGATGGGAGAGGATTATCTGGGACGGATGAACAGCGGATTTGCCTCCGGCTGGGTGGACGTCTATGAAAATCA
>CANEEC010000117.1 GCA_947426455.1 uncultured Clostridia bacterium | reverse complement strand
GTTCCGGAAAAACGGCTGTCCTGGTGGAACGAATTAAGGGTCTTTTGCTGGAAGATCACATAAGTTTGACCCAGATGCTGATCGTCACCTTTAGCAATGCCGCCGCGGGAGAAATGAAAGAGAAAATCGTAAGCGCCCTGCAAACGGAAATGGAACGGCCGGATTGCCGCGAGGAAGAGCGCCGGTTCCTGCGGGAACAGCTGAATTCCATACACAAGGCCAATATCAGCACCTTTCATGCCTTTGCCATGGAGGTGATCCGGCGCTATTTCTACCTGATCGATGTGGAACCCAACTTTCGCATCTGCGATGAAGCGCAGAAGGCCATCCTGCAGGGTCAGGCCATGGAACAGCTGTTTCAGCAGGAATTCGAAGAAAAGCGTCCCGAATTTCTCCGTTTTTTGGACTGGTACGCCACGGGAAGGAGCGAGCAGGATGTAAAGGATATGATCGCCTACGTCCACAATTTCATTCAGAGTATGCCTCACCCCTTTCGCTGGCTGAAACAGGCGGCGGAAAACCTGAACGCGGATAAAGAAGCATTTTATCAGACGCCGGCCTGGAAATATCGAACCGATCAAAAAGAGGGACTTGTGCGCCTGTCTCTGAAATATTTTCAACGCGTTTATGACCGTCTGGAGGAAGAAGGCGTCACTACGCTGATTCCCAAGGCCGCGGCCGATCTGAACGCCCTGGAATCGTATCTGGAGGCGGAGCGGAGGGGCGAACGGCCGGAAGCCGTGAGGTTTTCCACCTTTTCCGTCAGAAACGCAGAGAAGGAAATTTACGACGAAATCAAAGATGAGATTGCCGCCCTGCGAAACCGCGGCAAGGAGCTTTGGAGCCAGGCCCAGGACTGCTACGGCACCGGCAGCATAGACGCGCAGATTACGGCCATGAACGCTACGGCATGGGCGGCGGAAGAATTATACCGGCTGACGGAGGCCTTTGACCGGCTGTACCGGGGAAAGAAAGAGGAAAAAAAGCTGCTGGATTTCAGCGATATCGAGCATTACGCCCTGCAGATTCTCCGAAAGCCGGAGGCGGCCGAAGAATACCGCAGGACGTTTGCCTGCATTTTTATCGACGAATATCAGGACAGCAATGTGATCCAGGAGGAACTGATCAGCTGTATCGCCAGAGAAAACAACGTGTTCATGGTGGGCGATGTAAAGCAGAGCATCTACAAATTCCGTCTGGCCGAGCCGGAAATTTTCCTGCATAAATACCAGCTGTACCGGGGAGAAGACGCTCCCGGAAAGAAGATCGACCTGAACATGAACTATCGGTGCAAGGGAAATATCATAAAGACCACCAACCGAGTGTTTCGTTCGATCATGACCGAGGAAGGCACAGGCATCACCTATGATGAGGATGCGGCGCTGCACAAGGGGGTGGAGTACGAAGGGGAACTGGACTATCCTTCCCTTTTGCACATCGTGGACGTCAGGGATGCGGAGGGGGAAATCGACCCGCAGATCGAGGAACTGGCGTCCGCGGAGGTGGAGGCCATACAGGCGGCCAGGTTGGTGAAGGAGTCCCTGGGAAAACCCATTTACGACTGCAAAAAAGGAGGAGTGCGGCCGCTGCGAAAAAAGGACGTGGTGATTTTGCTGCGGGGCGTCAAAAATTACGGCGATCTGTATGCGAAAGCGTTGATGGAACAGGGCGTTGAAAGCTTCATGGACAACAGCGACGGGTACTTCGACACGCTGGAAATTCAGATCTTTTTGAATCTCTTGCGAATCGTGGACAACAAACGGCAGGATGTGGCTCTGCTTTCCGTGCTCCGGTCTCCCATTTTCGGCATTTCCATTTCCCAGCTGGCGGAAATTCGGGCGGCGCACAAAGAGGGCTCTTATTTCGATGCGCTGGAATTCATGGCGGCGCAGCATCAGGAGGGCGCGGACGGGTTGCCAAAGAAGTGCAAAGCCGTGTTGGATCGGCTTTGCCTGTGGCAGAAGAAAGCGTCGTTCATGCCGCTGGCGGAGTTTCTGCAGATGCTCATCGAAGAAACCGGCTACGGAAGCTATGTGGGTGCCATTGCAGGCGGAACCCAGCGTCTGGCCAATGTGAACGCCATGGTGGATAAGGCCGTTCAGTATGAGGCGTCCTCGGGAAAGGGACTGTTCGGCTTTATCCGCTACATCGAGGCCATGGAAAACGGCAGGGTGAAAACCGGTCAGGTGAAAATGATCGGCGAAAACGACGACGTGGTGCAGATCATGACCATTCACAAGAGCAAGGGCCTGGAGTTTCCCTTCGTACTCATCGGCGGTCTGGGCCGCCGTTTCAATCGGAGAAAGGAAACCACCAGAGTGGCCTGTCACAAGGATCTGGGACTGGGACTGCGGCATGTGATGCCGAAGCAGCACGCTTACGAGAAAACCCTGATGATGCAGTTGATCGATCAGAAGCTGATGCAGGACGATATGGCGGAGGAAATCCGCATTCTCTACGTGGGTTTTACCCGAGCGCAGGATCGGTTGATGCTTCTGGCCGGCGTGCGGGGAGCGGAGCGTTTTCAGCAGAAGGCGGGAAATCGTCTTCCTGAGGACGGCGCCGGCGCCGGTTGCTATCTGGATCTGATCTTTCCCCAGACCGACGGCGATTCCATGGAAATTCAATACTCCGACCGCTCGCTTCTCTCGGTGCAGCAGAGGGAGGACGATCTGCGGCGGCAGGAGGCAGTGAGAAGCGTGATGGAAGGGTTCGCGGACAGTGGCTGCGACGACGCGGAAAAAGAAGAAATCCACCGGCGGTTATCCTTCGTCTATGAGGACAGCGGCAGAAATCAGCTCAAAACGAAATATACGGTTTCGGAGCTGGCCGCCCAGCAGCGCGGCGGGGCGGAAACCATCGGCGGTGCACAGGACGATGTCGCCGCAGCTGTCATCGATACCGCTACTGACGACTGGCGTCAGGTCTTTGACCAGCGGCCGGCCTTTTTAGAGGTAAAACAGCTCACCGCTGCGGATCGCGGCACGGTCTACCACCGGGTGATGGAATGTATCTCCTTCCGGCGTTCCTGGACGGCGGCGGAGGTACAGGAGTTCATCGGCCAAATGGTGGAGCGGGAGCTGATTTCACAGGAGGAAGCAAAGCTGATCAGGCCGGAACGGATCAGCGCCTTTTTCCAGTCGTCTTTGGGAAAGCGCCTGATCGAAGCACAGAAGATACAGAAGGAAGCCTCTTTTAATCTGAAAATGGAAAAGGACGGCCACACTGTTACGGTTCAGGGTACCATCGACTGTTACTTTGCAGAGGAAGACGGGGTGGTGCTGGTGGACTACAAGTCCAACTTTGTGGACGAAAGCAAAGGGGACGAGGATATTCAGCGGTTGGTTCGCTGGTATCGGCCGCAGCTTCAGATGTATCGTCAGGCTCTGGAGGAAATCTCCGGATGCCGGGTGAAAGAGATGTATCTGTACCTGTTTTCCGCAAGGACGGCGGTAAGGATTTCCACGGAGGAAAAAGAAGGGAGCCACTATGACACAGCAGAAGAATAAGATCACCGTGATCGGCCATAAACATCCCGATACGGATTCCATTTGCTCGGCAATCGCCTACGCGGCGCTGAAAAACCGCATCGACAAAGAAAACCAGTACATCCCGCGGAGGGCGGGACGGGTGAACAATGAGACCAAGTTTGTTCTGCAGCGATTCGGCGCGGACATTCCGGAATACGTTTCCGACATCGGGACGCAGGTTTCCGATATTCAGATTCGCAACGTGGCGGGCGTCAGCCGCACCATGTCTTTGAAAAAGGCGTGGGAAAAGATGAAGGGCGCCAACGCCGTAACGCTGCCCGTTACCGACGGTACGAAGCTGGAGGGCCTGATCACCATCAAGGATATCGTCACTTCTTACATGGACGTGTACGACAGCCAGATTCTGGCTAAGGCGCAGACCTCCTACCGCAATGTACTGGAGACCGTGGAAGGTTCCATGGTGGTGGGAGATCCGGACGAATGTATCACTCGCGGAGAAATCATCGTTGCCGCGGGAAGTCCCGACATCATCGAGGAATACGTAAAGCCCTGTGATATCGTCATCGTCAGCGACCGCTTTGAGGCGCAGCTGTGCGCCATCGAAATGAAGGCGCAGTGTCTGATCATCTGCAACGGTTCCATCGTGACCAAGACCATTCAGACCATGGCCATGGACAGGGGTTGTTCCATCATCTCCACAAAACACAGCACCTACTCCGTGGCGCGTCTCATCAACCAGAGCGCGCCCATCGGATATTTCATGCGCAC
>CANEEC010000116.1 GCA_947426455.1 uncultured Clostridia bacterium | reverse complement strand
CAGGTGGTTTCCATCGAAGGCCGCAAGGACAATAAAACGGAAGTACGTATCGTGGGCGAAGAAGACCGGACGTATATCATTCCTTACGGCGCTCGCCTGAAGGTTTCGGAAGGCGATTTTGTCAAGGCCGGCGAAGGCATTACTCAGGGACCGCTGAATCCCCACGACATTCTCCGCCTCAACGGCGTGGTGGGCGTATATCAGTACCTGATGAAGGAAGTACAGCGAGTATATAAACAGCAGGGTGTAGATATCAACGATAAGCACATCGAAGTCATCGTCAGCCAGATGCTTTCCAAGTGCAAGATCGAGGACTCCGGTGACACGGCTCTTCTGCCCGGCGGCCTGTACGGTCAAAATGAGCTGGAGGAAGCCAACGCCGCTTTGGAAGAGGGTCAGGAGCCTGCCGTAGGCAAGCGCATTCTGTTGGGAATCACAAAGGCTTCTCTGGCCACCAATTCCTTCCTGTCCGCCGCCTCCTTCCAGGAGACCACCCGCGTGCTCACCGATGCGGCCATCAAGGGAAAGAATGACAAGCTGATGGGACTGAAGGAAAACGTCATCATCGGAAAGCTGATTCCTGCCGGTACAGGCATGAAGCGTTACAAGAATATCAAGCTGGATTACGGCGAAAATACGGAATACATGGAATCCTTCCAGGTTGGCGGCGATGAGGACGAGGAAAACGCGGTTGAAAACAGCGAATTCGAAGAAATCGCAGGCATGTCTCAGGCGTATGAGGAAATGGATTTCCACAGCGTAGTTTCCGAGGAGGAGCTGGATTACAATCTGTAGTTCGGAGTTTGCGCTTTCGGAATCTGTCTCGATGCAGAACGAAAAAGCGCGGCAATCAAAATAAAATACGCAAAGCAAAAAGAGGGTCTGATGTCGAGAGACGGCAGGCTCTCTTTTGTTGATTTTTCTATATTTTGCGCATGAAAAACGTTGACAAGCAAAGAATACCAGTGCTATACTATAAATTGGTTCGCTGTGCCGAGATAGTCTGAAAAATCGCGGTTTACACGGACTGAAAATGTAGATTTTGCCGGCAGTGCGGGACATAGCCCCGGCGAAAAAATGACTGCCCGCAAGGAAAGGAGAAATAGGAATGCCAACAATTAACCAGTTAGTAAGACAGGGAAGAGAAAGCTCTGTAAAGAAGTCCAACTCTCCGGCTTTATTGAGAGGTATGAACTCCTTAAAGAGAGTACCCACCGAGACAGAAGCTCCTCAGAAGAGAGGCGTATGCACTTCCGTTAAGACTGTAACTCCGAAGAAGCCGAACTCCGCTCTGAGAAAGATTGCCAGAGTTAAGCTGACCAACGGAATCGAAGTTACCGCTTACATTCCGGGTATCGGCCACAATCTGCAGGAACACTCCGTCGTTCTGATCAGAGGCGGAAGAGTTAAGGATCTGCCCGGTGTAAGATATCACATCGTTCGCGGAACTTTGGATACCGCCGGCGTGGCTAACAGAATGCAGGCCAGATCCAAGTACGGTGCAAAGAAACCCAAGGCCGCTAAGAAATAATCGGGAGCTTTGCGAGAGACATTTTCAGAAGTTATCGAATGAATGAGAAAGAATCGGGAAAAGATACAATGCAGTGCATTGTCAGTGCCCTTGACATAGATCAAGGCCCACGGCGCGGAACATTTCGCGTCGAGTACCGAATCGATTTCGCAGAGGGTCTTTTGCGAGAAGATACGCGGCTGAAGCTCGGTTGTGCAGCGGTTTTGCACAGGGCATGCAGGAATGCAGTATCGCAGAGGACTATCAAGCAAGGAGGGAAGAGACGTGCCTAGAAGAGGTAATGTACCAAAGAGAGAAGTGCTTCCGGATCCGGTTTACGGAAGCGTAGCCGTCGCTAAGCTGATCAACAGCATCATGCTGGACGGCAAAAAGGGTGTTGCTCAATCCATCGTTTACGACGCCTTTGACAAGGTCAAAGAAGCCACCGGTGAAGAACCGCTGGAAGTATTCGAAAAGGCAATGAACAACATCATGCCCGTAGTAGAAGTTAAGGCAAGACGTGTCGGAGGTGCCAACTATCAGGTTCCTATCGAAGTAAGAGCCGAAAGACGTCAGACCTTAGGCCTGAGATGGCTGACCAAGTACACTCGTCTGAGAGGCGAAAAGACCATGTGCGAGCGTCTGGCAAAGGAATTGATGGACGCAGCAAACAACACGGGAGCTTCCGTAAAGAAGAAGGAAGATACCCACAAGATGGCAGAGGCCAACAAGGCATTTGCTCACTACAGATGGTAATTTGCTCTCTGCACGATCGTGCAGACATGACAGTGGCTGTGGAAAGGAGGAATTAGAATAATGCCAAGACAATTTTCTTTAGAAAAGACTCGTAATATCGGTATTATGGCGCATATCGACGCGGGAAAGACAACGACTACCGAGAGAATTCTGTTCTATACCGGTAAAACGCACAAGATCGGTGAAACCCACGACGGTTCCGCCACGATGGATTGGATGGAGCAGGAACAGGAAAGAGGTATCACCATTACCTCCGCTGCCACCACCGCTCAGTGGAAGGGTCACAGAATCAATATCATCGATACCCCCGGCCACGTGGACTTCACCGTTGAAGTAGAGCGTTCCCTGCGTGTATTGGACGGCGCCGTTACCGTTCTGTGTGCTAAGGGCGGCGTAGAACCCCAGTCGGAAACCGTTTGGAGACAGGCTGAAAAGTACGGCGTTCCCAGAATGGTATTCGTCAATAAAATGGACATCCTGGGCGCGGATTTTTACCGCGTCGTAGATATGATCAAAGAGCGTCTGAAGGCCAATGCGGTTCCCATTCAGCTCCCCATCGGCAAGGAAGATACCTTTGTAGGTATCATCGACCTGATCAAGATGAAGGCTGAAATTTACAAGGACGACCTGGGTAAGGAGATCGAAGAAGCTGACATTCCTGAGGATATGAAGGATTTGGCCGATGAGTGGCACGCAGCGATGATCGAGTCCGTAGCCGAAGGCGACGAAGAATTGATGATGAAATATCTGGAGGGTGAAGAACTCACCACAGATGAGATCAAAACCACGATCCGCAAGATGACCATCGCCGGAGAGATGGTTCCCGTAACTTGCGGCTCCGCTTATAAGAACAAGGGCGTTCAGCTGATGCTGGATGCCGTGATCGACTACATGCCGTCTCCGGTGGACATCCCTGCCATCAAGGGTATTTTGGACGACGGTACGGAGGATGCAAGACATGCCAGCGATGAAGAACCCTTCTCCGCTCTGGCATTTAAGATCATGACTGATCCCTTTGTAGGTAAACTGGCCTTCTTCCGCGTGTACTCCGGTACGCTGGAATCCGGTTCCTATGTTTACAATGCAACTAAGGGTAAGCGCGCCCGTATCGGCCGTATTCTGCAGATGCACGCCAACCACAGAGAAGAAATCGAAATGGTTTATGCCGGCGACATCGCTGCGGCTGTAGGTTTAAAGGATACCACCACCGGTGATACCCTGTGCGCAGAAGATCACCCCATCATTTTGGAATCCATGGAATTCCCGGATCCCGTTATCCAGATTGCCATCGAACCCAAGACCAAGGCCGGTCAGGAAAAGATGGGTATCGCTCTGTCCAAGCTGGCGGAGGAAGACCCCACCTTCAAGACATTCACTGATGAAGAAACGGGTCAGACCATCATCGCCGGTATGGGCGAGCTTCATCTGGAGATCATCGTTGACCGTCTGCTGAGAGAATTCAAGGTGGAAGCCAACGTGGGCAAACCCCAGGTATCCTACAAAGAAACCATCACCGGCACCGCCGATGTGGACAACAAGTATGCGAAGCAGTCCGGAGGTAAAGGTCAGTACGGTCACGTTAAGATCAGAGTATATCCCAGAGAAGCCGGCTCCGGTTACGAGTTCAAAAACTCCATCGTGGGCGGTGCGATTCCCAAGGAATATATCCCCAAGATCGACGAAGGTATTCAGGAAGCCATGCTGTCCGGTCCCTTGGCCGGCTACAACCTGGTTGACCTGGGCGTAGAGCTGTACGACGGTTCTTACCACGAAGTGGACTCTTCGGAAATGGCCTTTAAGATCGCCGCTTCCATGGCTCTGAAAGAAGCCGTTAAGAAGGCGAAGCCGGTTCTGCTGGAACCCATCTTCAAGGTGGAAGTTACCGCTCCGGAAGAATACATGGGCGATGTCATCGGCGACATCAGTTCCAGAAGAGGCCGCATCGAAGGAACCGATATGCACAATGGCGCCGTTGCCGTACGCGGCATGGTTCCGCTGTCCGAAATGTTCGGTTATGCCACCGACCTGCGTTCCAAGACACAGGGTCGCGGCAACTATGTAATGCAGATGGACCATTTCGAAAAGCTGCCTGACAGCTTGATCGACAAAATCAATAAGTAAGAAATTCAAACGATAGGAGGAACATAAAATGGCAAAAGAAAAATTTGAGAGAACCAAACCGCATGTTAACATCGGAACCA
>CANEEC010000115.1 GCA_947426455.1 uncultured Clostridia bacterium | reverse complement strand
TTTCCCAGCGATGAGGATAGGTAAACGCGTAGGCGATGGGAATTCTCATGTCGGGAACCCCCAACTGCGCGATGATGGAATGGTCTCGATACTGCACCATGGAATGAACGATGCTCTCCGGATGCACCACCACGCAAATCCGTTCCGGTTCTACGTGAAACAGCCAATGCGCCTCAATGACCTCCAGACCCTTGTTCATCAGCGTGGAGGAATCGATGGTGATCTTGCTTCCCATGACCCAGCGGGGATGGTGCAGCGCCTGTTCCAGAGTAACGCTTTTTAGCTGTTCTTTCGTATACCCCCGGAAAGGACCTCCCGACGCCGTCAGCAGAATTTTGTCCAGCTCTTTCGCTTCGTTTCCCGCAAGACACTGAAAGATGGCGCTGTGCTCGCTGTCCACCGGAAGCAGTTTTACTCCCGTTTCTTTCACGGCCTTCATCACCACATTCCCACCGGCCACCAGCGTCTCCTTGTTGGCCAACGCGATGTCCTTCTTCGCCAAGATCGCCCGATAGGTGGGTACCAGACCCATCATTCCCATCAGAGAATTCAATACCATCTCGGCTCCGCTTTCAGCGGCGGCCGCAACGATGCCGTCCATTCCGTGCAAAAATTCGATCTGGGGAAACTCCGCCTGCAAGCGCCTGGCGTCCGCTTCCCTCGCGGTTACCGCAAGCCTGGGGCGATACGCTGCAAGCTGCCGGCGAAACAGGTCGATGTTGGCGCCGCAGGTCAGGGCCTCCACGGAAAATTCTTCGGGACGCTGCGCAATCACATCCAACGCCTGGGTACCGATGGAACCGGTAGAACCCAAAATGGCAATCCGCTTCATCACCTCTACCTCCTATTTCATCAAAACGAAGACGATGTAATAGTACACCAAGGGTGCGGTAAACAACACGCTGTCGAACCGATCCATGATACCGCCGTGTCCCGGAATCAAATGACCGTAATCCTTAATTCCCATCTTTCTCTTAAAAATGGAAGCCGTCAGATCGCCGAACTGAGAAATCACGCCGCCCAGCGCTCCGATGACCATGCAGTGAATCAAAAATTCCGGAAGGACAAAATAGCCAAACAGACCGGAGCAAACCACGCTTCCCAAAATACCGCCGACGGAACCCTCTACCGTCTTTTTGGGACTGATTTTGGGACACAGCTTGTGCTTTCCAAAGAAATAACCGCTGAAATACGCCATAATATCCGTAGCAAAGGCAGTGATCAGCACCAGCCAGACCAGAAGCGGCCAGCGGGACTGGTCGACGAGCACCACGTGATAAGAAAAGAATACCACGTAAAGAATCCCTACAAGCGTGGCCATGCCATCCTCTAACTTCCGTTGGTCGATTTGAAACAGATATAACAGGCTGGCCAGGATCACGGCGAACACCCACAGCAGATGCCACCGAAAGCTGTCTGCGGTGATTCCCTGACGACCCGTCAACAGGTTGATGCCGTACAGCGCCAACACGGAAACCGCGCCGATGGCGTAGCTTGCCCTGATGTCCATGGCTTCAAATCCATGATAAAACTCTTTCAACCCCACCAACGCCACGAAACACACCGCGAGCATCAGAGGATACCCTCCTAATAATACGATGACCAACAGCGGCGCCATGACAAGACCGGAAATAATTCTGGTTTTCATCCTCAAAAACTCCTTTTATCACACGCCGCCGTAACGGCGCTTTCTCCCCTGAAACTCCGCGATGCACCGTTCGTATTCCTCCGGCGTAAAGTCCGGCCACAGCACATCGGTAAATACCAGCTCGCTGTAGGCGCTCTGCCACAGCAGGAAATTGGACAGGCGCAGTTCGCCGCTGGTGCGGATGATCACCTCCGGATCGGGAATTCCGCCCGTATACAGCGCCCGGCTCATCATTTCCTCCGTCAGCTGATCCGGCGTCTTTCGCCCCTGGCAGCATTCCGCGGCAAGCAGGCGCACCGCCCGCATGATTTCATCGCGGCTGCCGTAGTTCAAAGCGATGTTGAAGTTCAGTCCGGTGTTGTCTCCGGTTTTCTCAATCGCCGTTTCCAGCGCCGCCACGGAATCCGCCGGCAATTTGGAATAATCGCCCAAAATTCTCACCTTCACGTTATTGGCGTGAAGTTCCGCAAGCTCCCGCTTCATATAGATGACGAGCAGTTTGAAAATACCGCCCACTTCCTCCTGGGGCCGTTTCCAGTTTTCCGTGGAAAAGGCATAGACGGTCAGATACTTCACGCCCAGCGTATCGGATCGTTTTACGATTTCCTTCAGTGCTTCCATTCCTGCATTGTGACCGGAAAGCCGCGGAAGTCCCCGCTTCTTCGCCCATCGTCCGTTTCCGTCCATGACGATGGCCACGTGCTGGGGAATCCGTTTGAGATCCAGCCGGTAACTCGGTTTCGTTGCCATATTTCCTTTCTTCTCCTATAAAACAGGTCGGGCAGCGCCCGACCTCATACATCGTAAGGATCCGTTACCCAGCAAGCGGTCAAAACCCAAGCGCCGTCCCTGACCTCCTGTTTGATGACCCGCAGCGGTCCCTCAACCGTTTCTCTGACCGTGGGAACGGTGATCCGGACGCAGACGCGTTCGCCTCGCTCTTTCAAAAAACGCTCCGCATCAAACGCCTTCCATCCCAACAGACATATTTTTTCCTGATTTTCTGCACTCACGATGCTTTAAATCTCCATCAGTTCTTTTTCTTTTTGAGCCACCACATCCTCGATATCCTTCATGGCCTTGTCGATAAGCTTCTGCACATCGTCCAGTTCATCCTTCAGATCGTCCTCCGTCAGTTCACCGGCCTTTTCCTGCTTTTTCAGGGATTCGTTGGCGTCTCTTCTGGTATTGCGAACCGCTACCTTGGCGTCCTCACCCATCTTCTTGATGACCTTGGCCAGTTCTTTTCTTCTTTCTTCCGTCACCTGGGGAATGACCAGACGAATCACCTTGCCGTCATTGGTGGGATTGATTCCCAGACTGGACATGTTGATGGCCTTTTCGATCTCGTGAATGCACTGCAGATCAAAGGGTGCGATCATCAGGGTTCTGGGATCGGGAACGCTGATGTTTGCCAGCTGCTTCAGCGGCGTATCCACGCCCCAATAGGGCACGACGATCTGATCCAAAAGCGCCGCGTTGGCTCTTCCGGCTCTCACCGTATTCAGCTCGGTCTTTAAGACGGACATGGTTTTGCCGATTTTATCTTTTAAAATATCCTGGGTAGTACTCATGTGATTTCCTCCTAATGATTATTCGATGATGGTTCCGATTTTTTCGCCGTAGACGGCTCTGACCACATTTTCCGGCTGAGAAAGACCGAATACGTGAATCGGAATGTGGTTGTCCATGCACAGGGAAGCCGCGGTGGAATCCATGACGCCCAGTTCCATTTCCAAAAGGTCTTTGTGAGTCAGCCGGTCGAACTTCTTGGCGTTGGGATTCTTTTCCGGATCGGAATCGTAAACGGCATCCACCTTCTTGGCAAGCAGAATCACGTCCGCTTCGATTTCAGCGGCTCGCAGCGCCGCCGTGGTATCGGTGGAGAAAAAGGGATTTCCCGTACCGGCTCCGAAAATCACTACATTGCCCTTTTCCAGGTGGTGCATCGCCCTTCTGCGAATGTAAGGCTCCGCCACTTCTCTCATTTCAATGGCCGTCTGCACTCTCGTGGGAATTTTCACATTTTCCAGTGCGGATTGCAGCGCCAGAGAATTGATCACCGTAGCCAGCATCCCCATGTAATCCGCCGTAGCGCGATCCATGGCCTTGCTGGTACGGCCTCTCCAGAAATTGCCGCCTCCTACCACTACGGCCACTTCCACGCCAATCTCTCTCAGGCTCTTCACCTGAGCCGCCACCTGATTCAACATATCGTCATCCAGGCCGACCTTTCGCTCGCCGGCCAGGGCTTCGCCACTGATTTTCAGCAGCACTCTCCTATATTTCGGTTCCATTGGCTCACACCTTCCATTCGTCACGTTTGTTATATACGGAATAAAAGGACACTTTATGTGTCCTCTCATTATAGCATATCCACCGTCTCTTTGTTAAGACGGTAATTCAAATATATTTGCTATTTCGGCAGCCGCCTTCTGTGCTTCGGCAACCGCTTCGCTTTCATGCAGACCGTCGGCTGCCGGTCCGTTCCGTTCCTTCTCCACAGCCGTTTTGCCGTGAAAGCCAAAATTACTCGGGACTCACCTCTTTCACTGCGGTATGATCGCGGTAGATTCCTTCTGCCAGTCGGTCGGTGATGATAGTGGCATCGGATAACGGCGCTATGGAAACGGCGGAAACCTTTCCGAATTTCAGGTGATCCGCAAGAATATACGTGGTATAGGCGCGTTCCATGGCCGTCATCTTGATCATGGCCTCCTCCGGATCCGGCGTGGTGTAACCCGCCCGAAGGGAAACGCCGTTCACTCCCAAAAACGCCTTTGTAAAGTTATAGCGGCCCATGGCTTCCACAGCCTGACTTCCCATGATGGC
>CANEEC010000114.1 GCA_947426455.1 uncultured Clostridia bacterium | reverse complement strand
GCCTCTCTTTGTCTTTCGTTCCACTGCATGTTCCGCTCCTCCTGCTGCAATTTGTCCGCGTTGTTTCAATTCTGTGTTCTTTCCGCACCGTGACGCGCCATATGATAATATTATACCATACCAATCGCGCTCTGTCTGCGGTTTCCGCCGCTTTCGGCGCATTTGCCGCCGCCATGCCGGCAGCTTGCCCACAGGATTTCAATTTTTTTGGTTGTGGTTCTTTCTTCTAAGGTGAAATTGCTATATAATAATAAAAATAAGCGGAAATTCTACGATTCCGCTTCCAATGTCAATACGAGGTATCTGTTATGAAAAAAAATACAATGTTAATGATTCTGGACGGCTTCGGTCTGGCTCCCGATGGCCAGGGCAACGCCATTTCTCAGGCGAAGAAACCCTGCCTGGATCAACTGTTTCGGGAATATCCCCACACCCGGTTGGGCGCCAGCGGCTTGTCCGTAGGGTTGCCCCGGGGGCAGATGGGAAATTCCGAGGTGGGCCACCTGAACATCGGCGCCGGCCGCGTGGTCTATCAGGAACTGACCAAAATTACAAAGGCCATCGAAGACGGCAGCTTTTTCGATAACGACGCGTTAAACGACGCCATGGATCACGTACTGCAAAACGACAGCGCCCTGCATCTGTGCGGCCTGCTGTCCGACGGCGGCGTACACAGCCACCTGAACCATCTTCTGGCGCTGATTCAAATGGCGAAACAGAAGGGCATCTCTCAGGTGTTCATCCACGCCCTGTTGGATGGCCGCGACGTTCCGCCCCGCTGCGCTCTGATCTATATCCGTCAGTTAGAGGCCTATTTAAAAGAACTGGAAACCGGCGCCATCGCCACCGTTTCCGGACGTTACTACGGCATGGATCGGGACAATCGCTGGGAGCGGGTGGTTTTGGCCTACGATGCCATGACCTGCGGCGAAGGAGAAACGGCGCAATCCGCCGAACAGGCCGTGGAAAAGGCGTATCTACGCGAGGAAAACGACGAGTTCGTCCGTCCCACCGTCATCACCGACGAAGACGGCCCCATTGCCACCGTGGGCGACGGCGATTCCTTTATCTTCTTCAATTTCCGCCCCGACCGCGCCCGGGAGATCACCCGCAGCTTCGTGGATCCCCAGTTCAGTGGCTTTCCACGGAAAAAAACGGTGGACGATCTGATGTACGTCTGCTTTACCCAATACGACGCCACCATGCCCCATGTGGAAGTGGCCTTTCCTCCCCAGTCCTTAAACAACACGCTGGGACAGTATCTGTCCGGACTGGGAAAATCTCAACTGCGCATCGCCGAAACGGAAAAATACGCTCACGTCACCTTCTTCTTCAACGGCGGCGTGGAAGCGCCCAACCCCGGTGAGGATCGCATTTTGATTCCCTCCCCCAAGGTAGCCACCTACGATATGCAGCCGGAAATGAGCGCCTATGAGGTGACGGAGCGGGTGATCGAACAGATTGAAAAAGAATCCTACGATGCCATCATTTTGAATTTCGCCAACTGCGACATGGTGGGACACACCGGCGTCATGTCCGCCGCTATTTCTGCCGTAGAAGCGGTGGACGCCTGCGTGGGAAAGATCGCAGAAGCGCTGAAGGCTCACGGCGGACAGCTGCTTTTGACGGCAGATCACGGCAACGCCGATCAGATGCTGGATGAAAAGGGACGCATCGTTACCGCCCATTCCCTGAATCCCGTTCCTCTTCTGATCATGGCTCCCGGACGGGAATTCACCCTAAAAGAAGGCGGAATTTTGGCCGATCTGGCGCCTACCATGCTGGATTTAATGGAACTGGAAATTCCGAAGGAAATGACAGGTCACAGCCTGCTAAAGGAGAAGTAGCCGGCCGCAGGAAAGGCCTCCCGCAAAACAGCTTTACCGCAAATAACTTCACAAAAAAACGCTGGGATCGCTTCCGGCGTTTTTTCATGACGGGGATTGAAATTTCGCAATTTCAGTCCTCTTCTTTTCTCTGCCACATGCGGGCAATCTGCTCCGCGATACGGATACCGTCCACCGCCGCCGAAGTGATTCCTCCGGCATAGCCGGCGCCCTCCCCCGCGGGAAATAATCCTCTGCAGGGATGCTGCGATCCATCGCTTTGCGCCTGATACCGCTGATCCCGCTTTATGCGCACCGGCGACGAGCTGCGGGTTTCCACGCCGGTCATCACGCTATCGGGGTCGTCGAAGCCTTTCAGCTTTTTTCCCAGATGGGGCAACGCTTCGCGCAAGCCTTCGCAGACGAAATCGGGAAGGCATCCGTCCAGAGCCGTCCATGTCACCCCCGGCTCATAGGAAGGCGTTACGCCGTTATTTTCTCCGCGGGTCGATTCCGTGGGTCGGTTGGCCATGAAGTCCTCCAGCCGCTGCGCCGGCGCCCTTCCGTTTTTGCCGCCGGCCACGTAGGCCCGATGCTCCCAATATTCCTGAAACTCCATTCCGGCCAGAGGATGATCGGAGTGGAAATCCTCCGGGCGCACATCCACCAGCAATCCGCTGTTGGCGTTTTCCAGGCCGCGGCTGCGGTAGCTCATCCCGTTGGTAACCACCGTCTCCGGCCGGGAGGCGGAGGCGATCACGCGGCCGCCGGGACACATACAGAAGGTGTATACGCCGCGGCCGTTTTTACAACGATGGTTCAGCTTGTATTCCGCTGCCGGTAACCCCAGCGTTTCCGCCGCTTCTCCGTACTGCGCCCTGTCGATGGCCTTCTGGGGATGTTCGATGCGCACACCCATGGAAAAGGGTTTCTGCTCCATGAGAATTCCCGTTTCGTAAAGCATGGTAAAGGTATCCCTGGCGCTGTGACCCAAGGCTAAAACCACGGCCTCCGCAGGCAGAACTATGGTTTCTTCCCAGGCGGGATCTCCGCTCCGCCTCTGCGCCGCTACCGCCGTGACGCAACCCGCCTCGTCCATTTCCAATCCGGTCAGTTTCGTCTCAAACATCACTTCGCCGCCCAGACGCAGAATCTCTTTACGGATATTGGTCACCACCGTCCGCAGCACGTCCGTTCCCACGTGGGGTTTCTGTTTATACCGCAGTTCCTCGCCGCCGCCTGCGGCGATCATTTCTTCGATCACCTTGTGAATCCGCGCATCCTTGGTCTGAGTGGTCAGCTTGCCGTCGGAAAAAGTTCCCGCGCCGCCCTCGCCGAACTGGACATTGGATTCCGGATTCAAAATCCCCTCTTTCCAGAACCGCTCCACATCGGCCTCCCGCTGCGCCACGCACTTTCCCCGCTCCAAAACCACGGGAGCGTATCCCATCTGCGCCAGCGTCAGCGCGCAGAACATACCGCAGGGGCCGAATCCCACCACCACGGGACGATGGCGCAGCCGCTTTTCCGGCATAACGTAATCCGGCCGTTGATTCACGGGAACGTACTGTTCCTTCGGCGCTTTTCCCAGCTTCAGCTTTCTCTTTTTTCCTCTGACAAGCGCCTGTTCCTCGCTGATTCCCCGCAGAGAAAAATCCACACTGCAAACCAGCGCCAGCCGGTTCTTATCCCGGGCGTCCACCGATTCCTTCGCTAATCGCCAATCCGCAACGCTTCCCCGGGGAAGGCCGATTTTCTTTTCTATTTTCTCAGGCAAACAGTCTCTGGACTGTCCCATCTGCCGCTTGATCTCATGTATGCGAAGCATAGCCTTCTCCCTTCTCACTGCGCCGCGCTGCATCCTGCCACATATCCCGAAGCAAACGCCCACTGCAAGTTGTAGCCGCCACACCTTCCGTCCACATCCAAAACCTCGCCGCACAGGTACAACCCCGACTGAAGCCTGGACTCCATGGTTTCGGGATTCACCTGCGTTCGGCAGACACCGCCGGCCGTCACCTGCGCATCGTTAAACCCGCGGGTTCCCTCCACCTCAAACCGCCAATCCTTCAAAAGTCCCGCCAGCCTTCTGAGCTGTTGGCCGGTTATCGCAGAAGCGGCAGGCCACAGCAGGGAAGCTGTGCCGCCGGTTTTCTGATCCGCCGGAATTTTGGCCGCAGACTCCGCTGAAATCCCTGCCTGATGCAGCAATCCATCGATGAGACGCTCATGCACCACAGACAGCAAAAGGCCATCCGCCGTCTGTTCTCCCAACGCTTTTCTTCTCGTCCGCAGCAGGATTTCCACCTGCTCTTCCGACCAATCCGGGAAGAAATCCACCGACAGAAAATAGGTTTCCCGGCGGCCTTCTTTCATGTTTCCGGTGTAGATGATGTGACGGCTCAAATCGAATACGCAGATGCCGGACAGGCCGCTTTCGGTAAACTGCACCTCGCCCGACTCCGACGCCACTAATTCTACCGCCTGTTCTTCCGCCGTTCCTTCCGCCGGCTGTGGCCTTCCGGCCTCACCCTTTACGGTTTTCCAAAGGCTGACCTTACCCCGGGCGCGGACGCCCTTTCGGCTTTTGTTCCAGTCCTTACAGTTCACCGCCGAAAGCGCCGGTCTCACCTTTGTCACATCGTGACCGAAATGCCGCGCCAACCCATAGCCGTCGCCGCTGCATCCGTACTGCCCGCCGGCCTTTCCTCCGGCGGCAATAATCAGCTTTTCCGAAGAGAACCGCGTTTCATCAGCAAGCGTGATATAAAACCGTCCGCCGCCGGCAGACGTTCCCCCGCCGGCGGACG
>CANEEC010000113.1 GCA_947426455.1 uncultured Clostridia bacterium | reverse complement strand
GGCCATGATCCCCTTCCTGGAAAACGACGACGCCAACCGCGCCCTGATGGGCGCCAACATGCAGCGCCAGGCGGTTCCCCTTTTGATCTCCGACGCGCCTCGGGTGGGTACCGGTATGGAATACCAGGCTGCCTGCGACTCCGGCGTCGTCATCCTGTGCAAAAATGCCGGCGTCGTGGAGTTCGTCGATGCGGAGAGAATCAAGATTCGCAGGGACGACGGAAACGGCGTAGACGAATACAAGATGCTGAAGTACAAGAGATCCAATCAGGGTACCTGCATCAACCAGCGACCCATCGTCAGCCACGGTGAGCATATCGAAAAGGGCGAAGTCGTCGCCGATGGTCCTTCCACCGATATGGGCGAAATCGCCCTGGGTAAAAACCTGCTCATCGGATTTATGACATGGGAAGGCTACAACTACGAGGACGCCATCATTTTGAACGAGCGTCTGCTGATGGACGACGTTTTGACGTCCATCCACATTGAAGAATACGAATCCGAGGCTCGGGATACTAAGCTGGGGCCGGAAGAAATCACCAGAGATATCCCCAACGTGGGAGAGGACGCGCTGAGAAATCTGGATGAGGACGGTATCATCCATATCGGCGCGGAAGTGGACGCCGGAGACATTCTGGTAGGTAAAGTAACGCCCAAGGGCGAAACGGAGCTGACCGCGGAAGAGCGTCTGCTGAGAGCCATCTTCGGCGAAAAGGCAAGAGAAGTGCGCGACACCTCCCTGCGGGTTCCTCATGGAGAAACAGGTATCGTGGTTGACGTTCGCATCTTTACCCGTGAAAACGGCGATGAGCTGCCGCCGGGCGTCAACAAGCTGGTGCGCTGCTACGTTGCCACCAAGAGAAAGATCAACGTGGGTGACAAGATGGCCGGACGCCACGGAAACAAGGGTGTTATCTCTCGCATTCTGCCTCAGGAAGACATGCCGTTCATGGAGGACGGTACGCCGCTGCAGGTCATGCTGAACCCTCTGGGCGTTCCCTCCCGTATGAACATCGGTCAGGTGCTGGAGGTTCATCTGGGTCTGGCTGCCGTGAAGAAGGACTGGTATATCGCAACGCCCGTATTTGACGGCGCAAAAGAGGGTGACATCACATCGCTTCTTGCGGAATGCGGCTATCCCGAAAGCGGTAAGCTGACTCTCAGAGACGGAAGAACCGGTGAAGAATTCGACAACCCCGTTACGGTGGGTTACATGTATATGTTGAAGCTGCATCATCTGGTAGACGATAAGATTCACGCCAGAAGCACGGGACCGTATTCTCTGGTAACCCAGCAGCCTCTGGGCGGTAAAGCGCAGTTCGGCGGCCAGCGCTTCGGCGAAATGGAAGTGTGGGCGCTGGAAGCTTACGGCGCGGCTTACACGCTGCAGGAAATCCTGACAGTGAAGTCCGATGACGTGGTGGGTCGTGTGAAGACCTACGAAGCCATCGTGAAAAACGAAAATATTCCGGAACCGGGAATTCCCGAGTCCTTCAAGGTACTGATTAAGGAAATGCAGAGCCTGGGTCTGGACGTCAAGGTTCTGTCCGACGATAATCAGGAGATCGAGATTCTGGATTCCAGCGAATACGACGCCGTAGGAAGCATCGATCACTTTGTGAATGAGGATTCCTCCGATCAGGAGAATCCGTCGTATGAAATTCCGGAGCAGGAGGAAGAAAACCTCGACAGGGAGCCGGAGGACGTGGATGACTTCGATGAAACTCTGGATTTGGATGAGGAGTTCGACGAAGAATTTTAATCTGTCGCTTTTGGAAATCCGTTAATTCATTTGAATGAAGCTTATAATGAAGGGGGAGTTGCTCCTTGTACGAGTTAAATAATTTTGAATCGTTACAGATCAGTCTGGCCTCGCCTGAGAAGATCAGAGCCTGGTCTCACGGAGAAGTAAAAAAGCCGGAAACCATCAATTACAGAACGCTGAAGCCGGAAAAGGACGGTCTGTTCTGCGAACGAATCTTCGGTCCCACCAAGGACTGGGAGTGCCACTGCGGTAAATACAAGAGAATTCGCTATAAGGGCATCGTCTGCGACCGCTGCGGCGTAGAGGTTACCAAGTCCAAGGTAAGACGTGAGAGAATGGGTCACATCGAATTGGCTGCGCCCGTTTCTCATATCTGGTATTTCAAGGGAATTCCCAGCCGGATGGGTCTGGTTTTGGATATTTCCCCGAGAAATCTGGAAAAGGTATTATACTTTGCCACGTATATCGTAATCGATCCCGGTGAATCCGATCTGGGTTATAAGGAAATTCTGTCGGAACAGCAGTTCAGAGAGGCCAGAGACAAGTTCGGCGGCAACTTTAAGGCGGGCATGGGCGCGGAGGCGATTCGCGATTTGCTGATGCAGATCGATCTGGATGAGCTTTCCGCCGATCTGCGTGCCAAGCTGAAAAATGCTTCCGGTCAGAAGAAGGTGAGAATCGTCAGACGCTTAGAGGTCATCGAAGCGCTGCGCATCTCCGGAAACAAACCGGAATGGATGATCATGGAGGTCATTCCCGTCATTCCACCCGATCTGCGCCCCATGGTACAGCTGGACGGCGGACGGTTTGCCACTTCGGACTTAAACGACCTGTACCGCCGCGTCATCAACAGAAACAATCGCTTGAAGAGATTGTTGGAATTGGGCGCGCCGGATATCATCGTCAGAAATGAAAAGCGCATGCTGCAGGAAGCGGTAGATGCGCTCATCGATAATGGACGCCGCGGCCGTCCCGTTACGGGTCCCGGTTCCCGTCCGCTGAAATCCCTGTCCGACATGCTGAAGGGTAAGCAGGGACGTTTCCGTCAGAATCTGCTGGGTAAGCGTGTGGACTACTCCGGCCGTTCCGTAATCGTGGTAGGTCCGGAGCTGAAGTTCTATCAGTGCGGTCTACCCAAGAAGATGGCTCTGGAGCTGTTCAAGCCCTTCATCATGAAGAAGCTGGTGCAGGATAAGAAAGCTCACAATATTAAACAGGCAAAACGCAAGGTGGAAAAGGTAAGTCCGGAAGTCTGGGACGTACTGGATGAAGTCATCAAGGATCATCCCGTGCTGTTGAACCGTGCGCCTACGCTGCATCGACTGGGTATTCAGGCCTTTGAGCCGGTGCTGGTAGAGGGTAAGGCGATTAAGTTGCATCCGCTGGCATGTACCGCTTACAATGCCGACTTCGACGGCGACCAGATGGCTGTCCACGTTCCCCTGTCCGTAGAGGCGCAGGCGGAAGCGCGGTTCCTGATGCTGTCTGTCAACAACATTCTGGCGCCCAAGGACGGTTCTCCCATCACCACGCCGACCCAGGATATGATTCTGGGTTCCTACTACCTGACTCATCCCGGTCTGGAGACCCGCGATACTAAGGCGGAAAAGGGCGATGGAAAGATCTTCACCGACGATTCCGAGATGATGATGGCCTATCAGACGGGCGCCGTGGGCATTCACGCCAAGGTAAAGGTGAGAAGATATGCCTATCCCGGCGATCCCGGAAAGCTGGTAGAATCCACCGTAGGACGGTTTATCTTCAACGAAAAGATTCCTCAGGATCTAGGTTATGTGGATCGTACCAATGACCCCTATTCTCTGGAAATCGACTTCCTCTGCGATAAGAAGAAGCTGGGACAGATCATCGACAGATGTTTCCGCATCCATGGAAATACGGAAACCGCTGAGATGTTGGACTATATCAAGAGCATGGGCTATAAATATTCCACGAAAGCCGCTATCACCATCAGCGTGGCCGACATGGAAATCCCCAAGGAAAAGCCGGCGATCATCGCCAAGGCGCAGGAGACAGTCAACAAATACGAGATGGCTTATCGCCGCGGTCTGATGTCCGATGCGGAACGCTATGAAAAGGTCATTCAGACCTGGCACAAAGCCACCGACGACGTGGCCGATGCGCTGATGGCGTCTCTGGGAACGTTGAACAACCTGTTCATCATGGCTCATTCCGGCGCTCGAGGCAGCAAGAACCAGATCAAACAGGTCGGCGGTATGCGTGGTCTGATGGCCAACGCTGCCGGTAAGACCATTGAAATTCCTATTACCGCAAATTTCCGTGAAGGTCTGTCCATCATGGATTACTTCCTGTCCAGCAACGGCGCCCGCAAGGGTTTGACCGACACGGCGCTGCGTACGGCGGACTCCGGTTATCTGACCCGCCGTCTGGTGGACGTATCCCACAATGTGATCGTTCACGAAGAGGATTGCGGAACCACCGAGGGCATTGAAGTGAGAGCCTTTACCGACGGTAAGGAAGTCATCGAAGCGCTGCGTCTGCGAATCATCGGCCGCGTTCCCGTGGAGGATGTGGTAGACAGCAAGGGCAACGTTTTGGCTAAGGCCAACGAAGAAATCAAAGAAGCCCAGGCGGAGGCCATTGAAAAGGCGGGCATTGAATGTGTCAAGATCCGCTCCATCATGACCTGCAAGAGCGAACACGGCGTCTGCGCCAAGTGCTACGGACGAAATCTGGCAACCGGCGAACCGGTAAATATCGGCGAAGCGGTAGGCATCATCGCGGCTCAGTCCATCGGTGAACCCGGTACTCAGCTGACCATGCGTACCTTCCACACCGGCGGCGTATCCGTTGCCGGTAACGACATCACCCAGGGTCTTCCCAGAGTTGAAGAAGTCTTTGAGGCTCGCAAGCCTAAGGGTCTCGCGGAAATCTGCGAATCTG
>CANEEC010000112.1 GCA_947426455.1 uncultured Clostridia bacterium | reverse complement strand
GAATCGACTTTAAGACGGGTATGCTGCTGGTGATCATGAGCCGCCGTTCTTAGCCGTTGCTATCCCACGGTGATGACCCGGATACAGCTTCCGCTTTCCGCCGCTTTAAAGAATTTGTGGTAAAATAAATAAGATTTATGATTACAAAAATTGAATGAATGGAACGAAAACGAAAGGAGTTTTTTCTATGCCCATCGGCGTCATTACCAATTGTTCCGTCGTACTCATCGGCGGCATTTTAGGCACATTATTCGGAAAATATATTCCCCAGCGAACGGAACAGGCGCTGACCATCACCTTCGGTCTCTGTTCCACCGCCATCGGAATCACGTCCATTATGAAATATTCCGCCACCACCCCCGTGGTCATGGCTTTAATTTTAGGAACCTTTATCGGCAATCTGATGCAGCTGGAAAAACGCATCGAGGGCGGATTTAGAAAGCTGTTGAGCAAACTTCCTCTGGATTCCAGTCATCTGGATATGGAGCGCTATATCACCATCGTAGTGATTTTCTGCGCCAGCGGCTTCGGTCTGTTCGGCTCTCTCACCGAAGGAATCACCGGCGATCCCACCCTTTTGTTGTCCAAATCCGTTCTGGATCTCTTTACAGCCTTTATTTTCGCCGGAGCTATGGGACTTTCCGTCAGCGTCATCGCCTTCCCACAATTTCTGATCTTCGGTTCCCTGTTCTTCTTAGCGCAGTTTATCGCGCCCCTGTTTTCCGATACGGCCATGAATAATTTCATCGCCTGCGGAGGTATTATGACCGTGGCCTCCGGCCTGCGGGTGGCTCAGATCAAAAGTTCTCCCGTGGGAGACATGATCCCCGCACTGATTTTAGCGCCGCTCATGACCTACCTGTGGGAGATGCTTCCCTTTTAATCTTCTTTCATCTTTGCATTTTCGGTTTTATTCTCTTTGAAAAACCATTTTCCAAAGTCCACTTCCATAATCAAAAGACTTGCCACCAGCAGGACGCCGCCCAGATAAGCCCGAGGCTTCAGCACCTCGCCGGCCAGAAAGAAGGCGGCCACGGAATTGAACACCGGCTCCAGCGTAAAGATGACGCCCACATGGGACGCCGTAGTATACTGTTGGGCGATGGCCTGCACGATAAACGCCATGCCGGTGCAGAAAACGGACAGGACGATGACGCTTCCCCAGACGGACGCCGTCTGCGGAATGCTTGGTCTTTCAAAGATCAGGCTCAGCGCCAGCATTCCCAGCCCCGTAAATCCCAGCTGAAATACGCCCATTTGAAAGGCGTTGACTTCCTCTAAGGCCACAGCACGCTCCGTGATCAAAAGATCGGCGGCGTAAGCCGCGGCGCACATTAGGCAGAGAATATCCCCCAGAGCCGGGCGCAGCCGTTCGGAAAGCGTGAGCAAAGCGATTCCCACAAAGGCCATGACCAAAACCAAAAATAACTTTTTTGAGGGTTTCGTCCGAAATACGAGGAAATCCAGCACCGGTGTAAACACCACGGTCAGCGCACAGAGAAATCCCGCGTTGGACAGGCTGGTATACATGACGCCAAAGGTAGCGCCGATGTAGACAAACATCAAAGCGAATCCCACTGCGGCGCTGTATTTCAACGTGGTTTTATTGACGCTTTTCACCTTGGGAAAGAAGAAAACCGCCGCCAAAAGAAAGGCTCCCAAAAACCGAAAGGCATTGAGGCCAAACGGCTCCATCTCCTCTAAAGCCAAATCCATCAGCAGATAGGAAATTCCCCAAAAGCCGGTGACCATCACCAGCATCAGATCGGCCTTCATCTGTTGTCTCATATCGTAACTCGCACTTCCCTTCCGCGTTTCTCACATCCGGCGCAGATCATATCCCCGCCACGAACATCTCCAGCGCCAGCACATCGCTCAGCAGTCCGCTTTTGATGTTCTTATCCACCTGATAAGCGCTGGCCAGAATTTCCTTCAAACGCTGGACGCTGTAGCTTTCCGAAAACTGCAGCGCTTTTTTTAAGCGAAATTCGTGAACGCCCAGCGTCTTTTGAATGGCCGGCATCCCCTGTCCTTCGTCCCGCAGTTCTCTGGCGGATACCATGATTTCAAACTGAGAGCAGATCAATGACAGCAGACGGTACACGTTTTCGCCTCCGTCCAGAATGTTGTGAAGGCGCAGGAAAGCCTCCGGCTTGTTGCCGCGGCTCACCGCATCCAGCATGGCAAACACATCCGTATCGATGTTTCCGGCCACAGCGCTGAGAAAGTCCTCCGTGGTCACTTCCTCTCCCTGAGCGTGAGCGATGGCCTTTTTCAGGTCGTTTTCCAGATTGAACAGGGTGTAGTCCGTCTCTTTATCGAAATAACCTGTATGATCGATGAAATGAGAAACGGCGGCTCCCCTGGCTTTTTTCCCAGCCTGATCCAGCCTCTTCTCCACCGTTGCCGTAAGCAACGCCCGATTCAGCGAACCGAACTCATAGGCGCCGCCGCAGTCGGCAATGGCCTTGTACAGCCGTTTTCTCTTATCCGCCGTCTCCGCAGTGAAAATCAAAAGAGTGCTGTCAGGAAGCCGCTTCACATAGTCCGCCAGTTCCTTTTCCTCGGTTTCCGATATGCTTTTGGATTTTCCACCTGTCAATGGGGGAAAATCGCTGATCAAAACCACTCGTTTTTCCGAAAGCATGGGCAGGGTTTCGCAGCTGTTGCGAATTTCGCTCCAGGTGGCGTCCATCCCCTCTAACTTTGAATATTCCAAGGCTTCTGTAGCTGGATTAACATATTTTTTAACTATGGCGTTAACTGCCCAATCAATCAAATACCGTTCTCTTCCAAAGAAGAACATGGCGCCCCTCACCTTGCCCTCTTTCAGTTGCCGCTGTATCTTTTGATAGGCGTGTTCTTCGTTTTTTGTGGATTTTGCTCCAGGTCTATATGCCATTGTACTTCTCCGTTTTCGCTGATCACTTCCGCCTGTCCACGCTTCACGCCTTTGATCATCAACGCGCCGTGGCAGTCGGTTCTCCCTATCATTATACCGTTTTTTTCGAGTAATTCAATGACCCGTTCCGAGGGATGCCCGAAATTATTTTTTCCCACGCCCACGAATGCCGCCTGCGGACCTACTGCCTCTAAAAATTCCTCCGAAGTGGAATACTTGCTTCCGTGGTGTCCCACCTTCAAAATGTGAGCCGGAAGCTTTCCGCCGCTGCGCTCTAACAACTCCTTTTCTCCCTCCATTCCCAGATCGCCGGTGATTAAAATCCGCAGTCCGCTGTACTGCACTAAAAAGACGAGACAGGAGAGATTTTCGTCGGAATCCTCCGCCGCCAGTTTCTCATATTCCTCCCGGTTTCGCTTTGGCGGCGCCAGCACTTCGATCCAGATTTCCGGCTCGATTTCGATTCGGCTTCCCTCTTTGAAATAGATCACGTCCTCCACGCTGCCCAGTTCCTTCCGATCCCGAAATTCGTTGGCCTCATAGACGCCCAGACGCCGGATGGGAATTTCCTCCGAAAGCTGTCTAATTCCCTGAAAGTGGTCGGTATGCAAATGGGTGGCTAAAGCCAGATCTACGGAGGTGACGCCGCAGTGCAGCAGATAGGGAAGCAGCGTATCCTTTCCCACGTTTTGAAGGGCGCTTCCGCCGCCGTCGATGAGAATGTTCCTGCCCCGGGGCGTTTTCATATGGAAGCAATCTCCCTGCCCCACGTCCACAAACACCAGCGGATATCCGGGATATGCCGCAGGCAGAGGCGATGTAGTGATTCCCGCCCAAAAGGGAAAAAAGCAGCTAAACACCGCCAGAACGAACGAACAGAAGATGGCGGCGACGCGCTGCTTTCTTCGCAAAAGCAGGAAAAATTTCTCTGAACAAGCGGTGAACAGCGCGCAGTAATACAACGCCAGCATCCCCGGCGGAAGTCCCGCTCTCGTGTAATTTCCCGGCAGACCGGCCGCCGTCTTTCCCAGATTCATCATCCCTGCGGTCACCGCCCCTGTCAGCCGGCCCAACAGGCAAAACAGCGGCTGTAAAAGGGAAATTTCATCGCTCAGCACCGTGATCACCGACAGCAGCATGGCCATGGGAATCAAACATCCCGCCAGGGCGATGCAGATCGGATTTAAGGGCAGGCTCCAAAGGGAAAAGCAGTGAAACCGCCTGGCGCAAACAGGTGTCATCACTAATTGAACAGCTATGGCGGCGCTTCCCTTTTCCGCTGTCAATCGCAGGACTTTGCTCCGCTTTTTGTCCGCCAGGATTTCTAAACTGTAACGGATTCGCGGAAGAACGCAGGCCATCCCGAAGGCAGCTAAAAGGGAAAGTTGAAAGCCGCCGCTTACGATCTGACAGGGTTGTCCAATCAAAATGATCATTCCCGCCACAGACGCCGCCGTGGCCATGTCATAGGGACGTTTCAGAACGCGTCCCGCACTGTGGATTACGATCATCAATGCGGCGCGGCTGGCCGATGGACTGAACCCCGCCAAAGCGGCATAACCGGCGGCCGACAGGACGCAAAGTCCCTGCGCCAACGGAGATTTCCCTCGTTCGCCCAGCAGCTTCTGAACAGCGCCATACACCAATCCCACGTGAAGTCCGGAAACCGCCAGCAGATGTCCCAGACCGACGCGCCGAAAGGCTGAAAGCGTATCCTCCTCCATGCCGTCTGAAACGCCGAACAGCAGGCTCATCAATCCGCCGCAGCTGCGGCTTCCCATTACCGGCTCCCAACGCCGCTGAAGCCGCCATCGGAATTTGGCGGCCGCGGAGGTACGCCCGCTCAATACGGTAACTCCATCCCCTTTCGTTTTGACCACTGCCTGCGCCCCCAGCGTTCGCAGATACGCCCTCTGATCGAATCCGCCGGGATTTCGGGCAAAGTCGGGTGGTTCTGTCCTTCCCTTCACCCGAATGCGCCACCCTGTCCAGGGCCGGTTTTCCGGTTCTTCTTCGGCGACAACGATCCAAACTCGCCGTCGGGAAAGAAAATTGCCCTCCGGTTGAACCAACAG
>CANEEC010000111.1 GCA_947426455.1 uncultured Clostridia bacterium | reverse complement strand
CGGCCTCCGCCGCCGTCTCGCCCTCTTCAATACCGCCGCCGGGAACCATCCAGACCGTGCGTTCCGGATGATCCTGCCTTACCATCAAAATCTTTCCGTCATCGTTTCTCACGATGACTCGCACGCCGCCGGCCCACATGGTTTAGCCTCTGCGGTTGGCTTCGATGAACGTTACCGCGTCCGCCATGGCTTCTTCCGCCGTCTTGTCCACGGAGGCTTCATCTCTGCGCAGCTTGTACTCTACAATGCGGTCGCCGGCCTTCTTGCCCACGGTGATGCGAACGGGAATTCCCAACAGGTCCGCATCCTTAAACTTCACGCCGGCTCTCTCATCTCTGTCATCCAAAATGACTTCCATTCCCTTAGCCAAAAGCGCATCGTGGATTTCCTCCGCCAGAGCGCACTGCACCTCGTCCTTGGAATTGACCAGCGTGATGATCACATGATAGGGCGCCACCGATACCGGCCAGATGATGCCGTTGTCGTCGTGGTGCTGTTCCACGATAGCGGACATGGTTCTGGTCACGCCGATGCCGTAACATCCCATCACCAGCGGCTTTTCTTCCATATTTTCATCTTTGTAATAAGCGTGCATCGATTCGGAATATTTGGTGCCCAGCTTGAACACCTGCCCCACTTCAATTCCCCTGGCCATCTTCACAGGCGCGCCGCACTTGGGACAGGGATCGCCCTCTTTGATCAGCTTCAAATCGGCGATGATATCGCCCTTGTAATCTCTGCCGTAGTTCACGTTCTTAATGTGATGATCCACCTTGCAGGCGCCGGCAACCATGTTCTTCGCCTTGGTCAGTTCACTGTCCACCACGATAACGCAGTCGTGCAGTCCCGTGGGGCCGGTGAAGCCGCCGACGCAGCCGGTTTCCGCACCCATGGCAGCCTCGTCGGCAAAGTCGATGGCGTGTTCCGGAACGTCCAGCGCATTGGCCAGCTTGATCATGTTCAGTTCTCTGTCGCCGCGGACGAAGGCCGCGACGTATTGATACTTGGGACTGTCTGCCACGGCAAAGAGCAGCGCCTTGATGGTTTTCTTTTCCTCTACGCCCAGAAAAGCGGCCAAATCTTCAATGCTCTTGGTATCCGGCGTATAGACTTCTTCCATGGCCAGCTCCGTCTCCTGAGGCATCGCTTCGTCCACGCAGACGGCTCTCTCGTCGGTGGCCGCCATATCGCAGTGTTCGCAATAGGCAATCTGACTTTCGCCGATCTCCGACAAAGCGCAGAACTCATGGGAATTGGAACCGCCGATGGCGCCGCTGTCAGCCTCTACCGCACGATAGGTCAGTCCGCAGCGGGTGAAGATTTTGGAATACGCATCGTACATCTGACGATAGCTTTCATCCAGACCCTCCCAATCCTTGTCGAAGGTGTAAGAATCCTGCATGATGAATTCCCGGCTTCGAATCAGGCCAAACCGCGGGCGCTTCTCATCTCTGTACTTGGTCTGAATCTGATACAGGTTCTGAGGCAGCTGACGGTACGAGTTGATCTCGTTTCTGGCGATATCGGTAAAGATTTCTTCATGGGTAGGCCCCAGACAGAAATCCCGGTCGTGTCTGTCTTTAATTCTCCAAAGCTCCGGCCCGTAAGCAGTCCAGCGTCCCGATTCCTGCCACAGTTCGGCGGGCTGAACGGCGGACATCAGAATCTCCTGCGCGCCCTTGGCGTCCATTTCCTCACGGATGATGTTCTGAATCTTCTGGAGTACGCGGTTTCCCATGGGCATAAAGCCGTAGACACCGGACACCAGCTTGCGAATCATATTGGCTCGCAGCAATAAAATATGGCTGGAAATCTCCGCCTCCGCCGGCACTTCGCGCAGCGTTTTTAAGTGCATGTTAGAAAGTTTCAATGCTCAACAACTCCTTTTCTATATCATCTGTTTTCCATGTTTTACGATCCACTTCGAATACAGGCAACCGCCTGAGCCGCGATTCCCTCGCCCCGCCCGCAGAACCCCAAGGTTTCCGTGGTGGTTCCTTTTACATTGATTCTGCTGACAGCGCTCTCTATCGGTATATCCGGCCAGAGAATCCTCGCCATATTCTCCCGCATCTGTGGAATGTAAGGGGCGATTTTCGGTTTCTCGGCGATGACCGTAGCGTCCACATTGACGGGGATAAAGCCGTTGCCGTGCAACAGCTCTATCACCTCCCTCAACAGCTTCAAACTGTCCGCTCCGCGATATCTTTCATCGCTGTCGGGAAAGTGATAGCCGATATCCCGCAGCGCAGCGGCGCCCAATAAGGCGTCCATCACCGCATGAACCAGCACATCAGCGTCGGAATGACCTAGCAGGCCTTTTTCCCAGGGAATGTCTACGCCGCCTAAAATCAGCCTGCGATCCGACGTCAGTCGATGAACGTCATAACCCGTTCCCATGCGATATTCTCCCAGTCCTACCTCTTCTTTTTTTTCTTGATTTGCCATCATTTTCGCAATAGTCACCCCGATTTCCATATCCTCTTGGGTGGTGATTTTGATATTTCTGTAATCACCCATTACAAGATACACTTTTTGTCCGGTTCTTTCAACCAAAACCGCATCGTCGGTGCCGTAAAAATGTTCGGAAGCTGCCTGCTGAAAGGCTTTCTCTATCACATCTCTTAAAAAACCCTGAGGCGTCTGCACCTGATAGAGGGTACTGCGCTGGGGCGTGTCGATGCAATAGGGCAAATCCGTTGACATTCCTTGATTATCGTCTATTTGCGATTTGCAATCTATTTTCGATTTCTCCGTTGCCGCTACCTTGATGGTATCCTTTACGGGTACGGCGGCAACGGCTCCGCCGCGGTTTGCCGCAGCTTCAATGACCCGGGTGATGACGTCATGGGCGATGAACGGACGGGCGCCGTCGTGAATCAGCACGATCTCTTCCTCCGACAAGGCCTGCACTCCGTTTCCAACGGAATCCTGGCGCTCTTTGCCGCCGGGTACCAGACCCCGCACCTTCACAAACCCGTAAGGCTCGATCGCAACCTTTCGGCAGTAGTCCAGTTCTCCCTCCCGTCCGATAATATAGATATCATCGACCAACGGATGGCTGTCAAACGCCATCACCGCCCGACTGAGAACCGGTATTCCCTCCAAACTGCGATATTGTTTGGAAAGGCCGCCGCCCATTCGTTTTCCGGAACCGGCGGCGGCGATTAACACGGCCACTTTCAAGTTCTGATACATATGTGTTATCCTTTATTTTCCTTTGAGCTTGGCGAAAATCATCCGGCCTGCGGAAGTTTGCAAAACGCTGGTCACCGTCACGTCTACCGTCTTTCCGATCTGGCGACGGCTTTCCTCCACCACGATCATCGTACCGTCGTCCAAGTAGGCCACGGCCTGATTGTTTTCCTTTCCTTCTTTGACCAGAAACACCTGCATGGTCTCTCCCGGCAGCACCACCGGTTTCAGCGTATTGGCCAGTTCGTTGATGTTCAGCACGGGAACGCCCTGAATCATGGCTACCTTATTCAGGTTGAAGTCGTTGGTCACGACCTTTCCGTTCATGATCTGCGCCAACTTCAACAGCTTCACGTCCACCTCGGGGATGGCCTCCAGCGCCTTTTCCGAATCGGCATTGTAGATTTCAATTCCGTAATCGCTCTGAATCTTGTTCAGGATATCCAGACCCCGCCGTCCACGGTTTCTCTTCAGTCCATCCGACGAGTCCGCAATGTGGCGCAATTCCACCAAAACAAAGCTGGGGATCACAATATCCCCTTCGATGAATCCGGTTTTCATGATGTCGGCAATCCGGCCGTCAATGATGACGCTGGTATCGAGAATTTTCGGGGACGCGTCCCGTCCCTTGCCTCCCCTGCCGGTTTTCGCCGCCTTTCTGTTGGCGTTGATGGTCTGAAATCGCAGATCCTTTCCCTTGCCCTGGGCGATATACATTCCCAAATATCCAAAGAAAAGATAGACCAGAATGGAAAGTACCACGTCCAAATATGCAAATTGCAGCAATTCGATGCTCCTGATGAGCTGGGATATAAAGAATGCGATGATCAACCCCGCGATCAACCCGATAGAACCGGCAAAGATGTCGTTGGCCGGAATGGGCTGCAAATCCTTTTCGATGTCCTTGGCCAATTTTGCTCCCTGGCGTTTGAGTACGGGCGCTAAATTATAAAATATGATTGCAAATAATAAGGCGCTGCATACGGCGACACCCCCCGTCTGCGCTTCGGAAAAACCCAGACCGTCGCCCAGCAGCCGGCGCACCAGCTTGTGCGAAATAAGTAAAGTCGCGACTCCGTATCCCAGAAGCAAACCGCAGAGTGCAAATATGGCTCGATACAATTTTTTCAGCATACAATTCCTCCTTTCTCCCCTTCATTTTGTTTTTTCTCTTTTCCCTTTTGATGACCGGCATCGGCATACCCTGAAATGGCAGTCTACCCCTTGACCGCCTGTTCTACCAGAACCGATGCTTCTTCCACTTTCATGTCTCCCGCCAGAGCCACTTCACTGATGAAAATCTGCCTGGCATTGGTCAACATTTTATTTTCAACAGCGGAAAGCTTTCGCCGCTCATCGGCGTGGCTCAGGTTTCGGATGACCTCCGCCACCTGGTCGATCTCACCACTTTTCAGCTTTTCCGTGTTTTCGCGATACCGGCGATTCCAGTTGGAATCCATCGCCGTGGGCTCCGATTTCAGGATCTCCACGGCATGCAGCATTTCCTCCTGCGATACCACGGGACGCACACCGATTCGTTGAGAATTTTCCACCGGAATCATTATTTTAATGTCTCTTCCGAAAATTTTCAATATGTAATAAAACTTCTTTTCTTTTAAAATTTCCGATTCTTCGATCTCTACGATGATCCCTGCTCCATGCATGGGATATAGGATCTTGTCACCGACTTTAAACATGACTCACCTCCCGCGCAATGGTCATCTTTCTCTTTTACGTAAAAAATGCCCCATTGTCCTTATTTTATTGTAACAAAGGAAAACAAATCATGTCAAGGTC
>CANEEC010000110.1 GCA_947426455.1 uncultured Clostridia bacterium | reverse complement strand
GGGGATCCGGCTGCGGGCGGGAAGCAAAAGCTGGGACAGCGACAGGCTTTTACGACCCTGGGAGGTTTCGCGGCGGAAGGAGATCGCCGCGGTGAAGCTGCTTCGTCCCTTTCCGCTTGCCATCGAGGTATACGGCAGCCACGAAGTGACGGTGTCCAAAGCGAAGCGTTTGCGGGAGGAGATCAAAAAGCGGGCGGAACAACAGGTTCGCGCCGCCGCCAAAGAAATTTTGCCAAAAGAGGCGCAGTTATTGAAGAAAGATTTGAGTTTTTCCGAGAAAGAAAATATAATAGAAATAAATATGCTGCTTCATTCTCTGGAATCCACGGGAACAGATCAGCCGTTTACGGCGCCTCAGGCGACGGAGGAAGAAGCGACCAACCCATAAACATCAAACAAAAAGGAGATTTGCATTTGGAAGAACGGATCAACCAGCAGATAACGCTGGCGCTTTCTCCGGAATTCGACACCACCCAGTTGTTCGGAAGTCTGGATGAAAACGTCAATCTGATCAGCAAGCACTACGGCGTCACCGTGGTTCACCGTCCGGGGGAGCTTTTAATCTGCGGAGAACAGGCGGAAAAAGCGGCCTCGGCGTTTCGGGAACTGCAAATGGTTTTGGACGACGGTGAAACCCTGGATCAGCAGAAGCTGCCCTACATTTTAGAACTGTGCGATAACGGCGTTTCCTACAGGGAAAGCCGCATCAATAAAGATATTTTGTGCTATACCCACCGGGGAAAACCCATTCGTCCCAAGACCCTGGGGCAGACCGAATATGCGAAGCAGATTCGCCATCACGACGTGGTGTTCGGCGTGGGACCTGCCGGCACGGGAAAGACGTATCTGGCGGTGGCTATGGCCATTTCTGCCTTTAAAAATAAAGAGGTGGAGAAAATCATTTTAGCGCGGCCGGCGGTGGAGGCCGGTGAGCGTCTGGGATTTTTACCGGGAGATCTGCAGGAAAAGGTAGATCCCTATCTGCGTCCGCTGTACGACGCGCTTTACGACCTGCTGGGCAGGGACAGCGCCCTGCGGCTGAAAGAAAAAGAGGTGATCGAAGTGGTTCCCCTAGCCTATATGAGAGGCCGCACGTTGGACAACTCCTTCATCATTTTGGATGAGGCGCAGAATACCACAAAAGAACAGATGAAGATGTTTTTGACGCGCCTGGGCTTCGGCTCGAAAGCGGTAGTGACCGGAGATTTGACCCAGGTGGATCTGCCCAGAGGGAAGGTGTCCGGCCTTTCGGACGCGGTGCGGGTTTTGCAGGGCGTGGAGGGCGTTGCTTTCTGCTTTTTAGAAGAAGGCGACGTGGTGCGCCATCCTCTGGTGCGCCGCATCATCCGGGCTTACGACCAAAAGGGGTCAAAGGAGGACGAAGATGGAGCTGATATTTAGCGAAGAACTGCCGGAACAAATGCAATCTCAGGAGATTGAATGGGAGGAACTGCGCGAGCAGATGAGCCGGGCGGCAACCCTGGCTGTCGCCGGTGAAGATTTGGATCCGGAACCTGTGGAGATCAGCGTCACCTTTGTGACGCCGGAGGAGATTCGGGAACTGAACGGTCAATACCGTGGCAAGGATGCGGTGACCGACGTGCTGTCCTTCCCTCAGTTCGATGATTGGGACGACCTGCCGGAGACGGGAGAAATCGCCCTGGGCGATGTGGTGATCTGCATGGAACGCGCCCGGGAACAGGCGGAGGAATTCGGCCACAGCCTAAGGCGGGAAGCGCTGTATCTGTTCGTTCACAGCGTGTATCACCTGTTGGGTTACGATCACATGGAAGAACAGGAAAAGCAGCAGATGCGCCAGAAGGAAGAAGCCGTCATGGCGCAGCTGGGAGTCGTCAGAGAAGGGGAAAAGCCATGAAAGAATATACGCCGCGGAAGGTGAAGAAGAACCAATCGCTGATTCGGACGCTGTATCGCAGAGCGCGGGAGGCTTCAGAAAACGCCTACGCTCCCTATTCTCATTTCTGCGTAGGCGCTGCGCTTTTGGCCTGCGACGGTGGACTTTTTACGGGAGTCAACGTGGAAAGCGCCTCCTACGGCGCTACCGTCTGCGCGGAACGGACGGCTCTTGTCAAAGCCGTTTCCCAGGGGGCGAGAGAGTTTGCCGCCATCGCCATTGCCTCCCGTCAGGGAGAAGCCTGGCCCTGCGGTATCTGCCGCCAGATGCTCTACGAATTTTCGCCGGACATGCTGGTGATTACCGGAGAAGACGAGGAACATTTAGAAGTTGTTACACTGTCAAAACTGTTGCCGCGGGGGTTTCGGCTGCAACAATAAGGAGAGAACATGAAATCAGGGTTTATCGGGATCATCGGCCGGCCTAACGTGGGAAAATCCACGCTGCTGAACGCCATCCTGGGAGAAAAAATCGCTATCACTACCAATAAGCCGCAGACCACGCGAAATACCATCCGGGGCATCTATACCAGACATCGGGGACAGGCTGACGATTGCCAGTTGATTTTCATCGATACGCCGGGAATTCATAAGCCTAAGAACAAGCTGGGCGCCTGCATGACCGATATGGCAAAATCCACGCTGAAGGAAGTGGAGGCCGTGGTGTTCATCGTGGACGGCGCGCTTTCGGAGGGTTCGGGGGACGCCTATATTCTGGAACTTTTAAAGCAGGTGAAAACCCCAAAGATTTTGGTGATAAACAATATCGACCGGCTGGAGCCGGAACTGTTCCGCAGCATTTACCAGCAGTATGAAAAAACCGGAATGTTCGATGAGATTTTCGGGACCTCCGCGCTGGAGGGCAAAAATGTGGACGACCTGCTTTCCGCCGTAGTGAAGCTGATGCCGGAGGGACCCATGTACTTCCCGGAGGAGATGGTAACCGATCATCCCGAGAGATTCATCGTCAGCGAATTGATCCGAGAGAAGCTGCTTTTGTATTTGCAGGAGGAGGTTCCCCACGGTGTGGCCGTGGAGATTGAGACGTATCAGGAAAAGCCGAATCTGACCTCCATCGGCGCGGTAATCTACTGCGAGCGCAAGTCCCACAAGGGGATCATCATCGGAAAAGAGGGAAAGAAGCTGAAGGGCATCGGAAAGAGCGCCAGAGAGGAAATCGAGGCGCTTCTGGGAACGAAGGTGTTTTTGCAGCTTTGGGTCAAGGTCAAGGAGAATTGGAGAGACAGCGATTTCGCCATCAGTAATTTCGGTTACAAAAGCGAATAGCGGAGGAGCGGCTGGTGTATACGGATACGGAAGGAATCATTTTACGGCAGACCAAAACGGTGAACGGCCGGCGAATGCTGACGCTGTTTTCCTTAAAATACGGAAAAATCAGCGCCGGTACGGGGATCAACGAACGGGGCAAGGGAAAGAACGCTCTGGCGCTGCGCCCCTTTACCCACGGACGCTACGAGCTGTTTAAAAGCAGGGATACGTACAACATCAACGGCGCCGAGGTGATTCACAGCTATTACCGGATCGGTGAAGATGTGGACAAGTATATGGCCTGCGCCTACATTCTGGAATTTACGGAAAAGCTCCTGCCCCAGGAGCAGCCGTCGCCGCGGTTGTTTTCTCTGCTCACGGAATTTTTTGCGGTGATGGAGCGGCGAAAGAGCCGCTTTGCCACCATCGTGATCGCCTACCAGTTAAAGGCTCTGGCCGCCTGCGGCCACATGCCCGTTTTGGATCGATGCGTCAGCTGCGCTTCGGAAGAACCGGCGGCGCTGTTTGACATAAAGGAGGGCGGCGTCGTTTGCCGAAGCTGTGCGGAAAAATATCCGGCAGAGAATGGCAATGCTCCGTTGATTTATCAGGTAAACTTTGGTATAGTGGATATATTGAAGTACTTTCTGAATCATCCCCTGAGCAGCTTTGAAAAACTGGCGCTGGAACCGTCGGTAGAACAGCTGCTGCGGGCGATTATAAAGGATTATGTTGAATATCATCTGGACTTGGGCCAGCTGAAAAGCGAAGGCTTTCTGTCCATGTGATGAAAAAGAAAAGGCGGTGGAATTATGGAAATCACGTTAGAAAAGATTGAACTGGTGAAAGATCGAACCGGAGTCAGTTACAAAGAGGCGAAGGACGCTTTGGAAAAGGCGGAGGGAAGCGTCGTAGACGCCATTATCGCCATCGAAGAGACCATCGATATCGACAGCAGGAGCAAGTTGGGGGAACAGGGTTCTGCTATGGTGGAAAAGATAAAAGAAGCGATCCGCAAGGGAAATGTGTCGAAAATCACCATCAAAAAAGACGGGGAAGTGCTGCTGAACCTGCCGGTGAACATCGGCCTGGTGGGTACGCTGCTGTTTCCCTGGGCGGTGATTGCCAGCACCATCGCGGCCTTCGGCACCAAGTGCACCATCGAATTGCTGAAGGATGACGGCGAAGTGGTCAATCTGTCCGACAAGGCCAACGAAACCTTCGGAACGGTGATGGAAAAAGGAAGCGCCGTAGCCTCCGATGTGAAGGAAAAGGGCGCGGACGTGTTCAACAATGTGAAGGATAAGGCTTCCGAGGCCATGAACCGCGCCAAGGACGTTGAAATTTTCGAAGCGGAAGATTTTGAAGATGCCGTGGATGAAGTCATGGAAATGGTAGACGACCTGACGGAGGACGACGGCATGTGCGATGTGGAAGACGACAGTCTGTAGGATTTAAATTTAACGGAAAGTGTGGAATTTGACAAAATGGCAAAAGATTTAACAATGGACAAGATTGTGGCTCTGGCCAAATCCAGAGGGTTTGTATATCCCGGCTCTGAAATTTACGGCGGTCTGGCTAACACCTGGGATTACGGTCCGGTGGGCGTAGAACTGAAAAATAACGTAAAGAGAGCCTGGTGGAAGAAATTCGTTCAGGAATCCAAATACAACGTAGGGTTAGATGCGGCGATTCTGATGAATCCCCAGACCTGGGTGGCCTCCGGCCATCTGGGAAGCTTTTCTGACCCGTTGATGGACTGTCGGGAGTGTCATGAGCGTTTCCGGGCCGATAAGATCATCGAGGATTTTGCGGCGG
>CANEEC010000109.1 GCA_947426455.1 uncultured Clostridia bacterium | reverse complement strand
CCAGAAGATTTACGAACTGATCTGGAACGAGTTCTGCGACTGGTACATCGAACTGGTGAAAGCGCGGCTTTACGGAGAGGACGAAGAAGATAAGAAGGTTTGCCGCTTCGTTTTGGTGAAGGCGTTAAAGGATATGTTAAAGCTTTTGCATCCCTTCATGCCCTTTATCACGGAAGAAATTTGGAGCTTCCTGCCCCAGGAGGGCAATACCCAGCGGTTTCTGATGAAGGAAAGCTGGCCGGTATACGATGAGAAGCTGCACTTCCCGGAGGAGGAAGCCAAGCTGAATACCGTTATGGACGTCATCCGCGCCATCCGGAACATTCGCGCGGAGGCCGACGCGGCGCCTTCCAGAAAGCTGCACGCCGTCCTTTTGGCTACGGGAAAAGAAGCGGACTACATGAAGGATTGCCGGCACTTCCTAATCAACATCGCCGGCATTTCTCAGGTCACCTTCATCGAAGGAAAGGAACAGGTTCCGGAGGAGGTCATGTCCGCGGTGATGAAGAACGTAGAACTGTACATTCCGCTGGACGATCTTCTGGATTACAAGGCGGAGCTGGAACGCCTGAAAAAGGAGAAGGAACGGCTGGAGGGCGAAGTGAAGCGCACCGCCGGCAAGCTGAAAAACGAGAGCTTTGTCAGCAAGGCTCCCCAGAAGGTGGTAGACGCGGAGCGAGAGAAATTGGCCAAGTATGAGGATATGCTGGCTAAGGTGGCAGAACGCCTGCCGGTGGTGGAAGCCAAGGTAAAATAAAAGCCGGCTGTCCTAAACGAGGAACAAAAATGAATTATGAAGAAACATTGGAGAAGATTCACGGTTACCACGCGTTTCAAAAACGGCCGGGACTGGAACGCATCACGGAGCTGATGAAAATTTTGGGCGATCCCCAGGATTCTCTTTCTGTCGTTCACGTGGCGGGAACCAATGGCAAGGGTTCGGTCTGCCGCTATCTGTATAGCGTCTTGGAGCGGATGGGGTACGCCTGCGGTCTTTACACCTCTCCTTACATTGAGCGGTTTACGGAGCGGATACAGTTTCACGGAGGGCAGATTTCGGAGGAGGATCTGATTCGCATCGGGGCGCAGGTATTTGCAGCGGCTGAAACCATGGTGGAACGGGGGTTGGAAGAACCTACGGAATTCGATGTGGTGACGGCCATCGCTTTCGTTTACTTTGCGGAAAAGAAGGCGGACTATGTGGTTTTAGAGGTGGGTCTGGGAGGCCGCTTGGACGCTACCAACGTGGTAAGCCGTCCTCTGGCCACCGTGATTACTTCCATCTCTTTGGATCACATGGCCGTATTGGGAGATACCCTTCCACAGATTGCCGGGGAAAAAGCCGGCATTGTCAAACCGGACGTACCGGTGGTGTTCGCTGTGAAGGATGAAAACGCCGCCCGTGTGATTTGCGAAACGGCCGAAGAGCAGAACCCGAAAGCGCCGGTGTACGATGTTTTCGGGACGGCATTTCCCGCCTGCGCGAAGGTGACTGCGCCCGTGGTGAAAAAACTGGGCGGATACTGCTTTACTTCCCAAATTCTTGGGTACACATATAGTACAATGGAACTGAGCATGACGGGAATTCATCAGGTGGAAAACGCCTTGTGCGCTCTGACGGCGCTGGAACTTCTGCGGCAGCGGGGACGGATTTTCCCGCAAAGCGGCGAAGCCTGGGAAAAGGCGGTGCGGCTGGGCATGAAGGACGCCGGGCAGCCGGGGCGGTTTGAGCTGATTTCTCAAAATCCCGCGGTGATTTTAGACGGCGCCCACAATCAGGATGGAGTTCGTTCCCTCTGTCTGTCCCTGCAGGAGCATTTCGCTCACAAGCGGATTCTGCTGGTTTTAGGGGTGCTGAAGGACAAGGCGCTGACACCGATGTTAGAGGAGCTGCGTCCTTTGCTTGAAACGGCGGAGATCACTTTTTTGGCTGCGGAGCCGGAAAACCCGCGAAAGCTTCCGGCGAAAGAATTAGCTGACGCCGTGAAAACGAACCTGGGCGTGGATTGCGGCTTTACCGGAGACTGGAAAACGGCTCTGGCCGCGGTCAGAGAGAACGGCTGCGATTACGACGCCGTGGTGTTTGCCGGTTCATTCTACTTAATTGGCTCGATCAGAGAAGGATGGAGGAAGGACGATGAAAAAAGCATTGCTGGTGTATAACCCTATGGCCGGAAATGGAATGATTCGGAATCATCTGGATTTTATTATCAGCCGATTTCAGGACGCCGGATATACGGTGATTCCCGTGAGAGGCGCCAGATCGGAGCATCTGGATCCCATCATGCAGGAAGCCAAGCAGGTGGGGGTGGAGCGAATCATCGCCGCAGGCGGAGACGGCACCATTGATTTGGTGGTGAATTCCATGGTGCGAAACGATGTGGATGTGCCGCTGGCCATTTTCCCCGTGGGGACGGCCAACGACTTCGCCTATTACTTCAAAATGCCCAACGAGATCGAAGCCATGGTGGAAATCGCCCTGGGAGACGAGATGCAGAATGTGGATATCGGCGATATCAACGGGCGGAATTTCATCAATGTGGCGGCCATGGGCTGTCTGGTGGATCTGTCTCAGAGAACCGACCCGGGCATGAAGAATACGCTGGGCGTTTTGGCCTACTATTTGCAGGGCATGGTGGAACTGCCCAATCTGCATCCCATTCCCATGCGGTTTGAAAGCGAGGAATTCACCGGAGAGGAGAACGTCTATTTCGCACTGGTGATGAACGGAAAATCCGCTGGGAGCTTCAAGCAGCTGGCTACGCCGGCGGAGGTGGATGACGGAAAGCTGGACGTGCTGCTGTTTAAAGAGACGCCGGCCAAGGATTTTCTGCCGCTGGTGTTCAGCATTTTAGCTGGTCAGCACAGAGAGAACGAGAATGTAAAGTACTTTCAGACCGCTCACATCAAAATCGACGCGGACGAGGAAATCGGCGTGGATGTGGACGGCGAGACCGCGGGACCCTTCCCGTTGGACATCAAGGTGGTTCCCCGCCGTTTGCGGGTGATGGTACCGAAGGAAAAACCATGTCCGGAAAAGCTGGACAGATATAAAGTCATTGAAGAAAGGTTGTTTGGAACGAAGTAAAATGAGAGCATTGTTAATCGATCAGAAAGATACGGTAGCGGTGGTGGTGGAACCGGTGAATGCCGGAGATGAAATCCGCTACGCGCAGCCGGACGGCACGGAAAAGACGGTGAAGGCGCTGGAGGCCGTTCCGGTATTTCATAAAGTGGCGGTTTGTGCCATGAAGAAGGGTCAGGCCGTGGTGAAATACGGCGAGCATATCGGCGCCGCGGCAATGGATATTCAGCCGGGACAGCACGTTCACGTTCACAACGTGGAAAGCGTGCGAGAGGCATTGTAAAGGAGGAAGCTGTGAAATTTCAGGGATATTTACGACCGGATGGCCGGGTGGGCATCCGCAATACGGTACTGATTCTTCCTGCCAGCCTCTGTGCTGCCGATACGGCAAGAATCGCCGCCTCTCAGGTGGAGGGCGCCGTGACCTTCCACAATCAGAACGGCTGCGCTCAGGTGGGAAATGATCAGCAGCTGACCATGGACGTAATGGCGGGAATGGCAGCCAATCCCAATGTCTATGGGACGGTGATCGTCTCCCTTGGCTGCGAAAACTGCCAGATGGATTTGGTGGAGGAAGCCATTCGCCAAAGAACCAACAAACCTCTGGCTAAGTTCGTGATTCAGGAGTGCGGCGGTACCATCGCCACGGTGGAACGGGTGGTTCGCGCCGCCAGGCAGATGGTGCAGGAAGCCTCCTCCTTGAAACGCCAGTGGTTTCCCATGTCGGAGCTGATATTAGGTACGGAGTGCGGCGGTTCCGATCCCACCAGCGGATTGGCGGCCAACCCGCTGATCGGCCAGCTTTGCGACTGGCTGGTGGACGAGGGAGGTACGGCCATTCTGTCAGAGACGACGGAGTTCATCGGGGCGGAACATATCCTGGCGCGCCGGGCGGTGACACCGGAAGTAGGGCAGCAGATCCGCCACATCGTTCATCGATATGAAGATGCCATGCGTCTGGTGGGAGAAGAAGTCAGAAAGGGCAATCCTTCTCCCGGCAACATCACCGGCGGCATTACCACATTGGAAGAAAAGTCTCTGGGTTGTATCCATAAGAGCGGCCATCGCCCCATTCAGGCAGTGTACGACTACGCAAAACCCATCGATAAAAAGGGACTGGTGATCATGGACACGCCGGGACACGACCCCTCTTCCGTAGCGGGCATGGTGGCGGGAGGCGCGCAGGTGGTGGTATTTTCCACCGGCCGCGGTACGCCTACGGGAAATCCCATTGCTCCGGTGATCAAGATCACCGCCAACGGATTCACTTACGAAGCCATGAAGGATAACCTGGATGTGGACGCCAGCGGACTGATTTCGGGCGCGGTTTCCATGGAGCAGATGCGGCAGGAATTCATCGAGAAGCTGACGGCGGTGTGCGACGGGGAGAAGACCAAATCCGAGATCTTAGGCTGCACCGAAATGGCCATCGCTAGATTGTGCAATTACGTATAGAAGAGAAAGACAAAGCGCTGGAAGGGGCGGTAACCGTCGTCTGACAGCGCTTTTGCAGTATTTATCAGGAGGGCGGACCATGAAGTGGATGCACATTTCCGATCTGCATCTGGGAAAGCGAATCAACGAGTTTTCCATGATCGAGGATCAGAGATACATTTTAAACCAGATAGAAGAGCTCGCTGGGGAAGAAGCCGTGGACGGCCTTTTGATCGCCGGTGACGTCTATGATAAGCCCATTCCCTCCGTGGAGGCTGTGGGGTTGTTGGACGAGTTTCTGGTTCGGCTTGCAAAGCGGGGGATCGCGGTGTTTCTCATCTCCGGAAACCACGATTCCGTTCAGCGGTTGTCCTTCGGAAACCGCTTGCTGCGCAGGGGGCTATACATCGCTTCGGAGTACGACGGCACGCTGAAACCCGTTACGGTAAGCGACCGGTTTGGCGAAATTCAGGTGTCTCTTCT
>CANEEC010000108.1 GCA_947426455.1 uncultured Clostridia bacterium | reverse complement strand
AGAATGATTCGGGTTTTCACCCTGTTTTCCAGCAGGTTGGTCTCCACCACCACCGCCAGTCCTTCCGGTGTCCTGACGCGCTCGCCCACTTCGGGCATTCCCTTTTTCAGCTGATGGTACACGTCGTTTTCAAATTTCAAACAGCACATCAGCCGTCCGCAGATGCCGGAAATCTTCGTGGGATTCAAAGACAGGTTCTGCACCTTTGCCATCTTGATGGACACCGGCTCGAAGTCCGGCAGCCAGCTGTGACAGCAAAGACATCTGCCGCAGCTTCCGATGCCGCCCATCATCTTGGCCTCATCCCGCACGCCGATTTGGCGCAGCTCGATGCGCATCTTGAACACGCCGGCCAAATCCTTGACCAGTTCTCTGAAATCCACGCGGCCGTCCGCCGTAAAATAGAAGATGATCTTGCTGTTGTCGAAGGTGTGTTCCACGTCGATCAGCTTCATGTTCAGCTTGTGCTTATTGATTTTCTCCTGGCACAGCTGTAGCGCGCGGTTTTTCTTTTTCTGATTTTCCACGTGCTGCCGCGCATCCCGTTCATCCGCCACACGGATGATCTTCTTCAGCGGAGCCACGATTTCCCGCTCGTCCACCTCTTTAACGGGCGCCGTAATGGTGCCGTATTCCATGCCTCTGGCGGTTTCCACGATCACGTGATCTCCCACGGTGATGTCCCATTCTCCAGGATCGAAGTAATACACCTTGCCCGCGGGTTTAAACCGCACATTTGCTACTTTTATCATAAAATCCTCCATTATTTATCTCAAAAACATTCCCTTCAGCGCATATGCCGTATTGATATTGTGCTGAATGTCCTGTCTGGTTTCTTCCACTGCATCCACTGCTTTACAGATCTCTGCTTTTCCACAGCGGCCGGCGATGCTTTTCAACTGGGGCGCCGTCTGCGGCCAGCGATTCGACGATAGCTCTCCGCCCCTGTCGTACAGGCTGATCAGGCAATCCCGCAGCCAAAGCTCCAACGCGTCCAAAAATTCCAAAGCTGTCCCCCGGTCGCTTAACGCCGCCTCCGCCGACTTCACCAGACGGTAGAAAGGTTCGCGGTTCAGCCAATGTTCTCCCGTCTGTGCCGCCGCCAGACTCACGTTCTCCGCAATCTCAGCGCCGTGGCTGTACAGCCGGTACAGAACGCAGCGGGAACGAACCGTGGGAAGGAGATGCTCCGCATTTTCCGAAAGCAGCAGGATCATGGTTCCCGGCGCCGGTTCTTCCAATGTCTTTAACAGACGGTTCTGCGCCCGCACGGTCATGGTGTCGGCACGCTCCACGATGACCACGTTGCGGTTTCCCTGATTGGGTCGGTTGGCCAGCCTCCTCTGCACCTCCTCGATGGCCTCGTCTTTGATGCTGTTTTTTTCGGCGCTGACAAAGAACACGTCTTCGTGGTTTCCATGGTCGATCCTCTGGCAGGAAATACAGCAATCGCAGCTGGAGCCGTCGCTTTGCCGGTTTCCGCACAGCACCGCCTTGACGAATTCCAACGCCAGACAACGCTTGTCCACCGAACCGTCGCCCTCCAGAATGTAGGCGTGAGACACCACCTGAGTTCTGGCCGCCTCCTTCATTCGCCGGACGATCTGCTGGTTTTCCCGAATCTCCCTCAACGACATGACAGCAGTTCCTCCATGCGCTGACGGATCACCGCGCTGATCGCTTCGATGGAATCCGAAGCCTCGATGCCGATGATGCGTTTCGGTTCGCGGCGTTCCAATTCTTCGTATCCCAGGCACACCTGACGGTGGAATTCCATCTTTTCCATCTCGATGCGATCCTGCTGGCGACCCTCGATGCGCCGTTGTCCCATCTCCGGAGACAGCCGCAGAAAAAAGGTCACGTCCGGCTTCAGGCCGCCGGTGGCAAATTCATTGATCGCCGCTACATCCTCGCCCAAACCGCGGCCATAGGCCTGATAAGCGATGGAGGAATCGGTAAACCGGTCGCAGATGACCATGCTGCCGCCTTCCAGCGCCGGCCGGATGACCTGCGCCACGTGCTGCGCTCTGGCCGCGGCATACAGCAGCGCTTCCGCCCTGGCGTCCATTTCCCTGTGGCTCTTATCTAAAATGATCTCTCTGATCTTCTCACTGATCACGGTACCGCCCGGTTCTCTGGAAAGAACGCACCGGTAACCCCGTTGCTGTAGCCATTCCTGCAGCAGCCGAATCTGCGTGGTCTTTCCCGAGCCGTCCGTTCCCTCAAAGGTGATGAACAAGCCCTGTTGCTTCATGGTTATCTCCTTTTGCGCCTCTTTCCATTGTCTATTTTCTCCCGCGTCATGCGATCCTGCTGTTCCCGGCGCGCTCCCGCAAGCGCCTGATCCAACAGGCGGGCAAACAGGAATGCGCCCAGCCAAACTACGGGAATGCAGAGCAGCAGAACCAGCGACAGCTTGACATAAAACATATGAAATTCTGCGCCCCCTTTACACAAAAATACAGAATAATGACAACATCGAAGGATTTTTTATACGTCCTTTTCCAGGAAGGAGGACTTGCCTTCGATGTGTTCCACCTTCACCTTCCAAACGCTCACCGGCATGGAACCCTGCACGTATTCTTCAATCCAGTCCTTGCTTACGGGATCGTACTTCCCGATGATGGCGCGCAGCGCCTTTTTCTTTTCCTCGCCGTCCTCCACCGGAGAAATGACGCCGAAAGCACAGGCAGAGGAATAGCGGGTATCCTGCTTGCCCTCCAAAATCTTCAGATTCTGATCCACTACTGTATAGCAGACCCGGGGATGATGCTTGGCCGCATCCAGCTTCCATCCCTTTGGCGCGCAGTGGAAATAAATGCTGCCGTCCAGATAGACGTGATGAAGGGGTACGCCGTAGCAGTAATCGTTTTCACCCAGCAGACACAAAACGCCGTAGACACCCTGGGTCAAAATCCGTTCTGCTTCTCCCCTGTCCAGTTGATACTTTTTCTTTTTCAGTTCCGCAAACATGGCCAGTCCTCCTCGATATTGTTCTTGTATCATCATAACACACTTTTCACCGGCGGAAAAGCGATTTTCCAACGATGTCTTCCTCTATTCTTCGCCGTTCATAATCTTGCGAAACCCCTTGAAGGCCGACGGCAGCGCGATTTCCTCCCGAATCTGTTTCGCATCCGCCCATATCCACCGGGGTTCCTCCCTTCTCACATCTTTTAGGTAGGGGCGGCTTTCCTCCGCCACTGCGCCAAGAGCCGTTCCTCCGAAGGCCGCCGCTGCCGCATCCGCTCCCGAAGCCGGACGGATTCGCCCCTCAAAAGCGGTCATGTGCCATTCCACGTGACTGAACACGTGAACGGCCTCTCCCGCCGGCCGCAGCCATTGAAGCTGAAGCTTTTCCTCAAAGGGTTTCACAGCCTGGCGCACGCCCTGCTCATCCAGCTTTCCCGAAAGCGCCGGAAGCTCCCACATGCCGGCCAAAAGGCCTCTCTCCTCTCTGCGGTGAAGCAGCAGCCGTTCCTTCTCGTCTCGGAGAATCAGCACCGTTCTTTCCTCGATGCGTCGGCTTTTCTTCACCTGCTTTACCGGAAGCTCCATGGTGATTCCCTCGGCTTTCGCCACGCAATCCGCTGCCCACGGGCAGCGGTCGCAGTGGGGTCTGCCGTTGGGAATGCAGACGATAGCTCCCAACTCCATCAGACTTTGGTTGAAATCTCCCGGACGCTCATGGGCCATCCCCGATTCCATCACCAAAAGCAGCGCCCGCTCCACCGCCCTTTTTACGCTTTCCTTTCCGATGTCGTCCCTGCGCCCCAGCACCCGCATGATGACCCGCAGCACGTTCCCGTCCACCGAAGGGCGGCAGCGGGAAAAGGCGATGGAGGAAATAACACCGGCGGTATACGGTCCGATTCCCGGCAGCTCCAGCAGTTCCTCATAGGTGGAGGGAAACTCTCCCCCGTACCGTTCCATGAGAACCCCGGCAGCCTTTTTCAGGTTTCTGGCCCGGTTGTAATAGCCCAACCCTTCCCACAGCTTCATCAGCTGCTCATCCGGTACGTTGGCCAGCGCCTCCACGTTGGGAAGCTCTCCGATAAAGCGGAGAAAATACTCCCGGCCCGCCTCCACGCGGGTCTGCTGAAGCATGATCTCCGACAGCCAGACGCGGTAGGGCGTAATGTCCCTTCGCCATGGCAAATCCCGCTTATTGCAGTCGTACCACGCGATCAATGGCTCCTGTAAACGCGCCAGCAGCGCCGTTTCCTCCGCCGTCATCTCACAGATTTCCACAGCCTCTTTTCCTTTTTTCACAGCATCCTCCCGCTAAAATTCTTTCTGTTATATCTCTTCACCCTTCAACACCCTGGCCGCGTGACGGCCGTAGTCCCGCATTTTCTCCCGGATGCCGGGTATTTTCATGGCGGAGCCGGGATCGTTTGCCGTAGCCATAACGCAGTACCTGGACGGAAGACGAAAGGCCTTGTTCATGTTCAGCGCCCCCACCAGCTGTCCGCCGATGATATCGCTTCCGCTGTACCCGCTGACGATGATGGAAAACAGACTTTTATCGTAAAAGGGAACCTGACGGTACAGCGCCGTCAGACGATTGATAGCCGCCGTCAGATTGGCATCCACGGCGTCGTTATAGTTGGGACACAGCATCAACAGTCCCTGACTTTCTTTCAGCGCCGGATATACCTCATCCACCATGGGGCCTCCGTAAAAGCAGCTTCCCGTCTCTCCAAAATGAAGACAGGCCTTATAGGGGCAGCCGCGGCAGTCCTTTACTTCGCCGTTTCTCAGGGAAATTTCCCTCACGTCTACGCCAGACTCCATCATGGCCTCTTTTGCCAGGCTCCACAGCTGATACGTATTGGATTTCCTGGGACGGCTGGCATGAAGCATCAAAAGCCGGGGACGCCCGCAAAAATGTTCTCCCGGCTTTACGGCTTCTAAGCCCATCAAGCGGTCCACCACATCCCGGGCTTCTTCGCAGTATGCCGTCATCACATCGGTATTGCGGTTTTGCGCCTGAATATGGAAGTTGGCCAAAGACCCGGTTCCTTCCACATAGGGACGGCCGGGAAAGGCACAGCCGCAGGAATTGGCTGCCAG
>CANEEC010000107.1 GCA_947426455.1 uncultured Clostridia bacterium | reverse complement strand
CGGCACATCGGTTGAAGGGGAGTGAAAGGAGCGTAATATACCATGGCATTGAGAAATATTGTGGAACGCGGCGATGAAATACTGGATAAAAAGGCCAAAGAGGTAAAGGCTATCGATGACCACATCTGCATGATTTTAGATGATATGCTGGAGACCATGCGGGCGAATAACGGCGTGGGCATCGCGGCTCCCCAGGTGGGGATTCGCCGTCGGATGTTCATCGTGGAGGTGGACGGCGTCGTCTATGAGATGATCAATCCGGAGATTTTGGAGCAGAGCGGTTCCCAGTGCGAATACGAGGGGTGTCTCAGCGTTCCCGGCCTGTACGGCCGCGTGGAGCGTCCCGAATACGTGAAGATCGCCGGACTGAACCGCCAGGGCGAACGGGTGGTCTATGAGGCCGACGGCTTTCTGGCCACGGCCTTCTGCCACGAAAACGATCATCTGGACGGCCAGCTGTTCATCGATAAGGCTGTGGATATCAAGACTGCCGAGGAACTGTACGCCGACGATGAAGATGATGCGGAGGAATAATCGTTTATGAGAATTGTATATATGGGAACGCCGGACTTTGCCGTTCCGGCACTGAAAGCTCTGGCGGAAAGTGGCCATCAGGTGGTTGCCGCAGTGACCCAGCCGGATAAGGCGCGGGATCGAGGCAAAAAGGTGCAGTTTACGCCGGTGAAGGCCAAGGCGCTGGAATATGGGATTCCCGTCCTTCAGCCGGAGACGGTGAAGAACAATAAAGAATTTTACAGCCAACTGGCGGAGTTAAAGCCCGATCTGATGGTGGTGGCGGCCTACGGAAGGATTTTGCCAAGGGCCGTTTTACAGCTTCCGCCCCGGGGCTGCGTTAACATTCACGCGTCGCTGCTGCCCAAGTATCGGGGTGCGGCGCCCATCCACCGGGCTATCATCAACGGCGATAAAACCACCGGCGTGACGCTGATGTACATGGCGGAGGGCATGGACACCGGCGATATGATCGCCAGAGCCGAGACGGAAATCGGATGGAAAACCGTAGAACAGATGCACGAAGAACTGGCGCAGATGGGAGCGGAGCTTCTGATGGATTTTCTGCCCCAGATCCTTGACGGCACGGCGAAACGGGAGCCTCAGGACGAAGCTCAGGTCACTTACGCGCCTATGGTCTTTAAAAAGGACGGCGTATTGGACTACGAAAAGAGCGCCGAAGAACTGTGCCGTCTGATTCGAGGTATGAACTCCTGGCCGGTGGCTTCCACTGTCTATGAGGGGAATACGGTGAAGATTTGGGAGGCGCAGGCGTTGAAAGGCAATGGTTCTGCGAAGCCGGGCGCCATCCTGTCCGTGGATGAAGCGGGAGTACAGGTGGCTTGCGGCGAGGGAATCATCAATATTACGAAGCTGCAGTTTCCAGGTAAGAAGGCCATGGCGGTTTCGGAATATATCAAAGGAAATACCATAAAAACGGGTGAAATTTTGGGAGGTAAATAAGATGCCAGTATACGGTTATTACGGGGGATATGGATATTACAGTTCCATGATTTTTCTGATTCCGGCGATCATTTTGACTATGATTGCGCAGATGAAGGTGAATTCGGCGTACAGCAAATACGCCCAGGTGAGAAATCTGCGGGGACTGACCGGCGCTCAGGCGGCGCGGATGATTTTGGACGCCAACGGCATGTCGGATGTTCCCGTGGAGATGATTAGCGGCAAGCTGTCGGATCACTACGATCCCAGACGAAAGGTGATGCGCCTTTCCTCGCAGGTGTACAGCGAACCTTCGGTGGCTTCCATCGCCATTGCCGCTCACGAAGCGGGGCATGCCATTCAGCACAGCGTGAGTTATTCGCCGCTTGCGATTCGCAACGCCATCGTTCCGCTGGTGAACCTGTGTTCCGGCGCCTCCTGGCCGATTTTGGTGCTGGGATTGGTTCTGGGACATTCCGCCATGGGAAATATGATGTTCAATCTGGGCGTGCTGCTGTTTCTCGGTACCGTGCTGTTTCAGCTGATCACTCTTCCGGTGGAGCTGGACGCGTCCCGCAGAGCCTTAGTTCAGATGGAGAACATGGGAATCGTCAGCGACGGTTCCGAGACCAAGGGAGCCAAAAAGGTGCTTTCAGCAGCGGCGCTGACTTATGTGGCCGCGCTGGCCATGGCGATATCCAGTTTGATTCGGATTCTCGCTATGAGAGGGAGACGTGATTAGGATTGGACATCAATCGAAAAACTGCGTATTATATATTAGAGGATATGGAGCGCGATCAGGCGTTTTCCAATTTGGCCATCAACCGCAGGGAAAAGGAATTTCAGCCTTCCGCACCGGCATTTGTTCGGGAACTGGTCTACGGCGTTCTGCGCTACCGGCTGCAGTTGGATTATGTCATAGGGCAGCTGGCAGACCGCAAAGGCCGGCTGAAGCGCAGCGACAGGATCCTGCTTCGCATGGGACTGTATCAGCTGATGTGTATGGATTCCGTACCGGAGTACGCCGCCGTCAACGAAACCGTGGCCTTGGCCAGGGTGTTCTGCAGGGGACGGGAGCGGTTCATCAACGGTATGCTGCGAGGCTACGGCCGAAAAAAGGACGAACTTCTCTGGCCGGATCGGAAGACTCACCTGGTGGAATCCCTTTCGGTGCAATATTCCTGTGAACCCTGGATCATCCGGCTGTGGCTTTCCCAATACGGTGCGGAACGAACGGAGGAAATGCTGCGGGCGGCCAACGTCACGCCGCAGCTGGGAATTCGGACGAATCTGTTGAAGACTACGGCGGAAGAACTGCAAAAACGGCTGGAGGAAGAGGGATTTTCCCTGACGCCTATGGCGGAAGTGCCGGAAGGGTTTTTCGTCCGGGGAAGCGGTCTGCTTGCCACAGAGGCTTATAAAGAAGGCTGGTTTTCCGTTCAGGATGAAAGCTCCATGGCGGCGGTGGCGGCGCTGAATCCCCAGCCTGGGGATACGGTCATCGACGTCTGCGCGGCGCCCGGCGGAAAGACCATGTTTGCCGCGGAGCGCATGAAAAATATAGGAAAGATTCTGGCCGGCGACCTGTATCCCAAGCGGTTGGCACTGTTGGAATCGCAGCAGCAGCGGCTGGGTGTCAGCATCGTAGAATGCCGCGCCTGGGACGCTTCCCAAGTGCAGGAAGAACTGCTGGATACGGCGGATCGGGTGTTGGTGGATGCGCCTTGCTCCGGTCTCGGCGTACTTCGGCGAAAACCGGAGATCAAGTATCGGGACGAAGCCTCCGCCCAGGGATTGCCTCAGCTGCAGAGCGCCATTCTTCAAGCGTCCAGCGGTTATGTGAAGGAGGGCGGCGTCCTGGTCTACAGCACGTGTACTGTAAACGAAGAAGAAAACTCTCGGGTGACCCGAAAATTTTTACTGGAGAACCCCGGGTTTACGAAGATAGAAGAACGGCAAATGTATTTGGGATGTCAAGAAGGTGACGGCTTCTACATCTGTAAAATGAAAAGGAAACTACCATGTTAAGTACGGGGTTTAAAACCGACAGGGGAAGGTACAGGGACAACAACGAAGACTCCTTGTTCGTCCTTCCCAATCAGCAAATGTATATGGTGGCGGACGGCGTGGGAGGAAACCGCTCCGGCGAGGTTGCCAGCCGAACGGCGGTAAGCTTTGTGGCATCCTATGCGGACAGTCACCCGATCACGGAGGTGCCGAACGAAGAGCAGCTGCAGCTGTATTTCCTGGACTGTCTCTCAGGCGCCAACGAGGCTGTCTGCCGTCTGGCTACGGAAAACAAGAGCAACGACGGCATGGCCACCACGCTGGTCATCGCCTACATAAACGAGGACAAAGGATATGTGGTCAACGTGGGCGACAGCAGGGCGTATCTGGTTCGGAACGGAGAGATTCTCCAGATCACCCAGGATCACACCTACGTAAATGAACTTCTGATGCAGGGAACCATTACGCCGGAGGAGGCCAGACGCCACCCGGAACGAAATATGATTACCAGAGCCATCGGCGGTGAAAAAACCGTCCGTCCGGATTTCTTCCGGTTCGATCTCAAACAGGGAGATGTGATTCTCCTGTGTACCGACGGATTGTTCGGCGAACTCACGGATGAGGTCATCTGTGCCACGGTGGAAGAAGAACCGTCCATGCATCGGTTGGCGGCCAGATTGGTAGAACAGGCCAATCTCCATGGCGGAAAAGATAATATTTCTGTAGTGTGTATTCGAATTTAGGAAACCAGGGAGGAACGGCGTATGAGTACCAGATTGCTTGCCGGAAGATATGAACTGATCGAGCGAATCGGCGAAGGCGGAATGGCCGTGGTGTACAAGGCGAAGGATCGTCTGCTGAACCGATTTGTGGCAATCAAAATATTAAAACCCGAATTTACCAAGGATGTGAAGGTCATTGAGAGCTTCCGCAGAGAGTCTCAGGCGGCGGCCAGCCTGTCCCATCCCAACATCGTCAATGTGTACGACGTAGGAAAAGAAGGGAATATCTATTACATCGTCATGGAGCTGATCGAAGGCAGCGTTCTCAGCGATATCATCAAAGAGGAAGGCGCGCTGGAACCGCGCCGCGCCGTTGCCATTGCCAAGCAGATCGCCGCGGCGCTGTCGGTGGCGCACAAGAATCAGATTATTCACAGGGACGTAAAACCCCACAATATATTGATTACCAAGGATGGCGTGGCAAAGATCACGGACTTCGGCATCGCCAAGGCCGTGACATCCTCCACCATGACCGTCAACCAGACGGGAACCATCATGGGTTCGGTACATTACTTCTCGCCGGAACAGGCCAGGGAGGCGATGTGGATGAGAAGTCGGATATCTATTCGCTGGGCATCGTCCTCTACGAGATGCTCACCGGCAAGGTACCTTTCGATGCGGAAAATCCGGTGGCGGTGGCGGTGATGCACATGAACGCGGAAATGGTTCCGCCATCTCAGATTAACCCGGCCATATCACCCGATGTGGAGGCCATCGTCATGAAGGCTACAGCCAAATATCAGGTGAACCGATATAAGACGGCGGACGAGATGATCACGGCTCTGAGTCTGGTGAATTACCATCCGGCGCCCGTACCGGTGACAGAGGAAGAACAAAAGGAAAAGGAAACCG
>CANEEC010000106.1 GCA_947426455.1 uncultured Clostridia bacterium | reverse complement strand
CAGGCGGTGGAATTTCTCAGCGACGCGCCGAAGCAGACCTACGATCCTTTTTTGATGCAGGATATGAAGCCGGCGATCATCCGTATCGTGGAAGGGTTGCGGCGTGGTGAACACATTTGCATCTACGGCGATTACGACGCCGATGGAGTGACGGCCGTATCGCTGCTTTTGACCGTGTTCGGACGATTGACGCGAAATCTGTCCTACTACATACCCTCCCGATTCGATGAGGGTTACGGACTGAACAAAGAAGCCATCAGCCGAATCCATAAGCAGGGGGCACAGCTGTTGATTACAGTGGACTGCGGCAGCGTTTCCTGGGAAGAGGTGGAGTTGGCCAAGGAGTTGGGAATGGATGTGATCGTCACGGATCACCACAGCATCGACGACCGCCGGAGGGCGGATTGCCTGCTGCTGAATCCCAAGCGGAGCGATTGCCGGTATCCTTTCAAGGAATTGTGCGGCTGCGGCGTGGCCTTTAAATTGGCGCAGGCGCTGCAGAGGACGCTGAAAACCACCGACGGTATGCCAGCCATAGATAAGGCTGCGCTCAACGGTTTGTTGGATTTGGTGGCTATCGCCACCATCGGCGACATCGTGGCTTTGCAGGATGAAAACCGCACGCTGGTAAAATACGGTATGAGGATACTGAACCGTAACCAGAGGCCGGGGTTAAAATGCCTTTTGGAGGGGGTTAAACTTTCGGCGGGACAGATCACTGCCCAGCAGGTTGCCTTTATCATCGTACCCCACATCAATGCGGCGGGGCGGATGATGTCGGCAAAGATCGGCGTGGAGCTTCTGACGTCGTCTGTGGCTACGGAAACGGAAGCCAGACGGGTGAGGGAGCTGACGGAGGAACTGATCGAAAGTAATCGCCGTCGGAAACAGGCGCAGGAGGAAACCTACCGGCGCTGCATGGAACGGCTGGAATCTCAGGGGGACGGCGGGAAAACCCTGTTTTACGTCTTGCGGGATACGGACGCCCACGAGGGGATCACCGGCATCGTGGCAGGCAAGATCAAAGACGCCGTCAACCGGCCTGTGATCATCGTAACACCGTCGGGGGACGGTCTGCTGAAAGGGACGGGACGCAGCATCCCCGGGGTCGATCTCTTTGCGCTGCTGAACCGGTGCAGTCAGCTGTTCGTCAGGTTTGGCGGCCATTCGGGAGCCTGCGGTTTTCTCATGAAGGAACAGCATTTTGAAGAGCTGCGGGAGTTTCTCAACGAACAGATGAAAGAACTTTTGGAGCAGGATCCGGCTCTTTTGGTTCCCAAGATAGTCATCGACGCGGTGATCACCGGAGAGCAGATGACGGCACAATTAGCGGAAAAGCTGGAAAAGCTGGCGCCCTTCGGGCAGAAGAATCCCAAGCCTGTCATTGCCATCAACGACGTCTGCATCGATCACATCACCTATATGGGCGACCGAAAACAGCACGCCAGATTCCAGGCCAATACCCAGGAGGAAACCGCCCTTTCCTGCGTCATGTTCCAGAGAGCGCAGGAGATGGGGGAGCTGCTGTTTGAAGAATCCTTCGTCAGCCTGGCGGGCTGCGGGGAAATCAACAGCTTTAACGGAACGGAACGCTTGCAGTTTCAGGTGTTGGATATGCAGTAACAGGAGAGAGATGAAGCATGAAAAACAACGGTAAAATCAAAACCCTATTGGTGGGTGTCGTCTGCGGCGTCGTTGTTGCCACGGTTGTCTGTGCAGGAACTTTTCAGTTGGGCGGTCATCGAATCGTCACCGCATCTCAGGCCGAAGAATACGCGTATTTGAAAGAAACCTACGGCTTTGCCGACGCTCTGAGACGGTTGATGAAGGAACAGTATTACCTGCCGGTGGAGGACGATCAGGCGCTGGCCGAGGGAATGTACAAGGGGTTGGTGCAGGGTCTGGGCGATCCCTATTCGGAATATCTCACCGCAGAGGAATGGGAGAGCCTGATTCAGCAGGTAAACGGAAGCTATAGCGGTGTGGGCATTACCATGTCGCCCGGTCAGGACGATCACATCGAAATCGTGTCCGTCACCGACGGCTCTCCGGCGGAAAAGGCCGGCGTCCGAAGCGGCGATCTGCTTTTGAGCGTAGACGGTACAGTCTACGGCGGCAATCAGGTATCCGAGGCGGCAACGGCTATTCGGGGCGAAGAGGGAACGAAGGTAACGGTGGAAGTTTTGCGGGAAAACGCCGTCCGGACATTCGAAATGGTTCGGGAAGAGCTGACCGACGTTACGGTGTATTCCAAAATGCTAGAGGGAAACATCGGCTATCTGAAAATCAGCAGCTTTGAGGTCAATACGGGAAAGGATTTTCGGGAGGCGTTGGAAAAGATGGAAGCATCGTCGGTGGACGGCATTGTCATCGATCTGCGAAGCAATGGCGGAGGCGTGGTGGACAGCGCAGTGGAGGTAGCCGACGAGCTGATGGACGCGGCCACGGTAGTGTATGCGGAAAATCAGGCGGGCGAACGAACTTATTACAAGACGGAAAACGGAAAGACCGACCTGCCCTGCGTCCTTGTGGTCAACGGCGGTACGGCCAGTGCGGCGGAAATCCTTGCGGCCGGCGTTCAGGAGAGCGGCGGAATTGTGGTGGGTTCCCAGACCTACGGAAAGGGCATCATCCAGACCACGCAGCCGCTGATCAACGGCGGCGCTTTGAAGATGACCACCATGCAGTATTATACGCCCTCCGGCAGAAAAATACATCAGGTGGGAGTGACGCCGGATGTGGTGGTGGAACTGCGTCCGGAGGATGTGAGCGAAAAGGGAGTTCTAATCAGAGATCGCCAGCTGGAAAAGGCCCTGGAGCTTTTCGACAAAGCGGAATAAAAAGGGAAATTGAGGCTGCGCAGAATAATTTATAGCATCGATAAAAGAAATTAAATTCCTCCATGGGAGATTATCCTTGATAAGAGCCTGTAAGTTTGATAAAATTGTATCATAAATGTTTCTGAATTATTGCTAAATATCCGTTGGGTATTTGGTGATTGATAAGGAGGAGAATCAAATGAACACAATTTTTTACAATGGTGTGATTAAGACGATGGACGATGCGTATCCGGAAGTCAGCGCCATCTGGGTAAAGGACGGCGTGATTCTGAGAGTAGGCAGCGACGAAGAAATTCTGGCGCTGGCCGAAAAGGATACGAAGAAAGTGGATCTGGGCGGTAAGTTGGCTGTTCCCGGCTTCTGCGATACTCACATGCATCTGCTGCACTTCGGCGTATTCTCGCTGAGAATCGACATGGGTCAGGCGAAAAGCTATGCGGATATCGTAGAACTGATGAAAGCGGATGTTGCAAAGGCCAAGGCGGACGGCCGCTGGATTCTGGGCTGGGGCTGGAATCAGGACTACTGGTCTGACACCAGAAAGATGCCGGATCGCCACGATCTGGACGCCATCTCTACAGAGGTTCCCATCTATATTCAGAGAGCCTGCGGCCACATCTCCTGCTGCAATACCAAGGCGCTGCAGATTTGCGGCCTGTGGGATGAAGACCCCAAGACCACCAAGGAGACCATCGATTTCGGCGAAGACGGAAAACCCAACGGTTATGTTCGCGAAAACAGTTCCAATATCGTAATGAACGTATTCCAGAAGTATTCCAAGGAAGATATCAAGAATATGCTGGAGGGCGCCTGCCAGAAGGCATTGAAGAAGGGTATCGTTCAGTGCCATACCGATGACTTCAATATCGTTCAGAAGGAAGACCTGAAGCTGAATCTGGAAGCGTTTAAAGAACTGGTTGCAGAGGACAGACTGCCCATTCGGGTTTACGAACAGACCCGTTTCCAGACCATCGAACAGATGAAAGATTTCCTGGCCATGGGTTACAAGATGAAGGACAAGATCGGCCGTTTCAAGTTCGGTCCCGTCAAGCTTCTTAACGACGGTTCCATCGGTTCTCACTCCGCGGCTTTGAGAGAAGAATATAAGAACGATCCCGGCGTGAAGGGTCTGAGCCTGTTCACCGACGAAGATCTGTACGAAATCTACTCCCTGGCTCAGAAGGAGGGTTTCGACGTAGTGACTCACTGCATCGGCGACGGTTCTCTGGAACAGGTTCTGCGGACGGTGGAAAAGGTCATTTACGAAGATCCCAGACCGGACTGGAGACACGGCGTCATTCATTGCCAGATCATGGACAGCGAACAGCAGGATCGCTTTAAGAAGCTGAACCTGGTGGCTTATGTACAGCCCATCTTCGTCAAGGCTGACTCCAACGTAGTAGACGACTGTGTCGGCCCGGAACTGGCAAAGCAGAGCTACAACTGGAGAAGATACATAGATCTGGGCGTTCATCAGTGCGGCGGTTCCGACTGTCCCGTAGAACCCTTCGATCCGCTGCCGAATATCTACAGCGCTGTAACGAGAAAGGGATCCACCGGTAAACCCTGGTATCCGGAAAACGGCGTAACCGTAGACGAGGCTGTCAGAATGTTCACCAAGGAAGCGGCGTATGCTTCCTACGAAGAACAGGAAAGAGGAACGCTGGGCGTAGGCAAGTACTGCGATATGGCCGTCATCGACAAGAATATCTACGAAATCGATCCGGACGAAATCAAGGATGCTAACGTTGTTATGACCGTCATCGACGGCGAAATCGTTTACGAAGCCTAATGACAATAAGATATGAAGACGAAATGCCGCGTTTGCGGCATTTCGTCAAGATGTTCCGTCAAAGCGGTGAAATGTAAGAGGAGAAAAAATGAACACGATTTTTTATAACGGTGTGATCAAAACCATGGACGATGCGTATCCCGAAGTCAGCGCGATCTGGGTAAAGGATGGCGTGATTCTGAGAGTGGGCAGCGATGAAGAGATTCTGGCTTTAGCCGAAGGCGATACCAAGAAGGTAGACCTGGGCGGAAAGTTAGCCGTGCCCGGCTTCTGCGATACCCATATGCATCTGCTGTTTTACGGATCTCTGCTGCAGAGAATCGACATGACAGAGGCGAAGTCCTGGGAAGAATGCAAGAAATGGTGCGAGGATGACGCTCCCAAGGCCAGAGAAGAAGGCCGCTGGATTTTAGGCAGAAGCTTCAACCAGGATTACTGGTCTGATACCAACAAGATGCCGGATCGCCAC
>CANEEC010000105.1 GCA_947426455.1 uncultured Clostridia bacterium | reverse complement strand
ATCTTTGAATATATCTGATGCGCTGCGCACAATGCACGGCGTCATGCCCAATATCACCGCCGAAGCTCCGGTTCAGGCGCAGGTTTCCGGCTCTACGGCACTGGATCAGCTGCCGCTGGCCATGGCCTATGTTCCCATGCAGGCGTGGGGAGAAACGTACGAAGGATTGCAGGCTTTGGATGTGGGAACGATCTTCCCGGATCTGAATCTGCCGTTTTGCGGAAGGAGGAGAAGCGAGTAATGGCGATGACAGAACAACAGAATATGATGCGCCGCTTACAGGTTCAAAGCTTTGCACTGGACGACATCCGGCTGTATCTGGACACTCATCCCGATGACCAAAACGCCATGGCGTACTATCATAAATATCTTCACTTAAGGGAACAGACCGTTGCCGAATACGTGAAGCGGTTCGGGCCCCTCAACAGCTTGCAGGTGGAATCCGACAGCAGATGGACCTGGGTCGACGAACCCTGGCCGTGGGAAGGGAGTGTTTAATCATGTGGCTTTATGAAAAGAAATTACAGTACCCGATCAATATCACAAAACCGGACGCGAGGTCAGCGCAGATCATCCTGACCCAGTACGGCGGTCCCGACGGTGAATTGGGTGCGTCCATGCGCTATCTGTCCCAGCGCTACACCATGCCCTACAAGGAACCGACCGCCATCCTCTCCGATATCGGCACCGAGGAATTGGCCCATCTGGAAATGGTCAGCACCATCGTACACCAGCTGACCAGAAATCTGAGTCTGGAAGAAATTCAGGAAAGCGGCTTCGCGCCCTACTTTGTGGATCACACCGTCGGCATATGGCCGCAGGCCGCCTCCGGCACTCCCTTTTCCTCCGCCACCTTCCAGTCTACCGGCGATCCCATCGCCGACCTCAACGAAGATATGGCGGCGGAACAGAAAGCCAGAGTCACATACGACAACATCCTGCGCCTGATCGATAACCCGGAGGTCATCGATCCCATCCGATTCCTGCGGGAACGGGAAATCGTCCACTATCAACGGTTCGGCGAAGCTCTGAGAAAGGTTCAGGATCATCTGGATGAAAAGAACTTCTACGCCATCAATCCCGGATTCGATTTAAATCCTCATCAGGGAAAATAAGGCTTAAATAAATAAAATACCATCACCGGGGAGAGACAGCATAAGCAGGCAGTCTCTCCTCTTGGTTTTATCGTCAGCCGAAGTGATGGAATTTGTAGAAAAATCAATACATTAGGAGGATTACATGCGAAGTCGCAGAAATCACAGTAAGTGATCATTGTCCGCTTTCGGAAACTTAACTGTAATCTCAGTACCCTCGTTCACGACGCTGTGCAGCTGAATCTCTGCGTTGTGCAGCTTTGCGGCGTGTTTTACAATGGAAAGTCCAAGTCCTGTGCCTCCGATTTCCTTGGAATGACTTTTATCCACTCGATAAAACCGCTCAAAAATCCGTTCCTGGTGTTCTGCCGGGATGCCGATGCCGGTATCCGAAACGGCAACCGCCGCATATTTATCTGTTTCCCTAACCGTCACTGAAACGGAACCTCCCCTGCGGTTATACTTAATCGCATTGTCGCAGAGATTGTATATGATTTCCTGTATCAGCTGGTCAATGCCGTTGATCTGAACGGCTTCTCCGTACAGTTCCAATTTTATTCCCATATTTTCAGCCTTATCGGAAAGGACTTTGATTACTTCTTCTGCCGCCGCATATAAGGAAACCGTTTCCCATTTCATGTTCGCCGCGCCCTCGTCCAGATGGGAAAGACGCATAATATCTTCGACCAATTGGATCATGCGCTGTGCCTCAGAATAAATGCGTTTTGAAAAGGCAGGAACATCCTCCGGCTTTACCATGCCGTTTGCCAAGAGCTCCGCGCTTCCCGATATGGTGTGCAGCGGGGTTTTCAGCTCGTGGGAAACATTGGCCGTGAACTCCCGGCGAAGCTGCTCCGCCTGTTCCTTTTCCGTCACGTCAAATATTAAAAGCACAATTCCGGATACGGTGCCGCCCGATATAACGGGACTTGCTATCATTTGATACCGGCCATTCTCAAGTTCCATGATCCATTCGGAATGCTTTCCGTCTCTCGCCTTATTCAGCAGCCCAACCAGTGCCAAACCGCGGTTTATCTCCAGAATATCCTCGCCCGTACAGCAGCGATCCGTTCCCAAAAATGCCGCAGCCGCCTCGTTGATGCTTAAAATAGTTCCTTTGCCGTTCAGCAAAATGAGACCTTCGGACATAGACGAAGTCATCACGTCAAACTCATTCTGTTTTTGTCTTAACACAGCGCTTTGCTTCCTGATTTCTTTCTGCTGCGCATCTATGCGCCGAAGCAGAGGGGAAAGTTCATCGTATCCATCATTATCTAAAGGTTTATCTAAGTTCAGTGCGTTCAGCGGTTTTACAATTTTTTTAGATAACCTTGACGCCAAAAAAGCTGATAGAAAAATAGCGATCACAAATATGATGATAATGGGTTGAAGCATACCCAGCGTGAGGATGAGTAAAGATTTTTGCGTTACGGAAAGCCGGATTACGGTTCCATCCGACAACCTTTTTGCCCCGTAGAGATACTTCTGCATCAATGTGGACGAATAGCGGGAACTTGTTCCATAGCCCTGGGAAAGCGCTTCTTTTACTTCCTCCCGTTCAAAATGGTTTTCCATTTCCTCCACATTTGACAGGCTGTCATAGAGAACGCTGCCGTCCGTTCCTATCCAGGTGATGCGATAATCCTTTATATTGAGCTTTTGCAGATAGTCAATTCCTTCGCCTTCCACACCCTGTGACGCAAGATCGATCTGCATACGAAGCTGATTCTGCTGAATCCCCGAAAAATAATCGTAAAGCACCGCCATAAAAAGCAGGGATGAAGCAAGAAATATGCTGATAGCAACAGCGAATATGGTCCGAAAAATTCTCTTTTTCATAGTGTCGCCTCCATCCGATACCCAACGCCTCGAACGGTTTCAATGTATGCGCCGCACTCTCCCAGCTTTGTACGAAGCGTTCCGATATGGACATCGACCGTTCTTGTTTCTCCCATATAATCAGAACCCCAGATCAGCTGTAAGAGCCTGTCACGGGTGAAGACGATTCCTGGATTTTCCATAAATAAATGCAGCAGCTCATATTCCTTTAATGTGAGAGAGAGTCTCTCCCCGCGGACATAAACGGTATGCTGCGATTTATTCATTTCAAGATTTCCGACTTTTAAGGATTTCGGCCTGTTCTGGGAAGCCGCCCGCCGCAGGACAGCCTTCACACGGGAAACCATTTCCATCATTCCGAAGGGTTTCGCAAGATAATCGTCTGCGCCTGTGTCAAGACCAATCACCTTGTCGTATTCCGTTCCCTTTGCCGTCGCCATGATAACCGGGATATCCGCAGTAGCGGCATTGCTGCGGAGCTTTTCCAAAATCGTAATCCCATCATCGCCCGGCAGCATAATGTCCAGCATAACGAGCTCCGGTCTTTCCGTTTGCAACGCGGCAAAAAACTCTGAACCGTCCATGAAGCCTTTGGCTTCAAATCCGGCAGAATGTAAGGTATATATCATTAAATCCCGAATACCGTTGTCATCCTCTACGCAGAAAATCATTCTTCTTCTCCTTTTGCATATAAATATCCGCATTGTATGGTATCATAATACCGCTTCATTTTCAATGATGCATTCGATATCACGAAAATACAGGCGGCAAGGGTTAACGATTCCCTTTCATCCCTCTTTTTTTCCCGTAATAGAAAACAGCACCCATTTTGCAATCTCCACCGCATGGTCTCCCATACGCTCAAAGTACTTGGCGATCATCAAAAGGTCGAGAACCTTTTCTCCGTTGGATTCGGGACTGCCAAACTGTTTCATCAAATCTGTTTTGATTTCGTCAAAAAAGCCGTCTACCACATCGTCGTAGGCGATCACCGCATTTGCAAGAGCGATATCCTTCTTTACAAAAGCGTCAATGCTGTCGGTTACCATTTTAATCGTGGCTCGCGCCATATCCTGAATATGCTTTGTGTTGTCTGATACGGTTATATTCGCCATCGTAACGATTTCTGCAATATCACCGGAATTGTCTCCGATACGCTCCATATCCGTTACCATCTTCAGCGCCGAAGAGATCGTTCGCAGATCTCTGGCTACCGGCTGCTGCTGAAGGAGCAGCTTCATACACATGGTTTCAATATCCCGTTCTTTCCTGTCGATATCAGCTGACAATTCCGGGACTTTCGACGCCATCTTTGTGTCGCCCTCCGCCAGCGCCTTTGCCGCCATAGCGATTGCGCTTTCACAAAGCGCGCCCATTTCAATCAGTTCTTTATGCAATAGCTCTAACTGCTCGTCAAATTTCGATCGCATTTATCCAAACCTCCCTGTAATATAATCCTCTGTGCGCTTGTCCTTCGGCTGAGAAAACATAGCTTCTGTCTCCAAAAACTCAATCAGATCTCCCAGTAAGAAAAATGCGGTATGATCTGAGATGCGGACAGCCTGCTGCATATTATGCGTTACGATGACAATCGTATATTTTTCTTTCAGCTTCATTGCCAGTTCTTCAATGTGTGAAGTGGAAATGGGATCAAGCGCTGAGGTCGGCTCGTCCATCAGGAGAATCTGCGGTTCTACCGCCAGCGCCCTTGCGATGCAGAGTCGTTGCTGCTGACCTCCGGAAAGTCCCAAAGCGTTCTTTTTGAGCCGATCCTTTACTTCCTCCCAAATAGCTGCATCTCGAAGGGAACGCTCTACAATATCATCCAGCTTCGCCTTACTTCGAATTCCATGTGTGCGGGGTCCATAGGCAATATTGTCAAAAATGCTCATGGGAAACGGGTTTGGTTTTTGAAACACCATGCCGATGTTTTTCCGAAGCTCATTGACATCCACAGAGCTGTCGTAAATATTCTCATCGTTATACATCACCTCACCCGTAATCCTTACATTGGGAATCAGGTCGTTCATTCTGTTCAATGTTTTCAAAAATGTGGATTTTCCGCATCCCGACGGACCGATCAGCGCCGTAATGCTCTTTTCCGGAATTTCCATATTTATATTTTTCAGCGCCTGTGATTTGCCATACCACAAGCACAGGTCTCTGACTGTT
>CANEEC010000104.1 GCA_947426455.1 uncultured Clostridia bacterium | reverse complement strand
CGTTCCGTAGTGCTTGTTAGCGTAATTTACGCCGGATTCAAAACCCCACTGATAGTTTACGTTGGATTCATATGCCAGTCCGTGTACGGAAGCTACCTTGCCGGTCTTGCTGGTCATAGCAGCAGAGATGCCCGCGAAGAAACCGCCCTCCTGTTCGGAGAACAGCATTCCGTATAAGTTATCCAAAACGACGGTCTGACCGGATTCATCGGAGGGGAAGGAGTCCACCAGAATGAACTTCTTGTCCGGATTTTCAGCGGCAATGGAGCTGATTCCGGCAAACTGGAACCCGGGAGTAACGATGACGTCATAGTCGGCTACGATATCCGCTACCGCCTGCACCGCAGCCGCGGGATCGCCGGTAGGCTCCATGATGTCGGTTACGGTATCGATGCCGCCGCGGGAGTCGATGAAGGACAGAATTCCTTCATAGCAGTTCTGAATGAAAGAACCGTCATCCACACCGGCAGCCGTAGATACGATAGCGATCTTCAGACCCTCCTGATCCTCGCCCTGACCTTCGTTGCCGCCGCAGCCGACCATAGCTGCCACCATAGCGAAAGCCAGCAGCAGAGCAAGCCACTTCTTTGTCTGTTTCATAGTTTTTACCTCTTTTCTTTTGTTCTCCTATAAGGCATCTCCATTTTTGCGCCCTACAGGTCGCCATAAAAACGATTCACAACAAAATACGTTTTCATTATACCTTTTTTTAGCAGATAGTTCAAGACTCATATCCACTTTTCCACCGGCGCTCCGCCGGCAGCGCGTTATCCCTGCAGCGGTTATTTTGCTTTCGCTGCGGCAATCGAGCCTTTGCCGCGACAGTTTCACTTTCGCCGCCGTCCTGTGATTGCTACAGCTCTTTTCCTGTTTTCGCATCAAATACAGGAAGCCGTTCCAAAAAGATGATGTCCTTGCGGTCAGCCGCCTTATGCTCCGCCAGAATGGCTGCTTTGGCAACTACCTGAGCGTCGCAGTGCTTCATCAGTTCCTCTAAGGCCCGCAGGCTCTCGCCGCTGGAGATCACATCGTCCACAATAGCCACCCGCTTTCCCCGAAGAAGCTCCCCATCCTTGCCGTCCAGATACAGGGTCTGGGGTTTTTGTGTCGTGATGGACAGCAGTGTGCTGCTGATGGTGTTTTCCATATAGGCCTTCTCGCTTTTGCGCGCCACAATGTATGTAGGCTTATTCAAAACGCGGCACAGTTCCTGTACCAGGGGGATTCCCTTGGCCTCCGCCGTCACCAGATAATCCACCTCCGGAAGCCGCTTTGCCAGCATGGGCGCAGTCACCGTCACCAGCTCACAGTCGCCCAAAATCACGAAGCTGGCAATGGCCAGCTCGTCGCTGACCGCAACGATGGGCAGCTGTCTTTTGATGCCGCCGATCTTCAATTCGTATTTCATTTTGTCACCTTTCCGTTTTTACAGCATGTATCGCCTATTGTATCTGCTATATTCACCAAAATCCATCAAAGAACCGCTTGTTTTGACGATTTGTTTTGACGGCCGCCATCCACCTACATTTTTCAACGGTTATCGTCTATCTGCAATAAACAATTTTGATCGCTTTTACTCGAATTTTGCCTCACCGGTCAGCCTTTGAATGGTCTCTTTTGCCGAAGGGTAAGCGCGGCCCAGCGCCTCCCTGTCACCGTGCTCGTAACAGGCCTGCGTATAACCGGGACACATGGTGGTTCCCAAAAGAGCGAAGTCCCCGCCCGATGCCAGGCGAGAGCCTTGCCAATGCCCGGCGTAAACCACGTGCTGCACGCACTGACCGTTCAAAATGTCCTGGCCTAAAATGGTGGTTCTCACCTCTCCGTCAGGCAAAAGCTCCGTCAGTTCCACCGGATCGCCCAGATAGAAGTGATAGATCTCATCTCCGGTGAGCCGATGAAGGTGGGAAAAGGCTTCGCCGGACAACAGATAGTAGATGGCCGTTCCGCCCGGTTCATCGCCGATGTTCCGATCACTGATATAGGTCTGACAGGTCATGCCGCCCTCCTGGGGCAGCGGTTTCAATCCCAGCCTGCAAATCAGCTCCGAAACCGCAAGTTTCTTCTGTTCCATGAGACTTTTACACCTCCACCCAACGGGAATCCGCCGCGGTGCTTTCCGCCGCCGCGCAGCACACCGCCGTGACCTGAGCGCCTTCTTCAAAAGTAGGCCAGTTCTTTTCAGCCGCAGCCACTCCGGCCGCGTTTGTATCCTTGCCTTCCGCCGCGCCGGTCTTTTGATCGGCTACCGCCTTGTAATAATTGCTCAAAAGCGTGCGGAAGGTATCGGTAAAGCCGTTTCCAAAGGCAAATACCTCCATGCGCACCCCCTCGCCCTTTCTGGCGGCGTACAAAATGTTATTGTCCTCCTCGTTCCACCAGAGGTTGCCGTATTGACAGGTGATTTCCAGCGTCAGACGATTGCCGCGACCGGGAGAAATCTCCGAAAGCAGCACATTGCCCATCGCCCCGTCCTCATAGCGGAAAGTCAGAGCCGCCGCATCCTCAGAGGTCACGGAAAAGGGTTCCCCCTTCACGCCGCTGTCCTGAGGATACATCATGCCGTCGGCAAGAATCCGATGGGGATGGAAATTTCCAAACAGCGCCGATACGGCCGTCACCTTCTTTCCGGAAACGTACTGCGCCAAGTCGATCCAGTGGCTTCCGATCTCGCTGACCGCCCGCATATTCCCGGCTAACTCCGGCTTGTAGCGCCAGTCCAAAGGCGCGGGAAAGGCGTTGAATTCCTGCATGTAATTTCCATGAATCAGCAGAGGACGTCCAAAATCGCCGGACTGCAACATCTCTCTCGCCTTCTGCACCGCCATGTGATATCTCACATTGAAGGTCAGCGCACAGATTCGCCCGCTCTCCCCGGCAATCCGGGCAATCTCCTCCGCTTCCTCAGCGTCGAAGCTCAGCGGCTTTTCGCACAGCACGTTCTTTCCGTGTTTCAATAACTCCTTCACCATCCAGCCATGGGTGGTAGGCGGCGTACAGATGTGTACCGCGTCGATATCATCTTCCCATGCCAGGCTCAGTTCTGTTCCCCAGCGGGGAATGCCATACTCCCGAGCAAAGGCTTCCGCCGTCTCTTCCTTCGTGGTGATGATAGCCGCAATTTCCACGCCGCAGGCGGCTAAGGCCTCCGCGTGAACCCGTCCGGCAAAACCCGCTCCAATAATGGCCGCACGCATGATTATACCTCCACCCGAATAATGCTTTCCAGGGCGATGGTAATTTCGTCCTCCTGTGCTTTGGCCATGGCTTCGGGATAGTGATCAAATTCCTGAGAACCCACGAACTCAAAGCAGGGACCGTCGGCCGCCGAAATACATCCAGCCTTGACGCCCTTTAAAGAACAGGTGACAAACAGCATGGCCGCTTCGTTTTCAAATGCTACGCAGCCTGCCTGCGCCATCAGCCGGTTGTTGGTGGGAATCAAACCCTTATAGAAAATACCGCCGGTGACGATGATGCCGGTCTTAAACCAGGCGCCCGTCTGTTCTGCGGCTTCGATCATCCTCTGAACCACATCGTAGGACGCAATCGCCGGATAAGAGGCGGGAATCAGCTGATCGGTCACGCCATCCTCTCTGCAGGCGGCGGTGGCAATGTACAGCGCGCCCTGAGGGTCTCCCTCCTGCAGGGAACCGCAGGTTCCCACGCGGATGATCACCTTCGCTCCGCCCAAAATCAGTCCTTCAAAAGAAACATGAGCGCCGGCTGCGCCCACGCCGTGGGAAGACACGGTCACCGGAACGCCCTTGTAGGTTCCGTTATACGTCCAATACTCCCGGCTCTGTGCCACTACCTCTACATTTTCCAGCCGTTTGGAAATCTTCTCCGCGCGCTTGGGGTCGCCGCAGACGATGACTCTCGGTGCGATTTTATCGTAGGGAATATCGATAATCGGTACTAATTTTTTCATTGGTAAGATCCTCCTTCCGATCCGCTTGTGTGATTATGTTCTATATTACTGTGACTTTCCGCGGCTGGTAACTGCCGGCTTATCTATGATACGGCCATTCTGCACCACATACATTTCATCGTAGAGATTCACTGTAGAACAGCAATGCCCGGGAATGACCCTTACCATATCGCCCACCTGATAGGAATGGGAGCCTCGGAAAACCATGTGTTCTTCGTTGATCTTCACCTCCACGGCATCAAAGCCTTCGACGGCCGGCATATCCTGATCGGGACACAGGCTTTTGACACCGGCGTCGATAACGAAGTAGCTGTCGTGTGACGAAATGACTGTGGCCATAACGAACAGCGCATGTTCAAACAAATTTAAATGCAGGCGGCCGTACGACCGATCCAGGAAAATATAAGAACCAGCCTGAATTTCGGTATAGACGCCGCTGTTACGCTTCAGGTAAGCGGTTCCCGTGCTGGCGCCGCTGACTTCCTTTGTGGAAATGCCCCGCTCTTCCAAATAGGCGGTCAATCTCTTGAGATACTCTTCATTTTCGGCCGTCTCGCGCTCCCGTTTTTCTGTATCGTATTCGTGAGCCAAATGCCCGGCATAGGCCTGGATTCCGTCGTAGCTGACGCCTGGCAGCTCCTCAAGCGCTTTTGCCAGCTCATAACACTCCTGAAAGCTGTCCACACCGCAGCGGTTCATACCGATATTCATCTCCACGTAGCAGTGAACGTGAGTACCGGCAGAAACGGCCTCCCTGGAAATATCCCTGATATTATTCAGCTGATCGACACATACCGTCAACTGACAGCGTCCGGCCAAAGCCGCCAGCTTTTTCACCTTCTGCGGCTGCACCACCTGATTGGCAATCAAAATGTTTTCCACTCCGGCATCCGCCAGATCTTCTGCCTCTGACAGTTTGGAACAGGTGATCCCCACGGCGCCTTTTTCCAGCTGCATCTTTGCGATCCATGGACTTTTGTGAGTCTTGTAATGAGGCCGCAGTTTCAATTTGCTTCCCGCAAGCAGCTCCGTCATTTTATCCATATTTCGTTCCATGGCCTCTTTTTCTACCACCAAGGCCGGCGTTTCCAGTTCTTCAAGCCGCATATTATTTCTCTCCCTTACTATGTCCTAAATCCAACCGCATGTAAAAGATAATCAAAGTTTACCACAACAGATGCATTTTTTCAAGAATCGGCTCCGCCCTCGAATTCATAAAAGAAAAGAGCCGCCGCAATAGCGACAGCTCTTCGTGATCTTTCATTCGTCTTTTGTGATTCGTCTTTCGACCGGCTGCG
>CANEEC010000103.1 GCA_947426455.1 uncultured Clostridia bacterium | reverse complement strand
GGACGTTCCGCTGGATAGAGCGATGATCGCGTTAGGATACCATGAGCGTCTATGAGGGAAGGAGGACACGATACAATGGATATTATGCAGGTAATTGCACAGGACTATGTGAAAAGTGACGTTCCTGAATTCGGTGTTGGCGATACTGTAAGAGTACACGTCAAGATCAAGGAAGGCTCCCGTGAGAGAATCCAGATGTTCGAAGGATTCGTACTGAAGAGACAAAACGGCGGTCTGGACGCTACGTTCACCGTTCGCAGAATCGCTTCCGGCGTGGGCGTTGAAAAGACGTTCCCCGTTCATTCTCCGCTGGTAGAGAAGATCGAAGTGCTGAAGAGAGGCGATGTAAGAAGAGCGAAGCTGAACTACATGCGTCAGAGAACAGGTAAGGCTGCCAAGATCAAGAGCAAAGAACAGTAGACGAGAAACTGTTCCCAGAACCGAGTGAAAAAGACTGTCTGCGAAGAGATTCGAAGCAGTCTTTTTGCGTATTATGCCGGTACATAGGCGGGAGGCGGGATTTAAAAGTCCGAAGAGAAAATGAGTGAGAAAAAAAGTTACTATCTGAAAAAAGTGTGTCTGGTGATGCTGGGCGCGGCTATCACCGGCGCCGGGGTTACGATTTTCTACGTACCCGGATCGATCCTGGGAGGCGGCATTACAGCCGTTTCCATTTTGCTGCACCACATGTTCGGAACCAATGTGGCGGCGGTGACGTTTTTCTGCAATATCCCTATACTGATTCTGGGATATTTTCTGGTGGATCGGGAGTTCATGGCGCTGTCCACCATTGGTATGGTGACCATGTCGGCGGCCATGCGGGTGGCGGAAATCGTTCCTGTACCCACCGACAACGTGTTTACCTGCATCATCGCCGGAGGATGTGTGGTAGGCTGCGGCGCGGGAATCATGCTGCGTCAGAACGGCTCCGGCGCGGGTTCTGACGTGATCAGCCGGGCGCTGTACAAGTATTTTTCCATCCCCATTGGAAACGCGTCGCTGGCCATCAACGGAACGCTGGTTTCTTTAGGCGGAATCATCATGGGCATCGATGTGGCCGTGGCCACCATCGCCACTATTTTCATTTCCGGACGGATCATCAACTACATTGTGGAGGGTGTGGATCACAAGCGAACGGTGATTATCATCTGCGAACACGCCGATGAAATTTCTCAGGCGCTGCTGGAAGAATTCGGAAGGGGCGTGACCCGGATGGAGGTCATCGGCGCTTACTCCGGAAAACCCAAAAGCCAGCTGATGTGCGCGATCAATCCCTATCAGACGCCGAAGCTGCGCAGCATCGTCCTGAAAATTGAACCCACGGCTTTTGTGACCATCACGGAGAGTATTTCCGTCATCGGCGGAGGCTTCCGAACCAATCGGCTGAACTGAAAAACGAACTGAAAAAGCAGTGGAAAAAGTAAACGTTTCGTTTTTCCCGAACATAGGGAAAACGGGACGTTCTTTTTTTGAAAATTTTCCCGATAGACTTGAAATTACGAAGAATATAGCGTATGATAAAGGAAATAGTGAAAATTATGGGTTTAAAAACGAATTTTTAAGCTAAAATTTAAAGAAAATGTTCGTAATTTAAGGAGCGAGACATGGTAAGAAGAATTTTTGTTGAAAAGAAACCCGGATTTGATGTGGAAGCGCAGGGGTTGTTTCAGGACATGAAGCAAAATCTGGGACTTTCCGGTCTCACCGGCGTGAGAATTTTAAATCGCTACGATATCGATCATATTCAGGACAGTGTCTACGCACAGGCGAAGTACACTGTGTTTGCCGAAGCTGCCATAGATCAGTTATACGAGGAGGAAATGCCCGACGATTTAGGCAGCTTATTGTTTGCCGTGGCTTATCTGCCGGGGCAGTACGATCAGAGAGCGGATTCCGCCGTGCAGTGCATCCGCATGATCGATCCCCAGTCTGCTGCGGAGGTACGCTTTGCCAGAGTGATCGCTCTGCAGGGGAGCCTGAGCGAAGAAGAGATGCGGCGGGTCATGGAATACAACATCAATCCGGTGGATTCCTGTCAGGTGCCGCTTGCAAAGCCGGAAAATTTGAACATGGACACCACAGAACCGGCGGACGTGGCCACGGTGGAGGGGTTTACCGCCATGAGCGAAAAAGAACTGGAGGATTATCGCCAGTCCATGGGATTTGCCATGAGCGGCGGTGATCTTCGCCACGTGCAGAACTATTTTAAAAATGAGGAAAAGCGAGACCCCAGGGTGACGGAGCTTCTGGTCATCGATACCTATTGGTCGGATCACTGCCGTCACACCACCTTCCAGACCGTGCTTGCGGATGTGAAATTTGAAGAAAACGCTTACGAGGGGCTGATCAAAGAAGCCCTTGATGAATATATGGCCATGAGACGCGAAGTGTACGGACAGAGGGAAAAGGACGTCTGCCTCATGGATCTGGCCTGCATCGGCACTAAGTACTTAAAGAAGCAAAACGTGCTTCACGATCTGGACGAGTCCGATGAAATCAACGCTTGCAGTATTAAAGTCACCGCCAACGTGGACGGAAAAGATGAGGACTGGCTGGTGATGTTTAAAAACGAAACTCACAACCATCCCACGGAAATCGAACCTTTCGGCGGGGCGGCCACCTGTCTGGGCGGCGCCATCCGCGATCCCCTGTCGGGACGGGTTTACGTATATCAGGCCATGCGGGTGACCGGCGCTGCCGACCCCAGAACGGCCATTGAAGATACCCTTCACGGCAAGCTGCCCCAGAGAAAAATCACCATCGGCGCGGCCTCCGGCTACAGCTCCTACGGCAACCAGATCGGCCTTGCCACCGGTCAGGTCAGCGAAATCTATCATCCCGATTACGTGGCGAAGCGGATGGAGGTGGGCGCGGTGATCGGCGCGGCTCCCGCAGATCACGTGCGGCGGGAAGCGCCTGCGCCCGGGGATGTGATCATTTTGGTGGGCGGAAGAACGGGACGGGACGGCTGCGGCGGCGCCACCGGGTCCTCCAAAGAACATACGGAGGAATCCATTCTGGTCTGCGGCGCGGAGGTGCAGAAGGGAAATCCGCCGGTGGAACGCAACATTCAGAGAATGTTCCGGAGAAAAGAGGTTTCCACGCTGATCAAGCGCTGCAACGACTTCGGCGCCGGCGGCGTATCGGTGGCCATCGGCGAGCTGGCCGACAGCCTGGAAGTGAATCTGGATCTGGTTCCTAAGAAATACGAAGGTCTGGACGGAACGGAGCTGGCCATTTCCGAATCTCAGGAACGCATGGCCGTCTGCGTGGCGCAAAAGGACGCGGCGCAATTCATGAAATACGCGGAGGAAGAAAACCTGGAAGCCACGATGGTTGCCAGAGTCTGCGACCACGGCCGGTTTCAGATGTTCTGGCGCGGTCAGTGCATTTTAGATCTGTCCAGAAAGTTCCTGAATACCAACGGCGTCAAGCAGTACGCCAACGTGCAGGTCAGCGGAGAAACGGAGTTATCCGCTTTGGAAACGCCGGAGTTTCACACCTTTGAAGAGGCTTTGGCGGATTTGAACTGCTGCAGCCAGAAGGGTCTTATCGACCGGTTCGACAGCACCATCGGCGCCGGTACGGTTCTGATGCCGCTGGGCGGAAAGTACCAGCTGACGCCGGCCTGCGGTATGGCCTCCAAGCTGCCGCTGACTGCGGGATACACCGACACCACCACGCTGATGGCCTACGGCTACGATCCGCAGCTGTCGGAACGCAGTCCTTATCACGGCGCCATGTATGCCGTCATCGATTCCGTGACCAAGATTGCGGCCATGGGCGGGGACGCTTCCAAGGTTCGCCTGTCCTTCCAGGAGTTCTTTGAAAAGCTGGGAAACGACCCCAAAAAGTGGGGTCGTCCCATGATGTCGCTTTTGGGCGCGCTGAAGGTGCAGAAGGAATTGCAGATTCCCGCCATCGGCGGCAAGGACAGCATGTCCGGCACCTTTATGGACATCAGCGTTCCACCCACTTTGATTTCCTTTGCGGTGGGCGTCACCGACGCCAACTACGTGCTGTCGCCGGAATTTAAGAGAACCGGTTCCAAGCTGATTTTGGTAGAGACGAAAAAGGACGCAAGGGGCGTCATCGATTTTGAGGAATATAAAAAGAATATGGCCAGGGTGTATGAACTGGCCAAGGCCGGAAAGATCCTGTCAGCCAACACCGCGGGCAAGGGCGGCCTGTTCATGGCCGTCGTGAAGATGGCCGTGGGTAACAAGATCGGCGCGGTGCTGACGGAAGCCATGAGCGAGGAGGAACTGCTGAAAGCCCGTTATGGGGCGCTGCTTTTGGAAATGACTGTTTCGGAAGCGGCTGACTGTGAGAAAAACGGCTGGCGGATCGTGGGTGAAACCCAAAGGGAAGAAACCATTTGCGCGGCAGGACAGATTCTTTCTTTAGAAGAAGTGACCGAGGCTTACTGCAAGCCTTTGGAAGGCGTGTTCCCGGTAAAGACGGCGGACAATGAAACATATGAGGGCGCGGCGGTGGAAAAGATCGAATTCGCCGAAAGAAACGCGGTCAAACCCGCTGTTTTGACGGCTAAGCCAAAGATCATCATTCCCGCGTTCCCCGGAACCAACTGCGAAATGGACAGCAAGCGCGCCTTTGAGCGCGCCGGCGGCGACGCGGAAATTCTGATTATGAAAAACCAGACGGCGGATCAGCTGGCAGCTTCCATCGAACTGCTTGCCGCAAAGATCGCAGACAGCCAGATCGTCATGCTTCCCGGCGGATTTTCCGGCGGAGATGAACCGGACGGATCGGCCAAGTTCATCGCGGCGGTGTTCCGAAATCCTGCGGTATCCCAGGCGGTAGCCGATTTGCTGGAGAAGCGGGACGGTCTGATGCTGGGTATTTGCAACGGCTTCCAGGCGCTGATCAAGCTGGGTCTGGTTCCCGAGGGGAAGATCGTCGCCACCGACGACCACAGCCCCACGCTGACCTACAACAAGATCGGACGCCACCAGTCCTGTCTGGTGCGGACGAGAATCGCTTCGGTGAAATCGCCCTGGCTTGCGAAAACGCAGCTGGGTCAGGTGTTTACCATCCCCGTATCCCACGGAGAAGGCCGCTTCATCGCCGACGCGGCTACGATACAGCGTTTGAAGAAAAACGGTCAGATCGCCACCCAGTATGTGGACATGGAGGGAAATCCCACCATGGACATCGAATATAACCCCAACTTTTCCGTGCTGGCCATCGAGGGAATCACCTCTCCCGACGGCAGGGTGTTCGGCAAGATGGGACATTCCGAGCGCATCGGAAACAACCTGTACCGCAACGTCGTAGGCGAAAAGGACATGC
>CANEEC010000102.1 GCA_947426455.1 uncultured Clostridia bacterium | reverse complement strand
GACGAGACGAAGACTCTGGGTTTGCCCTTGAAGGATGTGACTATTCAGGTGCTGCCGGAGAAAACGCTGATTGTGGGCGGCCATTCCGTAGGCATCCGCATGGACGTCAGCGGAGTGCTCATCGTGGGATTGGAGGAAATTCCAACAGAACGGGGGATGATCAACCCGGGACTTGCAGCCGGACTGCAGATCGGGGACAGCGTGCTTTCCATTGAGGGAACGCCGGTGCGAAGCGCGCAAGACGTGCAGAGGCTGCTGAACGAAAACGTCCCTAAGGAGAAGGTGTCGCTGAAAATTCAGCGCAAGGGAGAGACCTCCTACGTCAGCGTAACGCCGGTGAAATCCAAGGAGGACGGCAACTGGAAGCTGGGCGTCTGGGTGAAGGAAAAGACCGCCGGCCTGGGAACGGTGACCTATTACGACCCGGCCACGGGAATCATCGGCGCGCTGGGTCACGGAATTACGGAGAGCAACACCGGACAGGTGCTTTCCGTAGCCGAAGGCGAGATGATGTATAGCCGCGTGGAGTCGGTGCTGCAGGGCGCATCGGGAAAACCGGGAGAAATTCGGGGAATTTTCTACGAAGCGGACGAACCCATGGGAACGCTGCTGCACAACTCGGAGTTTGGCATTTTCGGTCAATCCAACGCGCCTTTGACGAATCCTCTGTACGGAGAACCCGTAAAAGTGGGATATCAGTCGGAAATTCGGAAGGGTCCCGCACAAATTTTGACAACCATCGACGGAAACACCATTGAAAAATTCGACGTCGTCGTTGAAAAAATCGCCCGCCAATCGAAGCCGGGAACCAAGGGGATGGTCATTCGGGTTACAGATGAGCGGCTTTTGGAAAAAAGCGGCGGAATCGTTCAGGGAATGAGCGGCAGTCCCATTTTGCAAAACGGAAAAATCGTGGGTGCCGTCACTCACGTACTGGTCAATGATCCCCAAAGAGGGTATGGAATCTTCATCGAATGGATGCTGAAGGAGTCAGAATAGGGGTCGATTATTCTCGAATATGCTATGGCGAAAACAGTGACGAAATTTGCTATACTTGCTTCGTAAACAAAAGGGGAACTACGATATATAGTAGTCGTTTCGAAAGGAGTATCAATACCATGAAAAAGATTAGCGTTGGAATTGCAGATGACAACAAGGAATTTTGCGACATCCTTACAGATTATTTTCAGGCGTATCCGGAAATTGACGTCGTATTCGTCACGCACAACGGAATGGAAACCGTGGATCGCTGTCTGGAGGAAAAACCGGACATTCTGATTTTGGACATGATCATGCCCTATCTGGATGGACTGGCTGTTTTGGAACGAATTCAGGACATGCTTCCCGAGGACGCTCCCAAGACGGTGATCCTGTCGGCGCTTGGTCAGGAGTCCATCACGCAGAAAGCCATCAGCATGGGCGCCTCTTACTATCTGGTAAAACCTTTCGATCTGGCCAGTCTCGTATCGCGGATTCACCTGATGTCCGGCATGGAACGGGAAAAGCGTCCGAAAAACGCCATGGAAAGCGTCATCCGCAGCGGCTCAGGGGAGGATGAATCCCTGGAAGTGGCCATTACCAACATCATTCACGAAGTGGGAGTTCCCGCTCACATCAAAGGGTATCAATACCTGAGGGACGCCATTGCCATGGTGGTGGACAATATGGAAATTCTGGGAGCCGTGACGAAAGAGCTGTATCCGGCTATCGCCGAGCGCAACCACACTACCCCCAGCCGAGTGGAACGAGCCATACGTCACGCCATCGAGGTTGCCTGGAACCGGGGAAAGATCGAAACCATCAACGCCCTGTTCGGCTACACCATCCACAATGATAAGGGCAAACCCACCAACAGCGAATTCATCGCCATCATCGCCGACAAACTCCGTCTGGAGCGAAAGGCAGTCTGACGGAACGGGGAACTCTTTGACAAAAGGGCAAAGATCGTGATAGTATAGAGCAAAAGACGGAGCTTCAAGGGAGAAAGAAATGGAACAACACAAGATCGACAGAATCAACGCACTGGCAAAAAAATCCAAGACTCAGGGGCTGACCGCGGCGGAAAGGGAAGAACAGGCGCGGCTGCGAAAGGAATTTCTGGCGGATTTTCGGGCGGCCTTCAAACAGGAACTGGATCGCATCGAATTTGTGGACGACAAGTCCGCAGAGGAGATCAATACGGAATTGGATGAAGAAGCGAAGGAAATTTCCATCGGGGATAGGAGAGAAAAACTCAACTGATCCTGTGGTAGATTGCGGAAAAATTACACAAAACGACGGCGGAGAACGACAGGTTCTCCGCCGCTTTTGTTATATAGTAAAGCCATAAAAACAGAAGAAAAGGATGGTTTTGCTATGAAGATGAATAACGGATTGACCCGGAGAAAAAACAGATCCAAGGAGGCGATTTTGACTTTCTGCGCGGTCTTTATCGCCATCGGTCTGCTGTCCGGCTTTGGATTTTTGCAGGAACAGAACGTGGCGAAGCTTTTAAAGCAGCGGGCGGAGATCATACAGCTGGTCTGGTATTCGGAGGTGACGCCTCAGGAGGGCGAGGCCATGCTGAAAAAAATCGAGACTCACCCGCTGTTATCCAGCGATGTGGAGTGGCTGAGAAAGGCGGAGGAGGGAATGGATTTCGCCTACGTGCTGGACATGGAACTGCTGGAATTATCGCAAACGTCCCACAGTCTGGCGGGAACCTGCTATCTGGCGGAGATTCAGTGGGAATTAGAGGAATACAATCAGCACGTGACCCAGCGGTGCTCCTATCGAATCCGTACGGTGGAGGAAAGCGACGGAACGATTCTGCTGTCGGAATTTCAGGCCTGCGATCTCTAAGGGAGGATGGCCTGTGAGTTTTGAAAACCGCCTGTCATTTCGATGAACTTTGTCTCGAAAATCCAAAAAAGAGGGGTTTAATCCTTTCTACAAAATGGTATAATAAATACGTCTCGACGATCAGGTCGTTTCCATATTCTTTTGAAAGGAGAGGCGGTTATGCGCAAAGTATATTTAGACTATTCCGCCACAACACCCGTAAAACAGGAAGTTTTAGACGAGATGATTCCTTACTTTACCGAAAAGTTCGGGAATCCATCCAGCTTATATGAAATCGGAGCCGAGGCCAAAGAAACCATCATGAAGGCCAGAGAACAGGTGGCGCAGCTGATCGGCGCAAAGCCGCAGGAAGTGGTTTTTACCTCCTGCGGATCAGAATCCGACAACTGGGCGCTGACCTCTGCGGCTCATTGGAAACGAGCCCAGGGGAATCACATCATCACCACGAAGATCGAACACCACGCCGTTCTCCATACCTGTCAGGCCTTGGAAAAGGAAGGGTTTTCCGTGACCTATCTCAATGTGAAACCCGACGGACGCATCGATTTGCAGGAGCTTGCAGACGCCATTACGGAGAAGACTATTCTCATCAGCATCATGATGGTCAACAACGAAATGGGCGCCATTCAGCCGGTGAAGGAGGCCGCGGCCATCGCGAAGAAACACGGCGTCCTGTTTCACACCGACGCCGTTCAGGCCGCAGGCAATGTTCCCATCGATGTGGAGGAACTTGGCGTGGACATGCTGTCCCTATCGGCGCATAAGATCTACGGACCCAAGGGCATCGGCGCCATGTACATCCGCAGGGGCGTAGCGCTGCCGCCGTTGATTCACGGCGGCGCTCAGGAGATGAAAAAGCGTGCCGGCACGGAAAACGTGCCCTATATCGCCGGATTCGGAAAGGCGGCGGAAATCGCCAGACGGCAGCTTGCTGAACACGCCGAAAGGCTGACAGAGCTGCGGGATTACTTCATTTCCCAGGTGCAGAAAAACATCCCCTACGTGGATGTGAACGGCGGCATGGAACACCGTCATCCGGGAAACGCCAATTTGGCCTTCAATTTCATCGAGGGCGAATCCCTGCTCTTGATGCTGGATTATTACGGAATCAGCGTTTCTACCGGTTCCGCATGTTCTTCCAAATCGCTGGAACCGTCTCACGTACTGGCGGCGCTGGGAGTCCCCGTGGAGAAAATTCACGGCTCGCTGCGCTTTACCATAGGTGATTTTACCACGAAGGAAGATCTGGATTACACCGTAGAATGTTTAGTTAAAATTGTGGAAAAGCTCAGGGCGCTTTCGCCCATTTCCGCAGAGAAAGGTTGGAATTGATATGGCAATGTATAACGAAAAGGTCATGGATCTGTTCATGAATCCCCATAATGTAGGCGAAATTGAAAATGCCGATGCCGTGGGTACATACGGAAGTCCCGTCTGCGGCGATATGATGCAGATTACGCTGAAGGTGGAAAACGGTGTGATCGCCGATGCGAAATTCAAGACCTTCGGCTGTGGTTCTGCCATCGCATCTTCCTCCATGGCCACGGAAATGATCATCGGAAAAACCTTAGAAGAGGCTTTGAAGGTGACCAACAAAGATGTTTTGGATGCTTTGGGCGGCCTTCCCGGGCCGAAGATTCACTGCTCCGTCTTGTCCGAACAGGCCATCAAAGCTGCGATTTACGACTACGCCCAGAAAAACGGCCTGGAATTAGAGGGATTAAAAGGATACGACCCCAATGCGGATGAGGACGATCATCACGGAGATCTGGGTGATGAAGAATAACAGGGTGCTTTTGGGACTCTCCGGCGGCGTGGACAGCACAGCCGCCGCTTTGCTGTTGAAAGAACAGGGTTATGAGGTCATCGGCTACTATTTCGACGTCCTGCCGGAGCAGGGCGGGGGGAAACGGAAGGCGGAAAGGGCGGCGGAACAGCTGCATATAGATTTCGTTTATCGAAACGTAGCACAGGAGTTTGAAGATCAAGTGATTCAACCCTTTTGCCGCGCATACGAACAGGGACGAACGCCTAACCCCTGTGTGATCTGCAACCCTTCGGTGAAATTTTACACCATGGCGCAGGAAGCGGATCGGGCGGGCGCTTCGTGGATTGCCACCGGTCACTACGCGCGGATTGCAAAGCCGGAGAAGGATCGCTCCTTCTTTCGAGTGCGGATGGCCGTAAACCGCCGCAAAGATCAGTCCTACATGCTGTACCGGCTTCCTCAGGAGATTTTGCGCCGTCTGCTTTTGCCGCTGGGCGAGATTTCGGATAAAGAAACAGTGCGCCAGCTGGTGCGGGACTTCGGCGTATTCAATGCAGACGCTTCTGACAGTCAGGAGATTTGTTTCATTCCCGACGGAGATTACGTCGATTATCTGAGCCGGCGGGGCATCCGGTCGGTGGAGGGTGATTTTATCGACAGCGCCACGGGACAGGTGATAGGACGGCATCGCGGCGTCGTCTGCTACACCGTAGGCCAG
>CANEEC010000101.1 GCA_947426455.1 uncultured Clostridia bacterium | reverse complement strand
GGAAATATCCGGGTTCGGCAGGATCGAAACATCCGCGGGGGCAAAGGGAGGACTGAAATACATCCCTTCCATTTCGGCGGCTACCGCGGATCGGGTGTTAACCAATCTGGAGGAACGCCTGCGGGACAAAGAACGCATTCTGGCCAACGGTTTTTTATATACGTCCGACATCATGTTCGGCCCTGAAATTTCTAAAAGCGTGGGGCAGATTTTTGCAAAAAAATTTGAAAACGCCGGAGCGGATTACGTGGTTACCGTAGAAACCAAGGGAATTCCCGCAGCGCTGATGACGGCGGAGATGCTGAATTTGCCGCTGGTGGTTTTGCGTCGGGAGAGCAAGATCTCCGAAGGTTCCACGGTGAGCATCAATTATTTCTCCGGTTCTTCGGAGCGAATTCAAAAGATGTCTTTGGCGAAGCGTGCCGTCCGTCCGGGGACAAAGGCGCTGATCATAGACGATTTTATGCGCGCCGGCGGAAGCGTTCGGGGCATCAGCGATATGATGCGGGAATTTGACGCAGAGGTCATCGGCGTGGGCGTGGTCATCGCCTCTAAAGAACCTTCTGCAAAAAAAGTGAACGATTATTTTCCGCTGGTCTATCTAGGAAAGGTGGATGCCGACGAACAGATGATTGAAGTGGAGCGCAATCCGGAAATTGTTCGGCTGTTTTCGGAGTAGAGGAGACGAACCATATGGAAATTACTGACGTAAGAATTCGAAGAATGGACGATGAAGGAAAAATGAAGGCGGTGGCTTCCGTTACCTTTGACGGCGAATTTGTGGTTCACGATATTAAAATTGTCAAAGGCGCAAACGGCCTGTTTGTGGCCATGCCCAGCAAGAAGATCGGAGGCAGGTACAAAGACGTAGCCCATCCTCTGCTTCCCCAGACCAGAGAGAAGATCGCCAATGCGGTTTTCCAAAAATATGAAGAAAGCCTGACGGAAGCGTCCGACGGGATGGAATAGATTCCCATTCAAAGAACAGCAACAAAAAACAGTTGCTGTTTTTTTCGCTTTCTGCGTTTTAGGTCTTTGTGAAACGGGAGAAAGGTGCTATACTAATGTGTGTACGACAAAAAAGGAGAAAGTGAATATGAAAGACAAAGAACTGACGTCGAAGGAAGCCATCGGCGCGGAGCAGATCATGGAGCAGGAGCGGCGCAAAGAAGAGGAACGGCTGCGGATCGTCATCGGCCACATTCAGCGCGGCGTCACCTTTACGGACTGGAAATGCGCATATATCGATGAAACCGTGACCATCGGCAGGGGAACAAAGATCGGTCCCGGCGTCATTTTGGAGGGGAACACCGCCATCGGCGAAAACTGCGTCATCGGTCAGAATTGCAGGATCGTAGACAGCGCCATCGGCAGCGGCACCGAGATACAGTCCTCGGTGATTCTGGAAAGCCGCGTGGGAGACGAGACGAAGATCGGCCCCTTTGCGTACCTGAGACCCAACAGCGTGATCGGCAGTTACGCCAAGGTAGGCGACTTCGTGGAGGTGAAGAACTCCACCATGGGCGACGGAGCCAAAGCGTCTCATCTGACTTACATAGGCGATTCCGACGTGGGAAACAACGTCAATTTGGGTTGCGGCGTGGTGTTTGTCAACTACGACGGTACCCACAAGCACCGTTCCGTGGTAAAGGACGGCGCGTTTATCGGCTGCAATACCAATCTGGTTTCGCCGGTAACGGTGGGTGAAAAGGCTTACGTGGCAGCGGGAGCGACCTTGACCAAGGACGTGCCGGACGGCGCGCTTGCGGTGGCTCGAGAGCGGCAGACCAATATCGAAGGATGGGTTGAAAGACGGGGATTATTGAATAAGAAGAAGTAGTATAGCGTACGAAAGCCAAAGGAGGGCAAAATGAGAAACGGCGTATTTACAGATTACAAGATTTTCACCGGCAATTCCCATCCGGCGCTGGCCGAGGAAATTGCAAACATTATGGGAAAACCTCTGGGGAAAGCCGCAGTAAACAAATTCAGTGATGGAGAAATTTCGGTAAGTCTTTGGGAAACCGTGCGCGGAATCGATACATATATCGTTCAGCCTACCTGCAATCCCACCAACGACAGCCTGATGGAGCTTTTGATCATGATCGACGCCATGAAGAGAGCTTCCGCCGGAAGGATCAACGCGGTCATTCCCTACTACGGATATGCCCGTCAGGACAGAAAGGCGAAGGCGAGAGATCCCATTACGGCAAAGCTGGTGGCGGATCTGCTGCAGAGCGCCGGCGCGGATCGAGTGGTGACCATGGATCTTCACGCCGCTCAGATTCAGGGATATTTCGATATTCCTGTGGATCACCTGCTGGGCATGCCCATTCTGGTGAAGTATTTCAAAGAAAAGAACCTCCAGGATCTGGTGGTGGTATCTCCCGATCACGGCAGCGTGACCAGAGCCAGAAATTTGGCTCAGCCGTTGGACGTACCCATCGCCATCGTGGACAAGAGACGTCCCAAGGCCAACGTGAGCGAAATCATGAACGTCATCGGCGACGTCAAAGGTAAGAATGTAATCCTGGTAGATGATATGGTGGATACGGCGGGTACTATCACCAATGCCGCCAACGCCATGAAGGATATGGGAGCCGTGGACGTATACGCCTGCGCAACCCATCCGGTTCTGTCCGGCCCCGCCATCGAGAGAATCGAAAAGTCTGCCATCAAGGAAATGGTGCTTCTGAACACCGTTCCCCTGTCGCCGGAAAAGCAGATCGACAAGATTAAGACGCTGTCTGTGGCGCCCATGTTTGCAGAGGCGATGATTCGCATCTTTACCAATACTTCTCTGAACGGCCTGTTCTAAGCGGCCGCAGAGAAACGCGCAGTTGTGATTGTGACGCTTCGGAGGCCGTCTTCTTGCAGGAGACGGCCCCTTTGCCGTTGGAAGGGAGAAGGGATATGTACATTATCGTGGGATTGGGAAATCCCGGAAAGCAATACGAACAGACGCGCCACAACATGGGGTTTATCACCATCGACCGGCTGGCGGAGAAACATCAGATCAACGTGACCAAGCTGAAATGCAAAGCGCTGGTGGGCGAAGGGTATTTTGGGACGAAGAAGGTCATGCTGGTAAAGCCTCAGACCTTTATGAACCTGTCGGGACAGTCGGTGCGGGAGATCGTGAATTATTATAAAGAGGATCTGGAACATCTGCTGGTGGTGTATGACGACATCGATTTGGAGCCGGGCGTCCTGCGCATTCGCGCCAAGGGAAGCGCCGGGACCCACAACGGTATGCGCTCCATCATCTACGATTTGCAGGAGGACGGGTTTCCCAGAATTCGGCTGGGCATCGGGAAAAACCCGCAGATTCCACTGGACAAGTTCGTGCTGGGGGGATTTACGAAGGAGGAAAAGCCGCTGCTTGAGGACGCCGTGGACAAAGCGACGCAGGCTATCGAGTGCTATGTGGCCGAGGGCATCAACGCGGCGATGAACGCATATAATATCAGGGCAGAAAAGAAGAAAAAGAACTCTTCAGAAGAACGGTTGAAAGCTGAGGAAATCAATGAGCAATAAAAGGGGAATCCACAATTATTTCGGCGTTTCGGAGAGCCGGGTAGCGCCGGTAGCCGCTCATTTCACACAGCAATCCGGACAGGCCATCGCCGTCTGCGCCACCTACGGAAAAGCCAGGCGGCTGGCGGAGGACATGGCCTTTTTCACGGATAAGCGAATCTATGTTTTGCCCGAGGACGAGCAGAATTTTCTGCGCTACGAGGCAAAGAGCAGGACGGAAATTTCCTCGTATCTGACGGCGCTGGCAGCTTTGGAAGAAGGACAGGACTGCATCGTGATCGCGCCGGTGACGGCGGCGCTCAAGCCCCTGATTCCCCCCGACGAGTTTTGCGCTCTGGCTTTCGATGTGGCCATGGGGCAGGAACTTGCGCCGGAAGAGGCTGCCGGACGGCTTTCCGCCATGGGGTACGAACGGGTTTCCGCTGTGGAAGCCATGGGGCAGTTCGGAATTCGCGGCGGCATCATCGACATCTTCCCCATGAACCGGGAGCATCCGGTGCGGATTGAACTGTTCGATACGGAAATCGACTCGGTGCGCAGCTTTGATCCGCTGACCCAGCGCTCGGTGAAAAATGAAACGTCGGTACGCATTTGGCCAGCGTCGCTTTTGGTGCAAAAAGAGGAGCTGTTTCGGGGAGCTTCTCAGAAAATTCACCGTTCCTATACGGCGCAGGCGAAGAAACTCTCCGGCGATGAGGCGCAGCGGCTGCTTGCGCGCAGAGATCAGCTGGAGGAAGCCCTGGCCACGGGAACTCAACGGTCGGTGTTGGAGCGGTATCTCCCCTATTTTTATAAGGAACTGGCGCATCTTTGGGATTACGCCGATTCTGAGGACTGCGTGGTGATGTTTGACGATCCCGACCGGTTGGAGGAAGCTTTGGAGGCCTACGCCAAAGAGGCGGCCGAGGACTTTAAGGTTCTCCTTGAACGGGGGGAATGCGTTCCGGCGGAGGGCAGGCAGATTCTGACCAAAAATGATCTGTACGGTATGTACCGCGGCCAGAACTGCGCCTGCTTTTTCACGCCATTTCAAAAGCGGATTCGCGGCGTGGAGACGCTGGACACTTTGGAGGGAATCGCCTCCCGACAGGCGCCTGTGTTCAACGGCCGCATGGATCTGTTGGAATCGGAGCTTCGCCGCAGCGTAAAACAGGGGTATCAGGTGACCATCGCCTGTTCGTCTTTGGAGCGCTGCAATAACATGGAAGAGTTTCTCGACAGGGCAGGTCTGGCGGGAAAGGTAGAGGTGCGCCAGGGAACGGTTTCCTCCGGTATGGATTATCCCGACGCCAAGCGGATGATCCTGTCGGATGGCGATATCTTCCTTCACACGAAGAAGAAACGAAAGAGAGCGAAAAGCAAAAATGCGAGGCCCATCAAGGCCTTTACCGACATTCGCCAGGGCGACTATGTGGTTCATGAAAACCACGGCATCGGTCGTTTTCTGGGCGTGGAGGAACTGACGGTTCAGGGAATCCGCAAGGATTATCTGAAGATCAAGTACGCCGGGGAGGATCTGCTGTACGTTCCTGTGGAACAGATGGACATCGTGCAGAAGTACGTGGGAGCCGACGGTACGGTGCCCAAGATCAACCGGCTGTCCGGCAGCGACTGGAAAAAGACGAAGGAAAAGGCGCAGGCGGCCATCGAGAACATGGCCGGGGAATTGCTGGAGCTGACGGCACAGCGGCAGCTGCAGAAGGGTTATGCCTTCGGTCCCGACACCCAGTGGCAAAAGGAATTTGAAGACATGTTTCCCTATGAGGAAACCGCAGATCAGCTGCGGTGTACGGCGGAGATCAAGAAGGACATGGAGCGGGATGTGGCCATGGATCGCCTGCTGTGCGGAGACGTGGGCTACGGAAAG
>CANEEC010000100.1 GCA_947426455.1 uncultured Clostridia bacterium | reverse complement strand
CAATAAAAAATTCTTGCTTTCCCTGGTACTGACTTATCATTGTCAGCTTCTCCACAATTTCAGGAATTAACAATTTACGCCATTTTTCTCTGTAATCATAATTCCTCATTCATCTCCCCCATTGATATTTGATTTCAGTCCCTTTGAATAAAAATATCCAAACCAACTAACATCATAATATCGCATTTTAATTTAGTCGTCAATCGTTTTAATTTAGTCATTTTATATTATTTTGACTAAATTAAAACTAAAAATGACGTTATTAAATAAAACCCTTCTAATTCAAAAATTCATATTTCCGCAGCTTCACTTCCCAGCCTTCCCCGCGGAACCGGTGCAGCATCAGCAATCCTCGCAGGATCTGATCCAGCGCCATGGCGTACCAGGCGCCGGGGAGTCCCCAATGCATCACGTTCACAAAGATCAGCGAAACGGGAAGGCGAACGCCCCACATGGTTGCCAGGCAGACGAAAAACGGCTGCTTCGTATCGCCAGCGCCCCGCAGCGCACCGGTATAGACGCTGGCCATGGCGGAAAACGCCTCTGCTACCGCCATGATGCGCAGCGCCGCCGCACCTTCGCGAACCACCTCTGCGGAAGGTGTAAACAGACTGATCAATATCTCCGCGCCGAAGAACATCAGCAGGGAAAAGCCGATGGTGACCATCAGACACAGGCGGAAGGTGGTGTGTCCCACACGCCGCGCCTCATCGTAGTCCTTGGCTCCCACGCTCTGACCCACCAGCGTTGTGGCCGCAATCTGAAACCCAAAGGCCGGCATGTAGGCGATGGACTCCGCCGTATTGGCCAGCTGATGAGCCGCAAGACACGCCGTTCCCAGGCCGCTGACCACGCGAAAATAGAGGATCTGGCCGCCGGAGATGGACAGCCGCTCCAGAGCCGACGGAATACCGATGCGAAAGATCTGACCCAATAAGTCCTTGTCCAGCTTTCGATTGCTCCAGGACAGGCGGATCACCGGCTGGCGGGTCATTACGATCAACACCAAAATCCCGGCAATTACCCGGGATACCGTAGTAGAAATGGCAGCGCCCTCCACGCCCCATCCGGCGCCCCAAATATGTATCGTAGATTCACCGATGATGATCTCGCGAGAGGGAAAGATCAACAGGAAATTCCCCACCACATTAATCACATTGGTGAGCATGTTCAGTTTCATAGGCGTCTTGGTGTCCCCTGCGCCGCGCAAAATGCCGTTAAATACCACGGTGATAAAAACGAAGGGAATTCCCAGCAAAATAATCCGCAGATACCGGACGGAGGTTTCCACGATGGCCTCCTCCGCTCCCATCCACACAGGAACCCATCGGCTGACCAGAAACATTGCGCCCACCACAGCGGCGGAAAACAGCAGCACCGCCATAAAGGCCTGATCGGTGAGCTTTTGCGCCCTTTCGTTTTTTCCTCCGCCGATGCTCTGGGCTACCGCCACGGTGCCGCCTACAGAAATGGCCATGACGGTGCTGTTAAACAGCCAGGTTACCGGCGTAATCACCGCCACGGCGGCCGTGGCCATAGGTCCCAGACTTCCCACCATAGCCGTATCCGCGTATTCCACCAGGGATAACAGCAGATTCTCAATGATGGAAGGCACCGCTAACGCCCAGACCCGCTTGCGCATCCCTTTCTTTTCTTCCATACTCTCACCTCGTTTATCGTTTCAATTTCATCGCTGCAGCTGTACGACGACGCCGCTGACCCCGCCCAGGGTACAGCCTCCGAAATCCTCATCCAGCTCCATGTGACCACAGTTCAACAGATCCAACGGCCCCTTGCCGCCATCCAAAGGAAAGCGGAGATGCACAGGCTGAGAAGAAGCGTTGATCCAGACGAAAATCCGGCTTTTCTCCCCCAGACGGAAGAAGGAAACGTATCCCTCTCCGCAGTCCCCCGGGCAAAATTCCATCACTTCTTCCTCCATCACCCGCCTGTAAAAGCTCAAAAGCCTGCGGTAGAAGCGAGCTACTTCTTCATCCTTTGCTTCCTTTGGGAAGCACTGGCGATTCATGGGATCACGTTCCCCCTCCATTCCCAGCTCGTCTCCGTAATAAATACAGGGAATGCCGGGCATGAACATCCATATGAGAAGGGCGGCTAACAACCGCTGACGTCCCAGTTGGCGGTCTTTTCCGCTTCCGTTTAACATCACCGTATAAATTCTTACGGTATCGTGAGTTCCCAACAGATTCATCAGCGCATAAAAGGCCTGGGGCGGATAGTTCTCCCAAAGGCTTTCTATACGCTCCATAAATTTACGGCCATCGCCGTGTTTTAAAAAAAAGGCGATCAGCTCATCCTTTAGAGGATAATTCATCACGCTGTCCAGCTGTTTTCCCTGAAAATACCGGCGCCGCCGGTCGTAGGCGATCTTGTTGGAGGCGTCTTCCCACACTTCGCCTAAAATGCAGGCGTCCTCGTCTATTCCCTTCACCTGCCGGCGAAGTTCGTCTAAAAACACGTCGGGCAGCTCGTCGGCCACATCCAGCCGATATCCGGAAATTCCGCACTTCATCCAGTGATTGACCACGGAATCCTCATCCCTCAAAATGTAGTCCAGATAGCTATCCTCCGTTTCGTTAACCTCAGGCAGGTTTTTCATTCCCCACCAGCATTCGTAGTCGTCGGGAAAACGGTAGAAGCGATACCACCCGTAATAGGGCGACTGATCCCCCTGACAGGCTCCGCAGCTTTCGTAGGCCCCGTCCTGATTGAAATAAATGCTGTGAGAGCCGGTGTGGTTGAACACGCCGTCCAAAAGGATGCGGATTCCCCGTTCCTTTGCCTCTTTGCACAGCCGGCGCAGGTCCTCTTCCGTTCCCAGCATGGGGTCGATGACTCTATAGTTGGCCGTATCGTATCTGTGGTTGGAAAAGGCCTCGAAAATGGGATTGAGGTACAGAACCGTCACCCCCAATTCCTGCAAATACGGCAGCTTTTCCTGAATTCCTCTCAGGTTTCCGCCGAAGAAATCGTTGTTCCAGACCACGCCATTTTCATCCGCCCCCGCGCAGGGAAGCTCACCCCACCGCTGGTGAAGGCGGTATTCCTTGTTGGTGATAGGCGGTATTTCATAATCGGAACAACGACAGAACCGATCCGGAAACACCTGATACATCAGTCCCTTCTTCATCCAATCCGGCGTTTTAAAATCCGCGGCGTACACCGTCAGCTGATATTCCGAACCGGTCTCCTGCTCCGTTTCAAAATAATAGAAATAAAGACCTTCCTTCAAAGGACAGTAGGAAAAGTGCCAGCTTCGCAGCATCTCACCGCCATCCGAAGTGACGCAGCCATCCAAAGCAGCCATGCCGCCGTCCTTTCCTTCCACCGTCCATTCCTCGTCGCTCTCCCCTTCGCAGCAGCTTTCCCGCCGCAGGAAGAGACGGCACCGCCGGTTTTCCGCCGATGTCTCCGCAAGAAAAGCGATGGCAGTTCCCACGGCCACCGCTCCAAAAGGGCGTTTATATTTTTCTTCCCGCGAACAGTAACGCAGCATAAAATCCTCCCGTTGCTATGTGTCGGAACGCCCCTATATGCGGGGCAGCGGATGAATGTTCCAGATCCGCGAAGCGTATTCCCTCACCGCTCGATCGGCAGAAAACATGCCGGACTTGGCGATGTTCACTAAAGACATGGAATTCCACTTCTGCGGATCCCGATAACAGGCCGCCACCCTCTCCTGCGCCTGACGGTAGGCATTGAAATCCGCCAATACGAAATAGGGATCGGCGGCTCCGTTGTAGCCGCTGGTCAGGGAACCGATCACATCCCGGAACTGCTGTCCTCCAAAACCCTGAGACATCCGGCGAATCACCTGGCTCAGGTTGTAGTCACTCTGTATCAGCGAGAAGGGACTGTAGCTTCCGTCTCTCATCAGCCGCTGCACTTCCTCCGCCTTCATGCCGAAGATGAAGATGTTCTCATCTCCCACCGCCTGGTGGATTTCCACATTGGCGCCGTCCTCGGTTCCTAAAGTCAACGCACCGTTGATCATCAGCTTCATATTTCCCGTGCCGGAGGCCTCTTTTCCCGCTAAGGAAATCTGCTCCGACACCTCCGCTGCCGGCATGATGATCTCCGACAGGGATACGGAGTAATTCTCCAAAAAGACGATACGGATTTTATCCCGCACGTCAGGATCAGTTTCCAGCTCAGTTGCCAGGCTGTGTGCCAGACGGATGATCTCCTTGGCCATATAGTAGCCGGCAGCCGCCTTGGCTCCAAAGATGAAGGTTCTTGGCTGAACATCCATATTAATGTTTTCTTTAATCTGATTGTACAGGTAGATAATATGAATCAAATTCAACAGCTGGCGCTTGTATTCGTGCAACCGCTTCACCTGTACGTCAAACAGGGAATCCGGATCGACGGTCACGCCATTGTGTTCTTTCATATATTTAGAAAGACGCAGCTTGTTTTCCCGTTTGATCTGGGAAAGGCGCTCCAATACGGCGCCGTCCTCCTTGTATTTCAGAAGTTCTTCCAAACGATCCGCGTCCTTTCGGAAAGCGGGGCCGATCAGTTCCTCCACCAGAGCGTCCAGACCGGGATTGGCCTGACACAGCCAGCGCCGGTAGGCGATTCCGTTGGTCACGCTGGTGAACTTCTCCGGCGCCGCCGCCGCAAAGCCGGAAAACAGTTGATCCCGAATGATGCCGCTGTGAAGGGAGGACACGCCGTTCACCGTATGAGACGCCTCTACGCACAGATTTGCCATGTGAATCTGGCCGTTGTGAATAATGGCCATCTGATTTCGCAGCGCTTCTTCGTCAGGATAAGTTTTCATCAGATCGATGCTCTGACGCTTGTTGATTTCCGCCACGATGGAATAAATCCTGGGCAGGGTTTCCTTGAACATCCCCTCCGGCCACTTTTCCAGCGCCTCCGGCATGATGGTGTGATTGGTGTAGGAAACCGTCCTTCTCACGATATCCCACGCCTTATCCCACTCGTAGCCGTAAACGTCGATCAAAATCCGCATCAGCTCCGGAATGGCCATGGTGGGATGGGTGTCGTTGATGTGAATGGCAATCTTATCGGCGAAGTTATCCAGCGTACCGTAACGCTTCATATGGCGCTTGGTCAGGGACTGCAGGGACGCGGCGATGAAGAAATACTGCTGCTTCAGGCGCAGCCGCTTTCCCTCGATGTGAGCGTCCTCCGGGTACAGGATCTTGGAAATCACCTCCGCCATGTGTTTTTCCTGCATGGATTCCAGATACTTTCCCTGAGCGAACAGCTTCATATCCACGGTTACCGGCGAAGTGGAACGCCACAGGCGCAGGGTGTTTACCACGTCGCTGTCGTAACCGGTGATCAGCATGTCGTAAGGAATGCCGATGACGGTGGTGTAATCCTTGTGGACGGGTTTCATTCTTCCGTTTTGATCCCAAATTTCCTCCAACGTGCCGCCGAAGTGGATTTCCTCCGCCTCCTCCTCTTTCTTTATGAGCCACACGTCGCCCATGCCCAGCCAGTCATCAGGCAGTTCCTC
>CANEEC010000099.1 GCA_947426455.1 uncultured Clostridia bacterium | reverse complement strand
ACCTCCTATTTGGAATAGGAGGTATTTTTATAAAAAATTATTCTTATCGCCACTGGGAATACATCTCCTCCATCCATCGGTACACATCCATGGAATATACGCGATTTAAATGTTCCGGTTTCATGACCTGTTCCACCGTCCCTATGGCCTCGATACAACCCGCCCGCATCAGCATGGCGTGAGTGCCGTAGGCCTTGGCCAGGCTCAAATCGTGAACCACCGATATCACGGCTCGTTCCGGCTGTTTCAGCCACTCCTGAATCAGCTGAAACGTCTGCTTCTGATAGATCAGATCCAGATGATTTGTAGGCTCGTCCAGCAGCAGGAGCCGAGGATTCTGCGCGAACAGCTGCGCCACAAACGTCCTCTGCAATTCTCCGCCGGAAAGCGTCATCACCGAATGGTTTAGAAACGGTTTTAGTCCTGTCTTTTCAATGGCCTCTGCCACCAGCTGCTCTCCCTGCTCATCCCGCTTTTGGGAAAACATCTTAGGCGCATAGGCGTAGCGACCCATGCGAATCACCTCTTCCACCGTAAAATCATATCCCACGTAGTGATTTTGAGCCAGCATTCCCAACCCTCTGGCACGTTCCCGTGCCCCGTATTCTCTGATATTCCTTCCCTGAAAGAACACCTTTCCCTCATAAGGTACGCCCTGGGAAACGGCATTGACCACCGTGGATTTTCCCGCGCCGTTGGGGCCTACGATCATCAGCCACTGTCCTGGCTCTACGGAAAAACTGACGTTGTTTACCGTAACCATCGTCCCGTACCGCACGGTGAGTCCTTCTACTTTCAGCATGGCAGATGTTTCGCTCAAGACGCTCTCTCCCTTCTGGATGAATAAAAGATGGCTAAAAACGTGAGGGAGCCGACAAAGGAGGTGACCACGCCGATGGGAAGATCCAGCGGACGCAGCATGGTACGCGCTACCAGATCCGCCGCCATGAGAAAACAGGCGCCGAAAAACATGGAAGCCGGCAGCAGCTTCCTGTGGTTTGGCCCCGTTAAAAATCGAGTCATGTGGGGCGTTACCAGTCCCACGAAGCCGATGGTTCCCCCGATGGAGACGCAAACGCCGATCAATGCGGAGACGCAGACCAGAACCACCATTTTCACGGACTTCACATTCACTCCCACGTTGCGGGCATTGTCCTCGCCCACGGAAAAGGCGTTCAATTCTCCCGCTCTTGTCAGTACGGGCAGACCGAAGACCACCAGAGCTCCCGCCAGAAAGGCGGCGTTGGCGTAGGTGCTTCCCTGCAGGGATCCCATGGTCCAGAAAGTAATGTTGCGCACTTTGTCGCCGGCAAAAGTGATGACCAAATTGATCAGACTGGAGGTGAACATGGAATAGATGACGCCTATGAGCACCACAGTGCTGGTGGATAAGGAAGCATCCAGCTTGTAGGCGGCGGACAGTATGAGAAGCAGGGATAAAAAGGCAAAGCCTACGGACAATATCATAGTTCCGCCCATGGCAAAACCGGGAATTTGAATTCCAAAAGCGATGGCAATCACCGCTCCCAGCGACGCTCCCGACGACACGCCCAATGTGGAACCGTCCGCCAGAGGATTTTTTAAAAGTCCCTGCATGGCGCCGCCGCACAGGGACAGCGCCGCACCGCTGAGTGCTACGCAGATCACCCGGGGAATGCGCACCGTCCACAGGATATTCACTGTGGATTGCAGCGCCTCAGGGATTGCCGCTCCCCGCAGCTGCAGCCCGATCACCCGCACCGTATCGGACAGCGCAATGCTGACGCTTCCCATACAGGTACACAGCAAAAAGACCGTTGCCGTAACAGCGGTCAAAATTGCGTATTCACAGATGCGAAATTTCTCTGTGCGCGGCTTCATCTACTCTTCTCCGTATACCATTTCATACAGCAGCTTTGCGCCTTCCGCCAGCCGGGGACCGGGGCGGGACAGCTCGTCGTTTTGGAGGTTTAACAGTTTGCCGTTTTTTACAGCCGTCAGTTCCTCCCAGCCGGGGCGGGACATGATTTCCTCCACCGGCGTCACACCCTCGCCGAAGTACATAGCGACGGTGACGATGTAATCGGGATTTCTCTGCAATACCTGTTCCTCCGATACCGCCGCCCAACCGTCTACATCTTTGAAGATATTGGTCAAACCCATCATCTCCGCCACTTCATTCATAAAGGTGTTATCTCCCGCGGCCCACAGACCCCATTCCAGAGGCGATACCTCGAAGTACACAGTCCTTTCTTCACCGTCCTCCCGGTGCTCCGCTACCTCTGCAAATGCCTGCTTCATGGAATCTATCATGGCCGATGCCTCTTCTTCTCTTCCTACCAAAGCACCGATGATTTCCATGGAACGGTAGGTCTCCTCGATGGTGGAAGCAGCGTTGATGACCACTTGGATACCGGCCTTTTCCAAGGCTTCTACCTGTTCTTCGCTCTGATCCATGGCGTTCATGACCACTACCTCCGGCTGCAGCGCCAGAATCTGTTCCAAATTCGTTTCCGTGCCGGAGGATACTTCCGTCACCTGGAGAGCTTCCTCCGGATAATTGCAGTATTCTCCGCGACCCACCAGGCAATCGCCCGCTCCCAGAGCGTAAATAATTTCGCAGTCGGAGGCCGTCAGAGCCACCACTCTGGAAGCCGGAGCATCCAGCACGATTTCCCGTCCCTTCATGTCGGTGACCACCAAAGCGCCGTCGGTTCGTTCCCCCTGCTGTGAGCCGCCGGGACTGCCGCAGCCCCACAGGGCGAAAACGGTCAGCGCCAACAACAGCGCCGCCGCAACGATCTTGTTGCCCTTTCTCATCAATTTCCTTCTCCTTTTTTTCCAAATCGTTCTTCATACTCCTGGCTCAGCATGGACATGAGATGAACGTCGTAGAGTTTTCCGTTTTTCCGGCAGTTGTTCCGCAAAACGCCCTCATACTGAAATCCCAAAGACGCATACAGGCCGCCCGCCGGATTGCCGGTATAGTGATCCAAATACAGCCTGTCCAAATGCAGAGTATGGAAGCAGTATTCCATCACCGCCAGCATGGCCTGCTTTCCCAGACCCCTTCTCCGCAGCTTGGGATCGGCAATATAAATGCGCCACAGCTCCGCCTTCCAGCCTTCCTCGATATCGGCCAGCACGATGCGGCCGATGGGCGTTTCATCCCTCAGACAGATGGTGAACTGCTGCGCCTGGGGATTCTCATCGTCGGCGATGTATTTCCTCGTCACCTCCTCCATGGTCTGCCCGTCACGGATGCTGAAGAATTCCGTTACCGCGGGATTTTGCTCCCAGCGATAAAACAGTTCCAAATCGCTAAAACGGGAAGGACGAATGACGATATCCTTAGCTTCTAATATCATGATGTACCTCACTGCTCTCTTTTCCCTTTATGGATTTCTTTCATCATACACTACTTCCCCGTGGATTTCAACGGCTAACGAAAAGAGAAGCGGCCCGATATGCGAGATATCGAGCCGCTGGTTTTCGCGTAGTTTCAACCGCCGCTTATACCATCAGATCGCAGATGGCGTTGGAAAATTCCACAGGATCCTCTACCGGCATACCCTCGATCAAAAGCGCCTGGTTGTACAGCAACTGGGCGTAGGCCTTCACCTTCTCCTTATCGTCCGCATACGCCTTTTGCAGCGCCTTTAAAATCGGATGGGAAGCGTTCAGTTCCAGAACCTTCTCCGCCTTGAACGAATCCTCGCCGCCCGGCATGGAGGACAATACCTTTTCCATCTCCAACGACATGTCGCTTCCGCTGGCAATGCAGACGGGATGGGATTTCAGGCGGTGGGACAGGCGCACCTCCGTCACCTTATCTCCCAGTGCCCCCTTCATCAGCTCCAGCAGTTCCTTATTTTCTTCCGCCAACTTTTCTGCGGCTTCCTTTTCTTCCTCCGTCTGCTGAATTTCCAGATTTTCATCGGCGACGGATTTGAATTCCTTTTCGTCGTAATCGTGCATCACCTTCAAGGCAAATTCGTCCACGTTATCGGTGAGATACAGAATCTCGTATCCCTTTTCCTTCAACAGCTCCGTCTGAGGCAGCTTGTCGATGCGCTCCGTATTTTCGCCGCAGGCGTAGTAGATGCACTTCTGATCCGGACGCATTCTGCCCACGTATTCCGAAAGCGTCATCGGCTTTTTCTCCGTGGAGGAATAGAACATCAGCAGATCCGCAAGCAAATCCTTCTTTGCGCCGTAGCCTTCATAAACGCCGTACTTCAACTGCAATCCGAAATTCTTAAAGAATTCATCGTAGGCGTCTCTGTCGTTTTTCTGCATGGAAAGCAGTTCGCTTTGAATCTTCTTTTCCAGTCGGGAGGCGATGGCCTTCAGCTGGCGGTCGTGCTGCAGCATTTCGCGGGAGATATTCAGGCTCAGATCCTGAGAATCCACCAATCCTCTGACGAAGCTGAAGCAATCCGGCAGCAGGTCGGCGCACTTATCCATAATCATCACGCCGGAGGAATACAGCTGCAATCCCTTTTCAAAGTCCTTGCTGTAATAATTAAAGGGAGCCACGCCGGGAATGAAAAGCAGCGCCGTATAGCTGACCACGCCCTCCACACTGGTGTGAATGACCTTGGCCGGATCCTTAAAATCGTAGAACTTCTCTTTATAGAAGTTGTTATAATCCTCTTCGGAAAGCTCGCTCTTGCTCTTTTTCCACAGGGGAACCATGCTGTTGAGGGTTTCCAGTTCCTGATACGTTTCGTATTCCGGCGCCGCGTCCTCCGGCGCTCCCTCCGGCTTTTCCTTCGGTCTGCTCTTTTCCACCATCATGCGGATGGGATAGCGAATGTAATCGGAATATTTTTTAATCAAGCCGCGAATCTTGTACTCGCTGAGAAATTCGTCATAGGCCTCATCCTCGGTATTGGATTTCAATGTCAGGGTGATCTCCGTACCGTGACCGTCCTTTTCCGCCTGAGAAACGGTGTAGCCGTCGGCTCCCGTGGATTCCCACTGCCACGCCTGTTCTTCGCCGAAGGCTTTGCTGACCACCGTCACCTTATCGGCCACCATGAACGCCGAGTAGAAACCTACGCCGAACTGTCCGATGATGTCGATATCCGCCTGGGGCTGTTCGCCTTCCTCGTTTTTCAATTGCTCGTTTTTGAACAGCAGGGAACCGCTCTTGGCGATGGTGCCCAAATTGTTCTCCAGTTCTTCTTTGGTCATACCGATACCGTTATCGGAAATGGTCAGCGTACGGGCGTCGCGGTTCACTTCCAGGAAAATCTGAAAGTCCTCCCGGGAAAGGCCGGTGTTATCGCTGGCAAGGGATTTGTAGTACAGCTTGTCCATCGCGTCGCTGGCGTTGGAAATCAGCTCCCTCAGAAAAATTTCCTTGTGCGTATAGATGGAATTGATCATCAGATCCAAAAGTCTCTTGGATTCCGCTTTAAATTGTTTTTTAGCCATGTTCTTACCTCCTGTATTTCTATGTATTGTATATGTCAAATTCTGTCCTTTCGGACACAACCCTTTTGTCAGTTGTGGCAACCGCGCAGCCGCGCGGCTTCGTCGTCGCCATGCAGTCGAACTTCCGCCATATCGCCGTCGATCGTCC
>CANEEC010000098.1 GCA_947426455.1 uncultured Clostridia bacterium | reverse complement strand
GCATTACATCACCGTTGCCGATGAGTTGAAAACACCGGTCATCCTCTATTCTGTCTCCTCCCGTACCGGCGTCAACATCGCTCCCGATACGGTGGGAATTCTGTCCCGCCATCCCAACATCTGCGGCATCAAAGAAGCCTCGGGGAACATCTCTCAAATCGTGGAGATTTCCCGATATTGCAGCGACGGCTTTGCCCTGTATTCGGGAAACGACGATCATGTGATTCCGGTGATGGCCATGGGCGGCAGCGGCGTCATAACCACCGCAGGAAACGTGATTCCCAAGGTCATGCACGATATGACCTGCGCCTGGTTTGCGGGACGCTGCCAGGAGGCCGCCCAGCTGCAGCGGGAATACAAGGAGCTGATCGACGCCCTGTTCTGCGAGGTCAATCCCATCCCCGTAAAGGCCGCTCTCTGGCTCATGGATCGCATCGCTTTAGAGTACCGGCTTCCCCTGTGCGAACCCTCCGACGCTACAATACAGCGTTTAAAGGACGTTATGACCCGCTACGGACTGATCGCCGATCAGAAGTGAGTTGACATGAGTTCTTAATTGAAAACGCCAGTTCCGGCAAGCACCGGTTCTGGCGTTTTTTCATGCTGAATATTATGAAATTCTCCATTCGCCGATGCCGAACTACCAATCGGTCGCCGGCTTGTCCTTTGTCAAAATCACCGCTGTAGCTTCGCCGCCCAAAAACTGGGGAACCCACTTGGACAGCTCCGCGATGGCCGCTTCCAGCGCTTCTTTGCGGGCAGGATCCACGGATTCCATGATCAAAATGGCATTCTTCGTATCTTCGGTGAGCATGGTTCTCTGGCCGTCTCGCCAGTTCCAGCAGCGGCAGACTGCGCCTTCCTCGTCCAGATAGCAGACCTCGCCGGGCAGCGTTACATCGTATTCCTCGTCGCCTAAAGCCAAAAAGCGATCCCCGCCCTGGGTGACGGTCAAACGCAGATCGCCTGCGAAGGTGTCGATATCCTCTCCGCCGCAGGGCAGGCCGTAACGCAGAGAAATGCAGTTGTACAAATCTACCAGCGGGTTGATGCTTCCCACTTCGTTTCCCTTTTCAATTCGTTTTAACAACGCTTCGATGGAGGAACGGACGCCCTTCTTCGTCTTAAACATTTGAAAGGCCTTTCTCCATACGCTGATCACCTGATTTTCGCTGAATACAGGCGCAGTAATGTACTTTTTCGCCTCTTGATTCGCGTCTTTCAAAAGCTGAATCAGTTCGGAACGAACAGCTTCATTTTTTTCTTCCGAATTATCGATTCCCTTGGCAATCACTACGCCAACCTCCGTCTGGGGAAACAGTTCCCAAAAAGACGGTTCGATTACAAACTTGCTCATGGTATCTCCTTTTCTGTATCAGCTGCTGCGAAATGTTTTTCATAGTCTAAAAAACCCCGTTGAAATCAACAGGGTTTTTCGCGGCAAAGTTTCGTATCTTTTACCTATTCATTACGCTTCAGCTACGACCGCTTTTCCATCATAGTAATTGCAATTCGGGCATACTCTATGGGGAAGCTTAGGTTCGTGGCACTGAGGGCAAATGGATAATGCAGGTGCAGACATCTTCATATTTGCGCTTCTTCTGGAATTTCTCTTCGCCTTGGAAGTTTTTCTCTTTGGTACTGCCATTGTGGACACCTCCTTTGCTCAATTCAATACGTTCTTCATATATATCGCAGTCTAAGGTCCTCAAATGGCACCCTTCAACGCTAACTACTAAATTATATAGTCTGCATTGCTGCTTGTCAATACATTTTGTAAATTTTTAGTCGTTGGCCAGCGCTACGGTATCTCTTGCGATCATCAGTTCTTCGTTGGTGGGAATCAACAGAACCTTCACCTTGGAATCGTCGGCGCTGATTACGGTCTCCTTGCCTCTGACCTTGTTCTTTACCAGATCCATCTTCACGCCCAGCGCATCCATGTTCTGGCAGATAACGTCTCTCATGTTCATGTCATTTTCACCCACGCCTGCGGTGAATACGATGGCGTCCGCGCCGTTTAACTCAGCGAAGTACGCACCGATGTAGAAACGAACCTTGTGAGCGAATACCTTTTCCGCCAGCTGCGCTCTGTAGTTTCCTTCCTCTGCGGCAGCTTCCACGTCGCGGAAGTCGCTGCTGATTCCGGAGATTCCCAAAATACCGGACTTCTTGTTCAGGATGTTGTTCATTTCACCCTGGGGCAGGTTTTCCTTCTGACGGATGTAAGTAACGATAGCCGGGTCGATGTCGCCGGAACGGGTTCCCATAACCAGGCCCTCCAGCGGAGTGAAACCCATGGAGGTATCGATGCACTTGCCGTTTTTAATTGCGGATACGGAAGCGCCATTGCCCAGATGGCAGGTGATGATCTTCAGTTCGTTCAGCGGCTTGCCCAGCATGGCTGCGGCTCTTTCCGCAACGTACTTGTGAGAGGTTCCGTGGAAACCGTATCTTCTCACCTTGTACTTTTCATAATATTCGTAAGGAATGGCGTAGATATAGGATTCTGCCGGCATGGTCTGATGGAACGCGGTGTCGAACACGGCTACCATGGGTGTGTTGGGCATCAATTCCTGACATGCGCGGATTCCTAGGATGTTGGGAGGATTGTGGAGAGGCGCCAGATCGGTACACTCTTCCAAAGCCTGCATGACCGCTTCCGTAATCTTTACGGAGCTGGCATATTTTTCACCGGCGTGAACCACTCTGTGACCCACCGCTTCGATCTCCGCCATGGATTTTGCCACACCGTGATTTTCATCTACAATAGCGTCCAAAACGTGGCCGATGGCGTCCTTGTGATCGTTCATAGGAACTTCCAAAACGAACTTGTCCTGACCGATCTTCTCGTGCTTCAAAACGGAACCTTTAATGCCGATTCTTTCAACCAGTCCCTTGCACAGCAGCGTCTCGCTTTCCATCTGAAGCACCTGATACTTCAGGGAAGAGCTTCCGCAGTTGATGACTAATACCTTCATTGCTGTTCTCCTTCAATTCATTTGTTCATTATTTTTCGATATCCGAATCGCAGATAATGCCCACATCAAAGATGCGGGCACAGAATTCAGACATTCTATGAAAGATTGCTGAACACATTATATCCCGAAACCTTCCCATAATTCAAGGACTTTTTATGGTTTTTTCATTTTTATGGCTAATATAAGGAGTTTTTACGAAATCCGAGCCGTCATACAGAGCGGTTCCCTCTCCGATTCGCATGATGTCTGCCGCTCGAATATCCAATTTCAGCGAAAGCGTTGCCGAATCGGAGAATTCGCCGGAAATCGACGCTTCTCCCCTGACCAATCGCTTCTTTTCCAGGGAAAGCTGTCGATTCAAATTAGTATAAACAGGTGTTTTAATTTTATATTTAATCCCCCGCAGCAGCTCAGCGCCCTTCTGATTACACGCCAAAACCCGGATATACAACCCGCCTTCCATAGCGGCTTTCTTCAAAATGGCAAAGTCAGAACGGCTCATCCCCGTCAGGGCGTGTATGCAAAGCCGCCGCAGTCTGGCGGTGGGATACCGTCCGGAGGCAGAAAGCCGCAGCAGTTCTTCTGCGCTGCCGGCCTTGGGGAGAGCGTTCCACAGGCGGTATTCCAATCCCTCGCCGCATCCGTAGATTTCCCGCAAACCCTCCGGTTCCAACTGGAGCAATCGATAAAGCAACAGGCTGTCCAAGGAGGGTTTCTCCTTTGCCGGCAGTTTCCCGAGCACCGCCATCGTCTCCGGGGGAACGGCCTTCTCCACCTGATCCAACCGCTTTGCCCGCCATGCCAGCCGAACAGCGGAGGCGCTGGAAAAGGCCTGTCCCTGTTTTCCCGCAGAAATTTCCTGATCGTGGTAGCTTCCCTTGCGTTTTACGCCCCGGGGCGTAATATCCGATCCCTGTAAAACCAACTGTCTCACGTATTCTGTCGCCAAAATGTCGTTGGGTTTGTCCCACGACGGTTTCTCGCCTTCGCCGGGATAGAACCTTGTCAACGCCTGACTTCTGGCCGCTGGATAAGAAAGTCCCGCCTGTAACCCCTCCTGCAAGGCAGCGGAAAACTCCGTCTCGTGCTGTGCCGACAACCGAGCCGCAGCGATCACCGTCTGGGGATCGCTTTCACAGCCGAATACCAGATCCGTCACAAAACCCAGGCTATTTAACAGGGAAACGCCGCCCCGGGCGAATTCCTCCGCGCTGTTGCAGGCAAAGGCATAGGGCAGTTCTATCACCAGATCAACGCCGTTTTCTACAGCTATCTGCGCCCTCGTCCATTTATCCCAGAGCGCCGCCTCTCCCCGCTGGGTCACCGCGCCGCTGATGACGGCGACGCTGGTTTCCGCGCCGGTGATGGCCTTGGCCTGTTTTAGATGATATTTGTGCCCGTTGTGAAAGGGATTGTATTCCGCGATGATTCCTACCGTTCTCATAGACTCTCTTTTCTTCTCTTTTCTCTTTGGTGTAAAAAGCGACGCCGCACCTGAAACGCCATGCGATCCGCTAAAATCAGCGCCGCCGATAATCCGGCCGCCGCGGCGACGGAGCGTGCGGAAAAAATCAGGCTGTGAATACCGCCCAACACCTGTACCGCCTGATGATCCGAGCCGTAGATCACTGACGCCGTCACGTCCAGATATCCCAGCTTCTGCGCCAAAAGCGCCAGACCCATGGTCAAAGCCGCAGCCAGACAGCCGTGGCAGAACTTCATAAACAGGTAATAGCTTCCTTCGATACGGCTTTCGCTGAGCATGGACAGGGATTGCCCCGCGATGGAAAGTCCGCCGAAGGACAGCAGGAACGCGCATAAAGCCAGCTGAAATCCTCCGCTGACACCAGTCAGCGCTGCCGCCGCATCGCAGCCCATGGTCATTTCCAAAATTCCCTTTGCCGCCGCTCCGCTCCATGCGCCGGGAAGCAACCCAAGCAGCCCGGAAAATTGCAGAAACTCCGAAGCGATGGAAAACAGTACAATATATCCGCAGATCTGCGCGAGCGAACGGAACGCGCCATATATGGCGTCGCTGATTGCCTCGGCAAACGATTCGTTTCGCTTTGCTAAAGAACCGGATCGCGCCGTCGTCTTCGCGGCCTGAAATGCCGAAACACCGCAAGCTGCCGGCCGGCTTTCCTCCTGCGGCAGAACGAAGCGGCAGAACAAAAGTCCGTTGATCAGCGCCGCACCGTAATGTCCCAGAGCGATGAGATAGCCGCAGGCCGCGCTTCCCAGCATGGCCGTCCCCACGGTTCCCACAATGAACAGAGGACCCGACACGCAGGAAAAGGACAGGATGCGCTTTCCCTCCAGCGGCGTTATCCTCCGATTTCGGCAGTAATCCCCCACCAGCTTCGCCGCCATGGGATAGCCGGAAAAAATGCTGAGAATGCAGATGAAGGCGCCGATACCGCCGCAACCGTACACTTGCCGAAACACCGGTTCAAACAGACGCCCGATCCGTTCGGGAATCCCCAGGCGGATCATGAAATTCACCGCCACGAAGAAGGGGAACAGCGTGGGCAGCACGGTTCCCACGAAGAGATTGAACCCCGCCCCGCATCCGTTCATGGCGATTTCGGGAAACGCCACCATGAGAAAACAGCCGGCAACAGAAATAGCGCCGGCTGTTATGTATGTTTTTTTGTTTCATAAACTATTCTAATTCTAAGGCTTCATAATC
>CANEEC010000097.1 GCA_947426455.1 uncultured Clostridia bacterium | reverse complement strand
GTGAACAGTGCCTTTTTACAGAGATAGCAACGGTTGGGGGGATTGTCCGCAATTCCGGCCTGGGACAGTTCGTCCACCGAAATTACCCGGTGAACGGCTCCCAGCTCCAAAGCCACCGCCTTTGCCGCCTGAAGGTCCCCTGCGCCGTGAAGGCGCGTGTGAAAGGTGACCGCATAAACCCGGCCGCCCGTTTCCTTTGCCGCCCTCACCGCCGACGCCAGAAGCACGCTGCTGTCCACGCCGCCGGAAAAGGCTACGCACACATCCCCCTCCGATGCGTACTGTCTCATGCGACTTTGCAGTTTTTCCGCCGTTTCCATTTCTTTCGTCATTTCTTTTTCTCCTGGAAGCAATTCATCAAAGCGCGATACACCTCGCCGAAAGGCAGGCCTTCCTTGCGGCAGATTTCGCTGACGCAGCGGTATTCCGGATAAACTGCCTCTCCTTCTTTTCTTTGGCACACCTTCACCTGCGCCATTCCCCAGGGCGTTTCCACATCCCGAATTTCCCGGGGAAGCACCGTGCGCTCCACGGGATAGCGGCGAATGCCAATGGTGGTGGTGTGGCGGAAGATGATATCCTCCATGTCTTCGATCTGATCTTCACCGCAAAGCACCGAAAGCATGTATGCCGGGCGGTTTTTCTTCATGAAAATGGGCTGATACCAAACGTCGGCGGCCCCCGCTTCCAGCAGGAGTTCCATGGCAAAGCCCATAGCTTCGCCGGTACAGTCGTCCAGGTTGGTTTCCAGCTTTACCATCCGGCGTTCTGCCGCCGTTGCCACAAGCAGCATCGCCCGCAGGATATTAGCGTTTGCGAAGTCTTTCTTTCCCGCGCCCAGACCGATTTTCTCGATGCGATATCCCTCCGGCAGTTCTTCCCCGCAGTGAAGCGCCGCGGCAATGGCTGCGCCGGTGGGCGTTACCATCTCTCCCTGATTGTCGGTGAGTATCATCTGCAAATGGTGCGCCGCCACAATGTTTGCCGTAGCGGGAACAGGAACCGGCATAGTTCCATGCTGGCACGTTACGTACCCCCGTCCCTCGTGCAAAGGCGACACGATCACCTTATCCACATCCAGCAGATCCACACAGACCGCCGTCGCTACAATATCCACGATGGAATCCACCGCTCCCACCTCGTGAAAGTGGACTTCTTCCACGGGCAGGCCGTGCGCCTTGGATTCCGCTTCTGCAACGATCTGAAACATTTGGCGCGCCAGCTCTTTCGCCCGTTCCGGCGCCTGCAGCCGCTCAATGATTTGCAGAATATCGAAAAGATTGCGGTGAACATGGCCGTGGGCGTGGTCGTGCGAATGGTCATGGGTGTGGCCGTGACCGTGTGAATGGTCATGGTCGTGATCGTGACCGCAGTCGCCATGGTCTTGGCCAGCCGCCTGCCCGTCCTCCAGATGCACATCAAAATCGAAGGCGTCAATGCCGCACTTCTTCTGACGGCCGAAGTGGAGATGATATCCCTCCACACCCAAACTGTCCAGCGCCCGCTTCACCTTATCGCAGTCGATTCCCAGATCCAAAAGCGCTCCCACCGTCATATCGCCGCTGATTCCGGAATAGCACTCCAAATACAATATCCGTTCTTCCTTCATATCATCCCTCCTGTTTCGCCGCGTCTTCAACAGGCTCACCGAGCCTCGTCCCATCTGTGACAAATTCGTTGTGCTGTGCTGCATCCGCGGCAACTCCGCTATTCTGCACCTCACCCGCAGCAAGTCCGTTAATCTGCGCCGCCAGATACGCCGCGCCGTAACCGTTGTCGATGTTCACCACGCCGACGCCGTTGGCGCAGGAATTCAGCATGGTCAGCAGCGCCGACAAACCCTGAAAGCTGGCGCCGTAACCCACGGAGGTGGGGACAGCGATCACCGGATGCTCCACAAGGCCGCCGATGACCGTAGCCAAAGCGCCTTCCATTCCCGCCACGGCAATCACGCAGTTCGCCCGGCGGATCCGTTCCCGCTGCGCCAGAAGCCGGTGAAGTCCGGCCACGCCCACATCGTAGATGCGTTCCACTTGGCAGCCGAAAAATTCTGCGGTCTGCGCCGCTTCCTCCGCCACGGGAACGTCCGCCGTTCCGGCGCTGCAAACCGCCACACAACCCTTTTTCGGCCGGGGCGACCGCTCCACCTTCAGAATTCGCGATATGGGATCGTACTCCACATCGGGAATGGTCTCCCGCACCAGCCGGTATTGATGCTCCGTTGCGCGTGTTCCCAGCACCGCTTCATTCTTTTCCAACAGACGGCGGTAGATTTCCACTAAAAATTTGTCGGCCTTTCCCTGGCAGAACACCGTCTCCGGAAAGCCGCAGCGCATGGCTCGATGATGATCCAGCCTGGCGTAACCCAAATCCTCATAGGGCAGATTCGCAAGCGTCCGTTCCGCCTCCGCAACGCTCACCCTTCCGTCTTTTACCCCCTGCAGCAACTCTTTGATTTCCATTTCTGCCTCCTATCCGTCGATTTCTTCCAGTGAAACGATATGCTCGCAAACTCGTTCCAAAAGCGTCTGAGAATGGCTGACCACCAGCAATCCCAATCCGCGCCGCTTCACTTCTTCAAGCAAAAACGTCCAGATCTGACTTTGGGCGATAAGATCTAACATCGCCGTCATCTCGTCGGCCAACAGGAACCGGGTTCGTTCCCCCAGCGCCCGGGCGATACAGCACCGCTGCAGTTCGCCGCCGGACAGTTCGCCGGGATAGCGCCGAAGCCACTGTTTTTGAATCCCCAGACCCTCCAAAATGTATGGCGCAACGCGGTCGCCCTCCCGGATGACCGTTTCCAGCGTTCGCCGCGGATTCACCGCCTGTTCGGGATGCTGCCATAAAAGCTGCACCGGACAGTAGCCGCCGCTTCTTCGCTCCCATTCGGCCAGAGGAATTCCATCCAACAAAACCTCACCCCGCCGGGGTTTTTCGTATCCCGCCAGCAGACGGCACAGCGTGGTCTTTCCATAACCGCTGTCCGCCATCAGTCCCAGCCGCTGTCCGCTTTCCAGTTTCAAATTGACCCTGCGCAGAATGTCCGTTCCCTGACCGTAGCCAAAGCTGACGTCCTTCGCCTCTAACATCATTTCGCGCCACCTCCGAAGAATTCATTGCAGGGAAGCGCCCGGCTCAGCGCCCTGGCGTAGGGATGCTGCAAGCTCTCCCATCGAGGAAACCGCTCCGCCGCAGTCTCCTCGATGACGGCGCCCTCAAACATCACCCCGATACGATGGCTGAATTCCAGCGCCAGCTCCACGTCATGAGTGATCAACAGTACCGCCGCACCCTCCTCCGCCAGTTCCCGCAGATGTCCCAAAATGCCCCGCGCCCGCGCAAGAGGCAGTCCCGGCGTCGGCTCGTCGGCTACAATCAGCCGCGGGCGTTCCACCGCAGCCGTGCAGAGCAGCACCCGCCGCGCCATACCACCGGATAGTTGATGGGGATACAGCGTCGTCACTTCCTCCCCCAAACCGTAGCGCTGCAGCGCGCCGATGCACCGTTTCCTGCGTTCCTTGCCCTTCCTGCCGTTTTCCAGCTGCGCACCCACTTTCATCAGCGGATCCAGCCAGGAAATTCCCTGGGGAACGAGACAGATTTCCTTCCCCCGCAGCGCCTGTACCCGCGCCGCAGTCAATTCCTCCCCATCGTATTCTATCCTTCCGGACACGATGGCGTTATAAGGCAATATTCCTAAAATTCCATGAGCTAACAGGCTCTTTCCCGAACCGCTGGCGCCCACCACGGCCACCATCTCCCCAGCTCTGACCTCCAAATGCAAATGCTGCACGGGATGAGTGACCCTGCGGCGCAGCCCCCTCTCATATTGAACGAATTCAATGGACAAATCTCTGATGGAAAGCATCCCTTGTTCCTTTCTTCCGTTATTCATGTACGCTGGCCGGGTCTAACAGCGCGCAGACGTTCTGACCCAGCCAATAAAACAGCAGAATCACCATCACCAGCAGCGCTCCCGGTAGCACGCTGAGCCACCAATACCCCATGGACAGGTATTTCATGCTCTCGGATAAAATGATGCCGATGGCCGGCTGTTCCGGCGTCAGTCCAAACCCCAGAAAGGTGATGCTGGCTTCATGGAGCACCGCATGGGGAAACAACAGAAGCAAACCCGTAAAAAACTGGGGAAGGATGTGGGGAATCATGTGAACCCTGGCAATATACCCCGAGCCGTGTCCCAGCTTCTTCGCCGTCTTTACGTAGGTGCTTTCCGAAAGCTGCAAAACCTCTCCCCGCAGCAATCGCGCCAAAGACGTCCAGTGGGTCAGGGCAATGCCTATCGCCACACCGAAAAATCCCTTTCCCGCCGCATAAGAAATCAGAATCAGCAGAAGGATGTGGGGAATTCCCATGACCAGATCGATGAGCCAGCTGACCGCCGCATCCGCCGCTTTTCCCAGCACCGCCGCGCCAATGCCCAGCAGCGCCGCCAAAAGGGCGCTGATTCCCGCCGTCAAAACGCCCAGCCGAAGGCTGAGGGACAGTCCCACCACCGTACGGACAAACATGTCCCTGCCCAGAAAATCGGTTCCGAACCAATGCTGGCCGCTGGGGGACAAATTTTTCTGTGACAGGTCGGTGACCAGAGAATCCTCTTTCCAGAGGATTCCCGCGATGCACAACAGGAGCAAAGCTCCGCATGCCAGCGCGATTCCCAAGAGCGTCCGACCCCGCCGGCTTTGAAACATACTCTCTGTCCTCATCCGCGTTCACCCCGCTTTCGCATCCGCGGATCCACCGCACCGTACAGGAGGTCGGCCGCCAGGTTGCCGCCGAAAACCAAGATGGCGCTGATCACGGTGATTCCCAGAAGCAGAGGAACATCGCCGCCGAGGCCTGCGTTGACTGCCGCCTGTCCCAGTCCCGGATAGGAAAAGACCTGCTCCACCAGCACCGATCCTCCTAAAATTTCGCTGATAGAACAAAATTGCAGCGTCATGGCCGGCAGAATGACGTTGCGCAGTCCGTGGCGAAGGACGATGGAACCGGTTTTCTCTCCTCTGGCCCTGGCAAACAGCACGTAATCGCTTTCCATCACCTGCACCATCTTTTCCCGGGTATGTAAAATGATATTGGACATTCCTGTAACGGACAGCGTCAGCGCCGGAAGCACCCCACAAGCGATGCGGCTTCCCAAACTCACCTGATCGGCCGCTACTCCTATAGGTACCGCCAGTCCCACGGGAAACCATCCCAGCTTCACCGCAAATACCATGAGAAATACCAAGGCAAGCCAAAAGGACGGCGTTCCCGAAATCAACCGCGCCCCGCCGGTAATGGCGCGATCGGCGATTCCGCCTTTTTTCGTACCGGAAATCACGCCCAGGGCGAATCCCGCCACGCCGCTGATCACCCAGGCGAAGGCCATCAATCCCAGGGAATAGGCCAGCTTTTCTCCTATGACCGCAAGCACCGGACGGCGATAGATCAGGGATGTTCCGAAATCGCCGTGGAGAATTCCGGCTGCCCAGTTTAAAAATCGCTGGGCGGCCGGTACGTCCACGCCGTAATACCGGCGAAGGGTTTCCACCTGTTCGGCGCTCATGGAACCCAGCGCCACCTGCCCCACGTTGGTCTGTAAAGGATCGATGGGCGACAGGGAAACCAGCGCAAAAGCCGCTGCGCTGACACCGAGTAGCAGGAGAATCAGCCGCAGCGTTTTCTTTATCCACCGG
>CANEEC010000096.1 GCA_947426455.1 uncultured Clostridia bacterium | reverse complement strand
AAGACGGCTTTGGATGTAGCGTCCGTTGACGAAGAAAATCTGCTGTTTCCGGTTAGTCTTGCTGTAGGATGGATCTGACACGTACCCCTCCAAAAACATGGAGCCGTTATCCACGGAAAGGGGCAGCAGCTTCTGTCCCGTCTCCTTGCTGTAGATGGTAAGGATATTATTGTAAATCTGTCCGCCTCCCGGCGTATTGAACAGGATGTTTCCGTTGTTGATCATGCGGATCTTCACTTTGGAATAGGCCAGCGCCATTTTCGACACGAAATCGATGATCAGAGAGCTTTCCGTATTATCACCCTTGAGGAATTTCAACCGTGCCGGCGTGTTGTAAAACAGGCTGGTGACAATGATGGTGGTTCCGTCGGGACATCCCGTGTCGCTTTGCTCCATGACTTCGCCGCCCTGAAGCCGCAGCTTGACACCTGCCTTCGCCTCAACGGGTTTTGTGACCATTTCCACGAAAGAAACCGCCGCGATGCTGGCAAGAGCCTCGCCGCGAAATCCCAAGGTGTTGATGGTATCCAGATCCTGCGCTGTGGCGATCTTGGAAGTGGCGTGACGCTGAAAGGCCAGCGTCACCTGCTCCCGCTGGATTCCGCAGCCGTCGTCGGTAACGCGGATATACGTCTTTCCGCCGTTTTTGATCTCCACAGTGATAGCAGTTGCTCCGGCATCGATGGCGTTTTCCATCAATTCCTTCACGATGGATAAAGGACGATCCACCACCTCTCCGGCGGCGATCTGATCCGCTACGTGTTTCGGTAACGTATGAATTTCAGCGGGCAGTTTACGGTTCATAGCTTTTCCGTCTCCTTTTGCAGTTCCTCCAGGATTTCAAAGGCCTTGGAGGGCGTAATTTCCATGAGATTCAGCTGGCGAATCCGTTGAATCACGGGACTTGCTGCAACGTCCCAAAGGGACATCTGCACAGGCGCTTCTTCCCTTACCTTTCCGCCGGTTTTCTCCCCGGGAGTCTCCGCTGTCAGAGATTTCTCTGACGGCAAAAATTCGCCGATGCCGGAAAGGTGAATCTGCGCGCCGCTTTCCTCTAACTTTTGCAGCTTCTGCTCCGCCGCCCGAAGCAGCGCCGCGGGAACACCGGCCAGCTTCGCCACGTGAATTCCGTAGCTGCGGCTGGCGCTTCCCTCCACGATATGGTGGAGAAAGACCACGTTTCCGTGTTCGTCGCTGACATCCACATTCAAGTTCTTCACGCCGGGAATGCTCTCCTCCAGAGCGGTCAATTCGTGATAATGGGTGGCGAACAGCGTTCGGATTTTCTGTTTCTCGGAACAGAGGTATTCCACCACCGCCCAGGCGATGGAAAGGCCGTCGTAGGTGCTGGTTCCACGGCCGATTTCGTCCAAAATCACCAGACTTCGCGAAGTGGCGGTGTTGAGGATGTAAGCCAACTCGCTCATCTCCACAAAGAAGGTACTCTGTCCCTGAGACAGGTTGTCCGACGCGCCGATGCGGGTATAGATGCGATCCACGATGCCGATGCTGGCCTCCTGCGCCGGTACGAAGCAGCCGGCCTGCGCCATGAGTACGATCAGCGCTGTCTGGCGCATATAGGTGGATTTTCCCGCCATGTTGGGACCGGTGATCAGCAGCATGGAGCTGTCCTGGCCATTTAAGTACGTATCGTTGGAAACGAACATGCCGTCGGCAATCATCTGTTCGATGACGGGATGTCGTCCCCGGAGAATCCGGATTTCCCGACTGTCGTTCACCTGAGGCTTGACATAACCCAGCCTTGCAGAAACCTCGGCAAAGGCCGTCAAAACGTCCAGTTCCGCCACGATGGAGGAAGTTTTCTGAATGCGGGGAATCATCCCCTGAATCTCTTTTCGCAGAGCGGAAAACAGATCGTATTCCATCTGGTTGATTTTCACCTCCGCATTGAGAACTGTGGATTCCACTTCCTTCAATTCCGGAGTGATGAACCTCTCGCAGTTGACCAGCGTCTGCTTGCGAATGTAATTTTCAGGAATCAGGTCGTAATTGGATTTTGTCACTTCCAAATAGTAGCCGAAGACCTTGTTGAAGCCAACCTTCAGGTTTTTAATTCCAGTGCGCTCCCGTTCGCCGCCCTCCAATCCGGCGATCCACTGCTGGCCGTCCCGAATGGAGGCCTTTAGCTGATCCAGCTCCGAAGAATACCCTTCTCGAATCAGGCCGCCCTCTCTGACGGAAAACGGCGGTTCCTCCACGATGGCGCGCTCAATGCTTTCGTAGATTTCCTCCAGAGTATCCAATTCCTGTTCCATGCGGCTCAGAAGTGTGCTTTCGGCCGCATCCTCAAGACAGGCGCGGATCTCCGGAAGCATGTACACGGAATTTTTCAGGGCGATCAGATCCTTGCCGTTGGCGTTTCCGCAGGCGACGCGGCCGGACAGCCGTTCCAGATCATAGATCTTTTTTAAAGCCTCTTTCAGCTGATTTCTGGTCAATACGTCGTTCACCAGGACTTCTACCGCGTCCAGCCGGTTTTGAATGTCAGACAGGGTATTCAGCGGCTCTCTCAGCCACTGCTTCATCTTACGGGAACCCATGGCCGTATGAGTCTTGTCCAAAACTCCCAAAAGTGACCCCTGCACCTTTTTTTCAAACAGGGTTTCCGTCAGCTCCAGATTTTTGATAGTGGCCTTGTCCAGAGACATTTGATGCCCCGTATCGTAGATCTGAACCCGGCTTAAATGCGACAGATCCTGCTTCTGTGTCTCAAACAGATAGGAAAGCAGCGCGCCCAAAGCCAAAACGGCTTCCCGCGCACCAGCAAGTCCCAGCCCTGTGAGAGAGCCGGTTTGAAACTGGGACAGCACCAGTTTTTCCGAATGTCCTTCGTCGTACAGGCTCTCCGCTAAAAAGCTGGTGTAGGTGTCCAGATGAACGCGAATCTGGTCGCAGATCTGATACTCCTGCGCCTGGGGATTCAGTATGATCTCTCTGGCCTTAATGCGAACCAGTTCGTTTAAAAGCCGCTCCTGCACATCCTGACCCGTCAAACGGGTGGCGTACACCTCGCCGGTGGAAATGTCGCAGTATGCCAACCCGGCTCCGGTTTCCGCCATGAAAATGGAGGCCAGATAGTTGTTTTCATTTTCCGAAAGCATGGTGGGACTCAGCACCGTTCCCGGAGTGATGATGCGGATCACGTCCCGCTTGACGATGCCTTTGGCGGTGGCCGGATCCTCCATCTGTTCGCAGATGGCCACCTTGTAACCCTTCTCCACCAACCGTCCGATATATGTATCCGCGGCGTGATAGGGAACGCCGCACATGGGCGCCCGCTCTGCTTCTCCGCAGCTCTTTCCCGTCAGTGTGACTTCCATTTCCTTTGATGCGACGATGGCGTCGTCGAAGAACATCTCATAGAAATCGCCCAGCCGGAAAAATAAAATGCAGTCCTTGTAATTTTCCTTGATTTCAAGGTACTGTTTCATCATTGGTGTCAATGCCATACATATCCCTCACTCATCCAGCGTCTCATGGGAACCGGAAACGATGGTCTGCGCCAAAGCGGCGAATTCCTTCCGCTCCTGCTCTTGATTCCGTTCTTCATGAAACGCGGGTTTTTTCAAAAACATCAGGTATTCGATGTTTCCCTTGGCGCCCTTCACCGGCGAAAAATCCACCCCTTCGATGGAAAATCCCGTCTCCAGCGCATAATCTCCCACATTTTTCAACACCTGCAAATGGGTCTTCTGCTCCCTTACGATACCGTTTTTCCCCACCTGCTCTCTGCCCGCCTCAAATTGGGGTTTGACCAGACACACCGAACATGCGCCCTCCTTCATCAGGGAATAGGCTACCGGAAGCACCAGCTTCAAGGAGATAAACGACACGTCAACGCTGACGAAATCCAGAGGCTCGATGCTCTCAGAATCAATGTAGCGGATGTTGGTCTTTTCCATATTGACTACGCGGCAATCGCTTCGCAGCTTATAGTCCAGCTGGCCGTATCCTACGTCCACCGCATACACCTTTGCAGCGCCGTTTTGCAGCATGCAGTCGGTAAAACCGCCGTGGGAAGCGCCGATGTCCATGCAGACCGCATTCTCCAACCGGATGGGAAACACTTCCATGGCCTTGGCCAGCTTCAAACCGCCCCGGCTGACGTAGGGACAGGTATCCCCTTTCACCGTAATTTCAGCGTCCGAAGCGATCATCGTACCCGCCTTGTCGCTGATCTGCCCGTTGACGAACACCAGTCCCGCCATGATGGCGGCCTTGGCTCGTTCTCTGGACGGAAAATAACCGTCGTTTACCAATCGTATATCAAGCCTGTCTTTCTCTTTCAAGGAAGCGTTCCACCCTTTCTGCAATGCCTTGTGCATCCAATCTGTATTTCTTCATCAACTGCTCCGTAGAACCGTGACTGACGAATTCGTCCGGCCAGGCGATGCGCAGACATGGATTGTGCAGTTCCAACGCCTCCATCAAATCGCTGACCTGAGATCCGTAACCGCCCTTTTCCGTGTTATCCTCCAAAGTCACCAAAGAAATTCCGCTTTCCAGAAGGCGGCGGTAAGCGGAGACGTTCAGAGGTTTCACGAAGCGCGCGTTGATCACCGCAGCTTCGATTCCCTTCTGCGAAAGCAGCTCCGCCGCCGCAAGGGCAATATCAGACATACGTCCCGCAGAAAACAGAGCCACTGTCGTTCCATACCGCAAAATCTCAGGTTCTCCCGAGATCAACGGCGAGGAAATGACGGGGACATTCTCCATGGGTTTTGCCTCACCCCGAGGAAAGCGAATGGCGCAGGGACCGGAAAGCAGCAGCGCAAATTCCAGCATATCTTCCAGTTCCTCGCCGTCCTTGGGAGCCAGTACCGTCATGTTGGGCATCAGCGACAGATAGGACAGGTCAAAGTGGCCGTGATGGGTTTCACCGTCGTTTCCCACGTTTCCGGCCCTGTCGATGGCGAAGATCACCGGCAGCTTCTGCATGCAGACATCGATGAGAACTTCGTCAAAGGCTCGCTGTAAAAACGTGCTGTAAATGGCCACCACCGGCCGCATACCGCTGATGGCAAGACCCGCGGCAAAAGAAACCGCATGCTGTTCCGCAATGCCCACATCGAAGGTGCGCTGAGGATATTTTTCAGCCATAGCTCGCAGTCCCGTGGCCTCTACCATGGCGGCGCTGATGGCCACTACCCGGGAATCCCGCTGGGCAAGCTCCAGCATTTTACGGCCAAAAACCTTGGAATAACTGGGGTATACAGGCTTGTTCAAGGGTTGCCCGGTGGTGAGATCGAAGGGGCCGATTCCGTGGAATTTATCCGGCGTTTTCTCGGCGTTCCGATATCCTTTTCCCTTTTTCGTTACCACGTGAATCAGCACCGGCTGCTCCATGTTCTTCACCAGGGTAAAAATTTCAATCAAATCGTGGATGTTGTGGCCGTCGATGGGACCGAAGTATTTAAATCCCATCTCCTCAAATACGGCGCCATCCACAATGGCGTATTTCAGCGAATCGCGAAGGTGTTCCACGCTGGAATACAGTCCTTCTCCCACCTTGGGGATGTTCATCAAGGTGGATTTCATCTTCTTTTTGAAATCCAGATAGGTGGTGGAGGTACGGAGCTTTTTCAGATGGTTGGACATTCCTCCCACATTTTCATCGATGGACATTTCATTGTCGTTTAACACAACGATCATGGGAGATTCGGAACTTCCTGCACAGTTTAACGCTTCGTAGGCTACGCCCCCCGTCAGCGCGCCGTCGCCGAT
>CANEEC010000095.1 GCA_947426455.1 uncultured Clostridia bacterium | reverse complement strand
CGGGAAGGGAGAGAAAGTCGTCCGTCTGAACGCTGGTGATTCCGCAGGCGTTCAGATCGCGAGCCGCCAGCTGGATCAGATCCTCCACCTCTTCCTGTGTGGGCGGCGTCATGGCGTCGTAAACCAGCTTGACGCTGGCCTCTAACAGAATACCGGTTTCTTCATCGATGAAATGAAGATAATTTTTCGTTTTTTCCAGTTTCATAATGCGTTTCAGAGCTTCCGTGTTAGCGGTAGCCAGATGACCGCAGGTGCGGATGAAGAAGATGGGGAATTCGGTGGAAATGGCGTCCAGATCCTCCTTGGTCAGGTATCGTTTTTCGTCGGTAAATCTCTCCTGGTTCCAGCCGCGGCCAAACAGCCATTTTCCCGTTTTCGCCAGATTTCGTTCTTCGGCCATGCGGCGGCCGGTTTCCTGAATTTCTTTGATGGAGGTCACGTCATACATGGCGTAAGCAGAGGTGACAAAGGCGTAATTCAGCATGTGCAGATGGGAATCGCAGAAGCCGGGTAGGACGTAGGCGCCTTTCAGGTCGATTTTTTCTTTGGGATTGAGTTTTTCTCCCTCCTCTTTCGTTCCGATGAAAACGATGTTGCCGTCGGCGATACCGATGGCCTCGGCTGCGGTGCTGCGGCAATCGCGAGTATCGATTTTGGCGTTGTAAAACAGTGTATCCATTTGAAATCCTCCTTTTTTTTAAAGACCGCTTTTGCGATGAAGATGTGATTGGCCGGTGGAATACCGGACGTTTGCCTTTAACTAATGCAAAACATATGCCAAAAGAAGAAACGCGGAATTTCAACGATTTCATTCCGGGAAAACGGCATATTTGTTTCAAAACAAAATTTATTGATAGAAATGAAACAAAATCGTTGCGCTTTTGAAAAATCAGAAGTATGCTGTTATTGAAAACATTGTGAGGTGACGATCATGAAGCAGACCAGTATACTCTGTCTGACTTACGGCCCCCTGTACCGCCTGACAAAAGAAGCGGCGGTGCATCTGGCAGAGGAACAGATCCGCATTTCCGTTTTAGACGGACTCAGTGAAACCATGGTGGAAGAAATCCGGCAGAGGATTTTCGACGGCGTGGACTGCATCGTGGCCGGCGGTTCCAACGCCGATTTTTGCAAGCGTCAGTTCGATATTCCCGTAGTGGAGATTCGCATTTCCGCTTACGATTATCTTCAGGCGATTCATCGAGCCAGAAAACTGGGGAAATCCATTGCCGTGGTGGTGCTGGAGGAAAACGGGCATCAGGATTTTCAGACGATAGAACGGCTGTCCGGAGTGAAGCTGACCGTGGTATCTTATTCCACCGGCGACGATTTGGATCAGGCCATCGCCCGCTGCGGCGCGGATGTGATCATCGGCGCGGGACATGCGGTGGAGATCGGCCGACGCATGGGAAAAGAAACGGTGCTGATCTATCCCGGCGTGGAGACGGTAAAAACCGCCATTTTAGAAGCGAACAAGCTGGTGAAGGAAATGTGGAGAGAGCGTTCCCGCAGCCAGCTGACCGACGCTCTGATTCGCTATACGCCTAATTCCATTGTGATTACGGATGAAGCGGGGCGGATCGCCGCCTTTAACAGCGGAGCAGAACGAGCCTACGGAGTTCAGGCGCACTCCGTGAAGGGACTTCCCGTGGGTCAGGCTCTGGCGGACTGCACTTTGGATCAGGTGCAAAGCTCCGGTATCGATCGGGAAAATTCCATCCAAACGGTGGGCGGCAAAATGTATCTTCAAAAACAAATTTGCATTCGTCATGACGATCAGGTGACCGGAGCCATTGAAATTTTGGAAGAGCTGTCCCAAATCCGTTACGCCGAACACAAATACAATGTGGAACAGGAGCAGAAAAACAAGCGCAAACAGTTTTCGGCCAGAACGCAGTTCGACCACATCGTCGGTTCCAGCCGCATTCTTCAGGAGACCATTGCCGAGGCGAAGCTGTTTTCTCAATCGGAGGCCAGCATTTTGCTCATGGGTGAAACGGGTACAGGCAAAGAGCTGTTTGCCCAGAGCATCCACAACCATTCCCATCGAAAGCGCGGACCGTTCGTGGCCATCAATTGCGCGGCTCTTCCTGAAAGCCTGTTGGAAAGCGAATTATTCGGCTATGAGGAGGGAGCCTTTACCGGAAGTAAACGAGGCGGAAAAATGGGAATCTTTGAGCTTGCCGACGGCGGGACCATATTCTTGGATGAAATCGGCGAGGTGAGCCTTCCGCTGCAGGCTCGGCTGCTGCGCGCCCTTCAGGAAAAAGAAGTGATGCGAATCGGCGGTGAACGAATGTATCCCTTTGACGCCCGCGTCATTGCGGCGACCAACCGGTATGCGATTTTAGAGGATGAACAGCTGTTTCGAAGGGATTTGCTGTATCGGCTGAAGGTGTTGGAACTGCACCTTCCGCCGCTGCGGGAGCGGGGAGATGATGCGGTTGAGCTGTTTTACAGCTTTCTGCGGCGGCACGGCAGTTTGATGGGAACAGACGCCGCCCTGGATGAAACGGCGGCGACGCTGCTTCGGCGCTATTCCTGGCCGGGCAATGTGAGGGAGCTGGAAAATGTCTGCGAACGGTTTTGCCTGTATGCCGGTCAGATGCCCCGGCAGGATGGGACGGCTGTTCGCAGGAATTTGGTGCGGGCCATCGGAAGGGAACGGCTTTTGCAGGATATTTTGACACAGCATGGATTTGCGCCGGGCAAGCCGCCTCTTTGCGGAGAAGCGATGAGGACTCTGGCTGCCGACCTTCAGAATTGCCTCGGATACAATAAAGGACAGGTGGCGGAAATTCTGGGCGTCAGCCGAACGACCCTCTGGAGAATGGAAAAATAAAAACGGGAAAAAGAGGAAAGCGATATGACAAAGCAGGAGAGATTGGAAAAACAAAGACAGCGCCTGACGGAAATGATGCGGTATGAAAACGACTTGTATTCCCGGGGCGCGCGGTACATCGCCGGTGTGGACGAGGTGGGACGCGGCCCGCTGGCGGGACCGGTGGTGACGGCGGCGGTGATTCTGCCTGCGGATTTCGACGTGCTGGGCGTGGATGATTCCAAGAAGCTGTCGGAAAAAAAGAGGGAGGAGCTGTTCGACGTCATTCGGGAAAGGGCGGTTTGCTATGCCATCGGTATGGTGGACGAAAAGCGCATTGACGAGATCAATATATTGGAGGCGACAAAGGAGGCCATGGTGCAGGCCGTCGGCGGTCTGTCCCTGCGGCCGGATCACGTCCTTATCGACGCGTTGACGCTTGCGGAGGTGGACATTCCCCAGACGGGCATCGTCAAGGGCGACGCATCCAGCGTTTCCATCGCGGCGGCTTCCATTCTGGCAAAGGTGACCAGAGACCGGATGATGGTGGAGTACGACAGCCGGTATCCCGGCTACGGGTTTGCCCAGAACAAGGGATACGGGACGAAGGCTCACTACGAAGGTCTGGATCGGCAGGGCGTCAGTCCCATTCATCGCCGCTCCTTTTTAGTGAAGTATTTCGCCGCTAAGTGAGAGAAAATTCATTGATGAAATTGCGATCAATGGGTTGACAGAGAAGGGTTTTTTGGTAGAATAAAAGATAATCGTTCTGAAAACGCATAACTGAATAGGCGCGATGAAAAAGAGGAGTAGTCGAAGTACACCGGGAGAAGAGAAAAAACCCCAGGCTGAGAGGTTTTACCGGTCCCTGTCGATGAAGGTTGCTTTGGAGCGCATCATCAAATGAGAGCCTTCGCAGGCCGTACGGCGCGGCCAGTGTAAAGCCGTGCGGCGGTCATTTTATTAAGCGAAGGAATAAAGGTGGTACCGCGGAACATTCCGTCCTTTAAAACGCAGGTTTTGGGACGGAATTATTATTTTACGGAAAGGAACGGAAGATCAATGGAAAAGAATTTGGCGAAGACATACAATCCCAAGGAGTTTGAGGATCGCATCTATCAATCCTGGGAACAGAACAAGGCGTTTCATGCGGAGGTGGACAAGGACAAAAAACCCTTCACCATCGTCATGCCGCCGCCCAACATCACCGGTCAGCTGCACATGGGTCACGCGCTGGATCAGACATTGCAGGACGTGCTGACCCGCTGGAAGAGAATGCAGGGTTACAGCGCTCTGTGGCTTCCCGGAACGGATCACGCCAGCATCGCCACCGAAGTGAAGGTGGTGGAAAAGATTCGCAAGGAAGAAGGAAAGACGAAAGAAGAACTGGGTCGCGATGAATTTATGAAGCGCGCCTGGGCGTGGAAAGAGGAATTCGGCGGACGGATCAACAAGCAGATCCGCAAGCTGGGCAGTTCCTGCGACTGGGACAGAGAGCGGTTCACCATGGACGAGGGCTGCAATAAGGCCGTGGTGGAGCACTTCATTCGCCTGTACAACAAAGGTCTGATCTACAAGGGCAACCGCATCATCAACTGGTGTCCTGTCTGCGGCACGTCCCTGTCCGACGCGGAGGTAGAACACGAGGATAAAAACGGAAAGTACTGGTACTTCCGCTATCCCGCGGCCGACGGCGGCGAGGGCATCGTCGTTGCCACCTCCCGTCCGGAGACCATGTTCGGCGACGTGGCCATCGCGGTGCATCCCAGCGACGAGAGATATAAGGACATGGTGGGCAAGAAGGTCATCCTGCCGCTGGTAGGGCGGGAGATTCCCATCATCGCCGACAGCTATCCCGATCCGGAAAAGGGTACCGGCGCCGTAAAGATTACGCCGTCTCACGACCCCAACGACTTTGAAGTAGGTCAGAGACATCAGCTGGAACAGCTGAGCTGCATCAATCCCGACGCCACCATGAACGAATTGGCCGGAAAATATCAGGGCATGGATCGCTACGAATGCCGGAAGGCCTGGGTGGCCGATCTGGAGGCCGCCGGTTATCTGGTGAAGATCGAAGAAAAGGTCATCCCTACCGGAGAGTGCTATCGGTGCCACAACGTCATCGAACCCATGATTTCCGACCAGTGGTTCGTGGCCATGGAAGAGCTGGCAAAGCCGGCCATCCAGGTTGCCAAAAAGGGACTTCTGACCCACGTACCCGATCGCTTTGAAAAGATCTATCTCAACTGGCTGGAGGAGATTCGCGACTGGTGCATCTCCCGCCAGCTGTGGTGGGGACACAGAATTCCCGCCTACTACTGCGACGACTGCGGCGAGATGGTGGTTGCGGCGGAAATGCCGAAGGTCTGCCCCAAGTGCGGAAAGACTCATTTCCATCAGGATGAGGACGTGCTGGACACCTGGTTCAGCTCCGCTCTGTGGCCGTTTTCCACACTGGGATGGCCGGAAAAGACGGAAGATCTGGACTACTTCTATCCCACCGACGTTTTGGTTACGGGATACGACATCATCTTCTTCTGGGTTGTAAGGATGGTGTTCTCCGGTCTGGAGGAAATGGGAGAATCGCCCTTTAAATATGTATATGTGCACGGCCTGGTACGCGACGCCGAAGGCCGTAAGATGAGCAAGTCTCTGGGCAACGGCATCGATCCACTGGAGATCATCGACCAGTACGGTGCAGATGCGCTGCGCTTCATGCTGCTTTCGGGCATTACCGCCGGAAACGATATGCGCTTTAAGATGGACAAGCTGGAATCCGCCAGAAACTTTGCCAACAAGCTGTGGAACGCTTCTCGGTTCACCATTATGAATTTACAGGATGAAGAAGGAAACTTCAGGCCTATGGCCGGGGGCGACGCGGCCAAGCTGGCCTTAAAGGATGAGGACAAGTGGATCTTGTCCACCATCAACAGCGCCGTGGGGGAAATCACCGCTAATTTAGATAAATTTGAACTGTCTTTGGCT
>CANEEC010000094.1 GCA_947426455.1 uncultured Clostridia bacterium | reverse complement strand
CAGTTGATCGACCGTGATCAGGTATCTTCCATGATCTTCTGGGGACCTCCCGGAGTGGGAAAGACCACGCTGGCGCGGATCATCGCCCGAAAGACGAAGGCCAATTTCATCGATTTCAGCGCCGTCACCAGCGGCATCAAAGAGATCAAAGAGGTCATGGGTCGCGCCGAAGGAAACCGCCTCATGGGCGAAAAGACGATTTTGTTTGTGGACGAGATCCATCGCTTCAACAAGGCGCAGCAGGATGCGTTTCTCCCCTTTGTGGAAAAGGGAAGCATCATTCTCATCGGGGCTACTACGGAGAATCCTTCGTTTGAAATCAATTCGGCTTTGCTGTCCCGCTGCAAGGTATTCGTATTGCAGTCGCTGACAGCGGAAAATCTGGTGGAGCTGATGGAAAACGCGCTGAAAAGTCCCAGAGGATTTGGCAATCAGAATGTGGTGATCGGACAGGATATGCTGCACATGATCGCTAATTTCGCCAACGGAGACGCCCGAACGGCGTTGAATACACTGGAAATGGTGGTCTTAAACGGCGACGTCAGCGATGATGGAACCACTACGGTAACCATGGAGACGCTGGAGCAGTGTACCAGTAAAAAATCGTTATTATACGATAAAAATGGCGAGGAGCATTACAACCTGATTTCCGCTTTGCATAAATCCATGAGAAACAGCGATGTCAACGCGGCAATCTACTGGCTGGCGCGGATGCTGGAGGGCGGCGAGGATCCGCTGTACATTGCCCGGCGCGTCACCCGCTTTGCCTGTGAGGACATAGGGATGGCCGACAGCCGGGCGCTGGAAATCGCCGTAGCGGCTTATCAGGCTTGCCATTTTATCGGCATGCCGGAGTGCAGCGTTCACCTGACCCATGCGGTGACCTATATGGCGTTGGCGCCCAAGTCCAATGCGCTGTACATGGCATATGAAATGGCGAAAAAGGATGCGATCAAGGGGATGGCGGAGCCGGTTCCCTTACAGATTCGCAACGCGCCCACCAAGCTCATGAAGGAACTGGAGTATGGCGCGGGATACCAGTACGCCCACGACACGGAGGATAAGATCACGAATATGAAGTGCTTGCCGGAAGCCTTGCAGGATCGCAGGTATTACCGCCCTACCAGTCAGGGAACGGAGGCTCGGGTGCGGGAGCGCATGGCAGCCATCGAGGAATGGCATAAGAAAAATGGGTGATGCTGCACTATTTGCGAAAGAAGCGATAAGAATATCGCGGAATGGAGATTCATATGAAACGAAACGCAGCCATTGCAATCATGTTTTTGCTTATATTATTTGCATTTTCTGCTTGTACACCTGCAGCCACCGGCGACCAAACGTCAGAAGACTCTAACATTACGGAGAATGGCGTATCGACGGGAATTCCAGATGATAGTAAACCTGCATTTTTTAATGACATGGGAAAAACACTTGGTGAATTAAAAAATGAGCATCCTGAGGGCGAATTTATTGTAAGTTTAGATGGATTCCCGGACAGTGCCGCCGCCTGTTTTGGAGAACCGGAGGCGGAATATGTTTCCTACTTTTTTGGAGGACAGGACGGCGATTTCGAAAAGGCCATGAACGAATGTGGGGATCAGTTAAAATGCGCTGGTTTTATCACAACAGCCAACGTACTTTTTCCGGACATGGAGGAAGATATGTCTTTTGAAGATTTCTTCTCCCTGATCGGTGTCGAAGAGTATGAATACTTATTAGGAGAAGATGTGAAGACTGCAGAGGGCTGGCTAAGATTCCTGTATAGCGGTATGGAAGTCATGGTGAATACCAACGAAACTACTGCTGGCGGCGGATGGAATGTCACAGGAACACAAAGAGTGAAGAACAATGCGCCGGTATCGATTGCAGATCCGGAAATAGTACATACCAATCAGGACTTGGCTGATGCGGTTATGTTCGACTGAACCGAGTTATGAGAACACATTGCCGCATTCTGTTCCTATAGGTGCAAGTAGGTGGAATCAGACCATGATCTGATGATAAAATAACGAAAAAGACAAAGATAAGAGCCGGTGAAAATGTTGAAATTTCAACGTTTTCACCGGCTCTTTGAGTGGTGGGCGATATTGGACTCGAACCAACGACCTCTTGCTTGTCGAGCAAGCGCTCTAACCAGCTGAGCTAATCGCCCATAAATGAGTCTTCTTTATTATACTAAAAAGGCTCCCCTATGACAAGTATTATTTTCCTGGGAACAGAAATACTACCGGTATGGATTCGAATTTGGAAAGGGGTTGGAAAATCGTATGGATGCAGCGAATTTTAAGCGGATTCCCCGCCACGTGGGGGTGATTCCCGACGGGAATCGCCGCTGGGCGGTAAACCATGGAATGGGGAAGGAATGCGGATATGAGTGGGGGATTGAGCCGGGGTTTCAGATGTACGAAATGCTTCGGGATCTGGGCGTAGAAGAACTTACGCTGTACGGCTTTACCATAGACAACACCAAGCGGCCTGCAAAGCAGAAACGGGCGTTTCAGGATGCCTGTGTAAAAGCGGTAGAACAGCTTTCCCGGGAGGATGCGGAACTTTTGGTAGTGGGAAATCATAACTCTGCGGCATTTCCCAAAGAGCTGATTCCTTACCGGGTGCGGCGGAGCTTTGGAAAGGGCGGAGTCAAAGTTAATTTTTTGGTAAACTACGGCTGGGACTGGGATTTGCACAATCCCGGCGGCCTGGCAAGCGCGGACATTTCTCCCATGGATTTGATCATTCGATGGGGCGGCCGCACTCGCCTTTCCGGCTTTCTTCCCGTCCAGTCGGTCTACGCCGACTTTTACACTTTGCCTGAACTGTGGCCGGATTTTTCGCGGGAACAGCTTTACCGGGCGCTGCTTTGGTATCAGAACCAGGACGTGACCAAGGGAGGCTGATACGCCGGTGCGGCTGTTGAAATACGGTTATTGATGCGGTTGCTGAAATAACACGTCCTCCATGGAAAACAGACCCGGCCGCTTTTGACGCAGAACGAATTTCATGGCCAGTACAGCGCCGTGGGCAAAGAGGCTGCGGTCGTGAGCTTCGTGGGACAGCGTGAGGATTTCATCGGCGCTGGCGAAAATCACATCGTGCTTTCCGCTGACAGAGCCGCAGCGGATGGCGTGCAGACCGATCTCCCTTTGGCGTCGGCCTGTGCCGTGGCGGCCGGTCAGGCGGGGAAGCCGCCCCTGCCCATCGATGGCGTCGGCCAAAGCCAGGGCGGTGCCGCTGGGAGCGTCCAGCTTGCGGTTGTGATGGGTTTCCACGATTTCAATGTCCCAGTCGAAAAGCAGCGGAGAAATCTCCCGCAATATTCGCGAAAGAATGGTAATACCCGGCGAAAAATTAGCGGAAAACACCACGGGAACCCGCTCGGAAAGACGGTGAATTTGCTGGCGTTGGCTTTCGCTGTAACCGGTGGTAGCGATGACCAGCGGGACGGGGTGTACGGCTACGTAATCAGAAATGGCCGACAGGCAATCCGGGTGGCTGAAATCGATGATTCCCTCAATGGAATCGTCGATTTGAAGCAGCGAGGAAAAGTCTCCGGGGCCGACGCAGCCGGCGCAGCGCAGGGGAAAATCGGCTGTGGAATCCTTTGCTAATTGTTGGCGAACCAACTGTCCCATGACGCCGTTTCCCGATACGGCGATGGAATATTCTCTCATAGACGAACCTCCTGAATGACATATGAAACATTTTATGGAATATATATGTAAATTTTATGACGAAGGGCGCGACGCTATGATTGATTTCCCGCCGGCACCTCTGGTATAATAGTAACATTACAATTCATACAGTGGATTTTGGAGGCAGCATGCAGCAGCGTTTACAACCAAAGGCGGCCTTGGGATATGGAATCATTTCCATCGGCGAGGCAAGCACTTCACAGTTCGTCAATAGCTTTCTTCTTTTATACCTGACAAGCATCGTGGGAATGGCCACGGATAAGGCCAGCACCATCGCTTCCGTGGGCATGATCTTTGAAACCATAACTGCTTTAGTGGTGGGAAGGATGTCCGATTCCTGCACTTCCTCCAAGGGAAGAAGAAGACCGTTCTTATTCTTCAGTTCCTTTTATCTGCCGGCCGTATTGACTCTGATGTTTTTTAATTACAGCGGAATATTCAGCGGTACGACGTTAGTTGCAGTGTACATATTTCTGAACATCCTGTTTTGGATCGGCCGCTCTGTTCTGTATGTGCCTTTCATTGCCTTTGGCGCGGAATTGGCTACGGATTACGATGACAGGACGAAGCTGCGCAGTATGTGCAGCGCCTTTGGCGTGGTGGGATGCTTTCTTGGAATGGCGGCGCCCCTCATGGCCGTCAGCCTGTTTTTGCGAATGAAGATAAATGACTCCACCGCCTGGTTCTTCACCGGAGCAGGCATTGCCCTATGCGTTGGCTTGTCCATTTTCTTGGGTTGGAAGTGGACTGCCGGTACGGAGCACATGCCGGAGGACGGAAGGTTTAACCCCGTGGGAGCGATCAAAGACGTCCCCGTGATTTTAAAGGATTACTGGCAGTTAATGAAGCTGAAAAGCATGCAGATCCTCATCGTGTTTAAAATATTGTTCAACGTGGGTTACGCCTTTTTCACTTCCACTATGGTATTCTTTTTGCAATACCGTCTCAATTACGGAAACGAAGTGACGTCCACCGTATATTTGATGCAGATCGGCGTGAATTTCGTAACCGTGCTGATCATGTCCTGGATCGGTTTAAAGCTGGGGAAGGCCGGAACGCTACGCCTGTCAATGAGCCTTGCGGGAGCGGGATGCGTGCTGTTTTATGTGATTGGAATCAACGGATACGTCAGCCTGATGGCGTTTATCATCATGTTTTCCATGGCCTCCAATAGCTTCTGGCAGCTTTCCGGAGCCATTTTCTATGATATCACCGAGGTAGATGAGTTCGTCTACGACAAGCGACGGGAAGGAGCGATTACTTCGCTGCAGTCCGGCATCGGTGCGTTGGCGACGTCGGCCATCATCGCGGCCATTGGAAAGTATCTGAAGGTGTCTGGATTTGCCGCAACGGCGGCGGTACAGCCGCAAAGCGCCATGGTGGCGCTGGACAGGTTGTTCGTTTTGATGCCCGGCGTGTGTTTTCTCGTCGGCGTGGCGGTGCTGTGCCTGTATCCGCTGAACAAGAAACGCTTTCGTTCACTGCAGCTTGCGCTGGATCTGAGAAAGCAGGGAAAGGATTATTCGGAATATCAGGAGGACTTGGACAAGATCTTATAACATATGATAGAAGTACAAATAGCGGGTAGCCTGCGACAGCGGTTGCCCGCTTTTTTGAAACTGCGGGGCGGTAAGCTGCGACGCCGGAGAGAGTTTGCGCGGGGATCGCTGCATACCTCAAAGGGAAAAAAACGGTGTGAAACAAAAATGTAAACAGTTCTTAAGGAATTTTTGTCGAAAAACCCGTCATTATATGATAAAATATGTTGAAAACACATATATCAATAGGGAAAAGGGGAAAAGAGTATGGAAAGAAAATTATATCGTTCGGCTAATGACAGAGCCATCCTTGGAATTTGCGGCGGAATCGGAGAATATTTGGATATCGATCCCATTGTCATTCGATTGATTGTGGTGATTTTGACACTGCTGGGATTTTCCGGCCTACTGCTCTATATCATCGCTATTTTCATCATTCCGGAAAGTCCGGAATACCGTGCGGCCAGGGAAGGAACGTACCGTCAGACCACCTACGAATACACCTATGGCGGAAACGGTATGGGAGAAAGTGCAAAGAGCGGACAAACGACTTACGACTACGAGGTGGGGCCTGACGGCGAAGTGAAGGAGGCGCCGAAAGGGGCAGGAGAAACCACCGGAACTTACGAAGTACACAAAGATCTTTCGGAACACGCAAGGGAGCGGAGTAAAAATCGCACGGGAAACAGCGCGCTGATCCTTGGGTTGTGCCTCATCGCCATCGGCGTATTCGCCTTGCTGAGGGTGTTCTTCCCGTGGATCGACACCCGGCTGCTTCTGGCCATCGGTTTGATTGCTATGGGAATTTTAGTCATTGTAAAGCGTTAGGAGGAAAGTTTATG
>CANEEC010000093.1 GCA_947426455.1 uncultured Clostridia bacterium | reverse complement strand
CTACGGCAAGTATTTCGGTCACGGCACAGGGCACGGCGTAGGGTTGGAAATCCACGAGGCGCCTTCCATGAGTCCCAGTGGAAAGGGCGTTTTCCGCAAAAATATGACGGTGACAGTGGAGCCGGGAATCTATCTGCCGAAGAAGTTCGGTGTTCGAATTGAGGACTTGGCAATTATCACAACTTCTGGTATAATAAACAAAGTTAAGTCGAATAAGGAATTGTTGATTCTTTAAAATAGCGCGAAATTGTAAAAGACCCCGAGGACAGGGGAGACAACGGAGGAATTGTTATGATTTATGCAAGTGATTTCAGAAAAGGCGTAACCTTTGATATTAACGGCGAGCCTCACGTAGTGCTGGATTTCCAACATGTAAAGCCCGGTAAGGGCGCGGCCTTTGTCCGTACCAAGTACAAGAACATCCTGACCGGCGCCACCAGAGAAGAAGCCTTCAACCCCGATGACAAGTTCCCGAAGGCTCACATCGAAACGAAGCAGATGCAGTATCTGTACAACGATGGCGAACTGTACTACTTCATGGATCAGGAGACCTACGATCAGGTGGCTCTCAACGAAGAGCAGGTGGAGGATGCCATCAAGTTCCTGAGAGAAAACGATATCGCCACCATCAAGTTCTACAAAGGCTCCGCATTCCTGGTAGAAGCTCCCAACTTTGTCAACCTGAAGGTCATCGAAACGGAACCGGGCGTTAAAGGCAATACCGCTACCAACGTTACAAAGGCGGCCACCGTGGAAACCGGAGCTGTCATTCAGGTTCCCATCTTCATCGAAGAAGGCGAACTGGTTCAGATCGATACCCGTTCCGGCGAATATCTGGGAAGAGCAAAATAGCATTCAAAAAGAACCGGGAGCTTTCCGGTTCTTTTTTCATCGACGAGGGATCGAGGATTAGAGAAAGGGATGTAGATTATGAGTAACAAGAGACGAAAAAAAGGCGGAAACGGTTTTCTGATTGCCGTATTGGTCATCATCGCGGTGATCGCTGTCGCCGCGGTAGGATTTGCGGTGATGATGGGAGGCGCCAATAAGGCCTTGGATCCGGGAAGCACCCAATCTGTGTCCGTGACCATTCCCAGCGGCACCAGTACCGACGGTATCGGACGCATTTTAGAAAGCGACGGCGTGATCAAAAGCGCCGATTCCTTCAAATTGCAGTCGAAGATGAAGGGGATGGACGGAAAGTATAAGGCGGGAGAATACACCCTGTCTCCTTCTATGACCATGACGGAAATCATGGAAATTCTGGTATCGGGAAACGCCAATACCATTCGCTTTACCATTCCCGAGGGGTTGAACGTAAACGAGACGGCGGACAAGCTTCTGGCGGAGGGATTGATCAATAAAGAACTGTTCATGAAGGAAATCGAAAGCGGTCAGTTCAACTACGCGTTTTTAAAGGACGCGCCTTCAGGAGAAAACAGGCTGGAAGGGTATCTGTATCCCAATACCTACGACGTGTTTACCACGGCCAGCGAACACGACATCATCGACCGCATGCTGCGCCAGATGGATGTGGTGTTCACCGATGAAATGTACGAAAGAGCGAAAGAACGGAACATGGATCTCAACGAAGTCATGACCGTGGCTTCTCTCATCGAACGGGAAACCAAGGTGGACAGCGAACGAGCTACGGTTTCCAGCGTGATCTACAACCGGCTTTCTCGGGGAATGAAGCTGCAGATCGACGCTACGGTGCAGTACGCCTTAGGAGAACAAAAACAATTTTTGACCTATAAGGATCTGGAAATTGATTCTCCCTACAATACCTACAGGATCGACGGACTTCCGCCGGGACCCATCTGTTCTCCCAGCGAGGCTTCCATCAAAGCGGCGCTGTACCCGGAGGATACCGATTACATCTACTACGTGCTGAGCAAGGAAAAGGACGGCACTCACAAATTCGCTTCCAATTACGATCAGTTTTTGATATACAAGGACGAATATAAAAAAGCCTTCGGCATTTAAGGTGAAAACAGAACGGAAGTAAAGCGAAGAGTAAAGTAAAAATAAAATGGAAACGAGAAATATCACTGTGCCGGAAACGGCGGAATACATCGAAGGACTTTACGTTCAGAGCAACCCGTATTTAAAAGCGCTGCGGCAGAGAAACCAGGCGGCCATGGTTCCTATTCTTTTAGAGGAAACGGAGGGACTGCTTCATCAACTGGCCCTCCTTCGTTCACCGAAACATATTCTGGAGATCGGAACGGCCGTGGGATACGGGGCGATCTGCTTCGGAGTCTGGTGTCCTGAGGCGCAGGTAACCACCGTGGAACACGCGCCGGAAATGGCCGCCCAAGCCGAGGAAAACATCGCTTCTGCCGGACTTTCCCATCGAGTGAATGTGGTGCTGGGAGACGCACGGAAGGTACTGGCCGAATGGAACGAAGGAGAAAGACAAGAACGCCGGTCTTACGATTTTATCTTTATCGACGCCGCAAAGGGACACTATCTGGAATTTTGGGAGCTTTGCCTTCCGCTGATGGCAAAGGACTGCGTGGTGGTTTCCGACAATGTGCTGTTCAAAGGATTGACAGCATCGGATGTCTTTTCCGCTCCGGGAAAGAAAAAGAGAAAGCACCGCACCATCGTCCGGCGGCTTCGGACGTATCTGGATTATCTGTCTCATCAGGAGGGGCTGGTGACATCGGTTTTGCCCGTGGGAGACGGACTTGCCATCACCATCGTGAGCAACCCCGAACAGGTGGCGGCGCAATGGAAGTTGAAACAAATCGCGACAATGGAGAAAAATGATGAATAAAGTGGAATTGCTGGCTCCCGCCGGAGATCTGGAAAAACTGAAAATCGCCATCGATTACGGCGCGGACGCCGTGTATTTGGCCGGAGAACTGTTTGGACTGCGAGCGGGGGCGAAGAATTTTACCATAGAAGAAATGGAAGAGGGCGTAGCCTACGTTCACCGGCGGAAGAAAAAGGTACACCTGACGCTGAACATCTTTGCCCATAACTACGATTTTGAAGAGTTGGAGCGGTATTTAGACCAGATCGCTCACATTCCCTTCGATGCCTTTATCATCTCTGACGCGGGAATTATTTCCCTGGTAATGGAGAAGCTGCCTCATATGGAGATTCACCTGAGTACGCAGGCCAATACCACCAATTACAAAACCGCGGAGTTCTGGCATCGACAGGGGGTCAAACGGGTGGTTTTAGGCCGGGAAATGTCCCTGGAAGAGATTCGTACCACCCGGGAGAAATTATCCCCCGACATGGAGCTTGAGGCCTTCGTTCACGGCGCCATGTGCATTTCCTATTCCGGACGATGCCTGATGTCCAACTTCATGACGGAACGGGGAGCTAATCAGGGACTGTGCGCCCATCCCTGCCGCTACAAGTACGCGCTGATGGAGGAAAAGCGTCCCGGCGAATACTTTCCGGTGGAGGAGGACGACCGGGGAACGTACATTTTCAATTCCAAAGATCTGTGCATGATCGAACACATTCCGGAACTGATCGAAGCCGGCTTGGCTTCGCTGAAGATCGAAGGACGCATGAAGAGCGTATTTTACGTGGCTACGGTGGTGAGGGCTTACCGTCAGGCCATCGACGCCTATTACGCCGACCCGAAGGGTTGGAGGTTCGATCCTCAGTGGATGGCGGAGCTGAGGAAGGTGTCCAATCGCCATTTCACCAAAGGGTTTTATTTCAACAAGCCGCGAAATGTGGATCAGAACTACGAAAGCAGCGCCTATTACCGCGAATTTACCTTCGTAGGGCTGGTGCTGGATTACGACCCCGAGACGAAAATCGCCACAGTGGAGCAGAGAAATAAGATCAATGCGGGGGATCAGGTGGAGGTCTTCGGCCCCGGAGACGTCTGCTTCACTCAGACCATCTCCGATATGACGGATCAGGAGGGAAACCCCATCGATTCGGCTCCCCATGCCCAGCAGGTCGTCAAAATTCCCATGGCGCAGCCCGTTGGAAAAAATTTCATGGTACGCAGACGCGTTTCGTGCTATAATTAAAATATTACAGTAATTGCGCATCCAGGATGCTGCGCAGAGTTAGGAGGAATGGAATATGGATCCCAGTGGACCCAGTATACCCGTGCAAATTGGTTTTATCTTATTTTTGACGCTGATCAACGCCGTTTTGGTTTTAGCGGAATCGGCTTTCCTTTCGGTAAACAAAAACCGTCTGAAGGAATTGGCGTCCGATGGAAATAAAAAAGCACAGTTATTACAGGAGTTATTGGAGGAGCCAACCAGATTTTTATCCACAATCCAGGTGGCCATCACCTTTGTGGGACTTTTGACCGTTGCTTCGGCGGCCGCAGGCATGGCTGACGATCTGGCGGCGGTTTTCACGGATCAGGGAATCCCTTACGCATATCAGATTGCCGTAGTGGTCATCACCATACTGCTGTCCTATTTTCTGCTGGTCTTTGGAGAACTGTTTCCCAAGCGCATCGCCATGCAAAACGCCCAGCGGTTTGCCCTTGCGCTGGTTCGTCCCGCCCGTTTGATTTCCAGGATTTTTATGCCCTTTGTAACGCTTTTGTCCGTGTCTGTAACGGCGCTGATGAAGCTGTGCGGACGAGAGAACTTTGAGATGGACGGCGAATATTCCGAAGAAGAAGTGAAATCCATGCTGGACGTGGGCACGGAATCCGGTCAGCTGGATGAAGCGGGCAGGGAAATGATCGAAGGCATTTTCGATTTTGACGACGAACTGGCCTATGAGATCATGACGCCGCGAACCGACGTATACATGATCGATATCAACGATCCGCTGGAGGAATATCTGGACGAGCTTTTAGAAGAACGATATTCCCGAATTCCGGTGTACGATGAGGACAGTGACGATATCATCGGTATTTTATACATGAAGGACTTCATGATCGAAGCGCGGAAGGTGGGGTTTGAAAAAGTGGATATCCGTCCCTTGCTGCAGAAACCCTATTTCGTGCCGGAGAGTAAGAAGATCAACGAGCTGTTTGCGGAATTGCAGCGTTCTAAAATGCGGGTAGCCATCCTCATCGATGAGTACGGCGGATTTTCCGGCATTGTTACCACGGAGGACATCATTGAAGAGATCGTGGGAAGCATCGACGACGAATACGATGACGACGAACCGCAGATGGAGCAGATCGAAGAAAACGTCTACCTGGTGGACGGTCAGTACGATTTGGACGATCTCAGCGACGAGCTTGCCATTCATCTGGAATCGGAAAACCACGAAACGCTGGGCGGCCTTCTCATCGAACTCTTAGGGGAAATTCCCGACGAAGAAGAGGATGAGGGAATCGCCATCGAGTATGAAAATTTCACCTTTACCGTGGTGGAGATCAAAGACCGGCGCATCGAAAAGGTGAAGTTAGAGATTCACCCCGTAGACAGCGCCGAGGACAGCCAGGAGGTTAGTTTAGATGGCGACCATAAAACCGTTTAAATGCATCCGGCCGGCCGGGGATGTGGTTTCCCGGGTGGCGGCGCTTCCCTATGACGTCTACAGCCGGAAAGAGGCGTGTCAGATGGTAAAGAAAGAGCCGCTGAGCTTTTTGGCCATCGACCGGGCGGAGACCCAATTTCCTGAGGATGTCAGCACCTACGCGCCTCAGGTTTACGAAAAGGCAAGGCAGATGCTGGATGCGGCCATAGAAAAGGGCGTGTTCATCACCGATGAAACGCCGCATTATTACATCTACGAGCTGACTATGAACGGAAGAAGTCAGACCGGCATCGTAGCCTGTTCTTCCATCGACGATTATCTCAACGACGTCATCCGAAAGCACGAAAACACCAGAGAAGAAAAAGAACAGGACAGAATTCGCCACGTGGACGCAACCGATGCCCACACGGGGCCGATCTTTCTCACCTATCGCAGCGTAAAAGCCATCGATCAGGTGGTGAGCAGGGTGAAAAGAGAAGAGACTTTATATGATTTCACCTGCGGCGACGGCGTTGGTCACAGAGTGTGGCGAGTGGATTCCCCTGAGGATATGGAAGCCATCAACCGCGGATTTTCTGCCGTTTCCCGCACCTACATCGCGGACGGCCATCATCGGTGCGCTTCCGCTGTCAAGGTGGGACTGAAGCGGCGGGCGGAGCATCCCGATTATACCGGAAACGAAGAGTTTAACTACTTCCTGTCGGTGCTGTTTCCCGACGAGCAGCTGGCCATCCTGCCCTATCATCGGGCGGTCTGCGACTTAAACGGCAACACCCGGGAGGAATTTTTGAAAAAAGTGAAGCGGCACTTTGAGATCACCCTCAGCGATACAGCGGTGGAGCCGCAGAAAAAAGGAACCTTCGGTATGTACCTTGCGGATC
>CANEEC010000092.1 GCA_947426455.1 uncultured Clostridia bacterium | reverse complement strand
AATGGTAGAACGTCAGCCTTCCAAGCTGATCACGTGAGTTCGATTCTCATCATCCGCTCCATCAAAGTTGTCGTGGGCTCATAGCTCAGCTGGATAGAGCAACGGCCTTCTAAGCCGTGTGTCTGGGGTTCGAATCCCTATGGGCTCACCAATTTTTTTTCATGATGGGGTATAGCCAAGCCGGTTAAGGCAACGGACTTTGACTCCGTCATCGTAGGTTCGAGTCCTGCTACCCCAGCCAATATGACCCATTAGCTCAGTCGGCAGAGCACTTGACTTTTAATCAAGGTGTCCCGAGTTCGAATCTCGGATGGGTCACCATGCATTAGACTGATTGGACCAGACTCGTTTGGAGAGGTGTCCGAGCGGTTTAAGGAGCTGGTCTTGAAAACCAGTGACTCCGAAAGGGGCCGTGGGTTCGAATCCCACCCTCTCCGCCAGTATGCCCCATCCCGAAAATATGGAGAAGTACTCAAGTGGCTGAAGAGGACGGTTTGCTAAACCGTTAGGGTTCGTTAAGGGCCGCATGGGTTCGAATCCCATCTTCTCCGCCATATTATTTAAGGCTTTATAGGGGTATAGCTCAGTTGGTAGAGCAGTGGTCTCCAAAACCACGTGCCGTGGGTTCAAGTCCTACTGCCCCTGCCAATTCCATTAAATAATATTTCGGGGTGTAGCGCAGCTTGGTAGCGCAACTGGTTTGGGACCAGTGGGCCGCGGGTTCAAATCCTGTCACCCCGACCATTTCGGGCCATTAGCTCAGTTGGTCAGAGCATCCGGCTCATAACCGGCAGGTCCCGGGTTCAAGTCCCTGATGGCCCACCAATTCCATATGCCCAGATAGCTCAGTCGGTAGAGCAGAGGACTGAAAATCCTCGTGTCGCTGGTTCGATTCCGGCTCTGGGCACCAAAGTGCATATTTGAATTTGTATTGCCGGAGAACTTCGGCATTTTTTTATTTTTGATTCGGGAGATGATTGAAGGCGCGGGTGCAGGATGTTATAATCAGAATAACGTAAAAGATGCGGGTAACTATGAACTTTTTGCGAGGGAAAGGAGAAAAGGAAATGGAACAGGTCAAAGCGTTATTTATGGAACATTTTCAAGCACCTGATGTGTCAGAACCGTATTTGGAAAAGATTTTCAGCGCCGAAGAGATTAAGCTGGGAGCGGCTGTTGCACCTTCGGAGACTTTCACAAAGGAGGACATAGCGGAGATTCTGGGATCGCAGGCGGACGTGGATTCCTTTATCGCCGACGCCTACCGTCACGGAGTAATTTCCTATGCGGACGAGACGATGAGCCTCTTTCAATTAAACAATTTTTATGACAGCCTGGACATTTTCGCGGTGAGCCGTCAGGAGGAATATCGGGCTTTGCCGAAGGAAGGGCAGAAGGCTATGGCAGACTGGGCCTTTGATACCTTTTATAACCGTTTAAATCCCGACCTTTCCGTTCGCCCCGGTGCGGACGTTATCCTTCCTCTGGAAGAAACGCTTCAGTTTATCGATCGACGCAGGGGACAGCGGGTGTATTTGAATTACTGCGACTGCAAATCCCTGAACGGACAGTGCGGAAAACCCACCCACGTATGTATCACTTTTAACGACGGCATCAACTCCTTCGTACATAGAGGGTTGTCCGAAGAACTCACCATAGAAGAAGCGAAGCAGGTGGTAATGGATGCGGATAAAGCCGGTCTCATGCACACGGTGAACGGTTCCACCATCTGCAATTGCTGCGACGATTGCTGCTATCTGTTCCGAAGCCAAAAACGCCGGGGAAGCGCTGGATTCTGGCCGAAAACGGAACACATCATTCACTGGGACGGTACAAAATGCGTTCACTGCGGCCTCTGCACCAGGCGGTGCATGTTTCACGTCTTTACAAAGTCGGGAGATCGGATTTCGGTGGATACTACGGACTGCGTGGGCTGCGGTATCTGTGCCACCGCCTGTCCCAAGGGCGCGTTGGAACTGATTCCCAGATAACGGGTGAATTTCGTTGATATTGACGTAGAAAAATTGAAATTAACAGTGGACTTTTTGAATTTGCCATGATATAATAAATGACGTTCTGGGGGCTTAGCGCAGCTGGGAGCGCGTTTGACTGGCAGTCAAGAGGTCAGGGGTTCGATCCCCCTAGTCTCCACCAAAGATAAAACCGCTGAATCTATTGAGATATCAACAGTTTCGGCGGTTTTTTATTTTTGTTCGAGAGGAAATCTGTTTGCTAAAATAATAGAAGCGGATGTTTCATCAATGGGGAGGAATACATATGTGGCTGTTCTTTGCGGTTCTATCATCGATATTTGCGGCACTCACATCAATACTTGCTAAAATGGGAATTGACGGCGTGGATTCGAATCTGGCAACAGCAATCCGCACGTCTGTGGTTCTCATCATGGCATGGGGAATGGTGTTTCTGACAAATGCACAGAACGGAATTGGCCTGATTGAAAAGAAAAGCTGGATATTTTTGATTTTATCCGGATTGGCTACAGGCGCTTCCTGGCTGTGCTATTACAGAGCGCTGCAAATCGGAGAAGTATCTAAGGTTGTGCCGGTGGATAAGCTCAGCGTGGTCATTACGATTGTCCTGGCCTTCCTGTTTTTACATGAAAGCGTAACATGGAAATCCTTCGGCGGCTGTGTGCTGATCGGCATAGGCACATTGCTGATGGTATTGTAATGGCACAGCCGGGCGGAAGAATCTTTTTGCCGCGGCCTCCTTTTTATGATATGCTATTATCTGAACGTACAACTTTGGAATGAGGGAAAAAGTTATGCAGAAGAAAATCGTCACCGTTCGGGACCTGCGCATCGGCGAGGGACGCCCCAAAATCTGCGTTCCCATGGTGGGAACCACTGCAGCGGAACTGTGCGGCGAGGCTGCCGCCATAGTGGAGGCGGGAGCGCAGATGGCGGAATGGCGGCTGGATTGGTTCGAAAACTGGAGGGAAGAGGCCGCTGTGACGGAAGCGCTGTGGGCGCTGCGAAAGAGTTTGGGGGAATTGCCTCTGCTGGTTACCTTCCGCACCCGGGAAGAGGGCGGAAACGCTGACATTACGCCGCAGCAGTACGGCCGGCTCTATGAGACGGTGCTGGCCGGCAAACAGGCGGATCTCATAGACCTGGAACTTTTCTTCCATGAGGAAACGGTGAACCGCCTGCTGGCCATGGCAGGGAGCCGAGGTGTAAAGACCGTGCTTTCCAATCACGAATTTGGGGAGACGCCGGAGGCGGAGACGATCTGTCAGCGTCTGCGGCGCATGGAGGAAAGAGGCTGCGACATCGCGAAGATTGCCGTGATGCCGCAAAGTTCCCGAGATGTGGCGGAGCTTTTAAAGGCGACGGCGGCAGGCAGCGCAGCGGCTGCCTGCCCCATTGTGACCATGTCCATGGGAGGGCGCGGCGTCATCAGCCGGATGGCGGGTCAGATTTTCGGTTCGGCAATCACCTTCGGCACGGTGGGAAAGGCTTCCGCGCCGGGACAGCTTCCCTTGGAGCAGTTGAAAGAGATTTTAAAGTGGATCGACGACGCACAATAGACAAATGCGGAATTTTTTGGTATGATACAGATGCGGAGGACGGATTATGATTATTTTACATGTGACGTATCAGCTGAAAGAAAGCAATGCGCGGGAGTATGTGGAGGCTCTGGAGGCTTCCGGGATTCCCCGGCTTTGCCGGGAAGAAGCGGGGAACATCCGCTATGATTATTTCTATTCTGCCGCTTTTAGCGATCAGGTTCTTCTGGTTGAACAGTGGAAGGATGCAGAGTCTCTGGAATTTCATAAACAGACGGAGCATTTTAAAGGACTGGGGACATTTCAGGATCGGTTCGTGAAAGAAAAGCTGGTGGAGAGATTTTTCGCAGAAGAATTCAAATAGAGGTTACGATTTGATGAAATTCAATGGGAAAAAAAAGGAAAGATTCGGTTGGTTTTCCGTATTAGCGGCGCTGATTTTCCTTTACTTTATCATTTTGCGATGGGGACAGTTCGTGCAGATGATCGGGCAGATGTTTCACATTCTCCAGCCCATTATTTTCGGATTGCTGTTTGCCTACTTGCTGCGCTCGCCGGTGAATTTTCTGGAACAGAAGATTTTGGATCATCGGAAATCTCAGACGCTTCGGCTGCTGAATTCCGTTCTGATCGTCTATTCCATCGTGGTGATCTGCATCTTCTTTGTGGGCAAGCTGGTATGGCCGGAACTGCAGAAAAACGTGGTCAATATGCTGTCGGCTTTGCCGGATCAGATCGCCTATATCTCCGATCAGCTCGCAGGATTGATGGAGAACGAGGAGCAGATGGACGGATTTATGGCTACCGCTTTGGAACATCTGTATCAGAAGATACAGTTCTGGATGCAGTACGATCTTTGGAATTACGTGGAGGTGGTGCTTTCCGCCGTGACCACCGGCGTCATCGACGTGATGGCAGTGCTGTTCAACGTGATCGTAGGAGCCATCGTTTCCGTATACGTGCTGCTGGAACGAAAGCATTTTTCCTTTCAGAGCAGAAAGCTGATCTACGCCTTTTTAAAACCGGAAAAGGCCAAGCTGGTGCTGGAGACCATAGAAGAAGCGGATCGGATTTTCAGCGGGTTTATCACCGGAAAAATCATCGATTCGGTAATCATCGGATTGCTCTGCTTCATTTCTCTGACCTTCTTAAAAATGCCCTATACGGTTTTGGTCAGCGTCATCGTAGGAGTCACCAACGTCATCCCCTTCTTCGGACCGTATCTGGGAGCCATTCCCAGCGCCATTTTGATTTTCCTGGTGGACTGGCAGCAGGGACTACTGTTTATCCTATTTATCATTCTGCTGCAGCAGCTGGATGGAAATGTGATCGGACCGAAAATTTTGGGCGAATCCACGGGACTTGCTTCCTTCTGGGTGGTGTTCGCCATTCTGGTGGCCGGCGGCCTGTTCGGCGTGCCGGGGATGGTGGTAGGAGTGCCTGCCTTTGCTACGTTTTACTATATCGTTAAGATGTTTGTAAACGATCGATTGAACAAAAATGGGTCGTTAAAATATGTCATTGATCAGGACGGCCAAAAACCGGAGGATCAGGAAGAAGAAAGGAACGATGAATAATGGGATTGTTTAATAAAATAAAGGAGAAAATGACAGAACCGACACCGAAAAATCCTATGTACGATGGCGCCATGGTTTTATTGTACAATTTGGACAGGGAAAAGGGACTGCAATTTGAAATTATGTGTGAAAATCTGGGAGTGAAGGTGATCTACGTAGCGGAAGAGGATTATCTGCAGCCGGTGGGCGCTTTGGCTGAAATCTCCGGCGTGGAGCGCGTAGAGGAGCAGTACGAAGGCGAGGGTTTTTCTGAGATCATGGCGGTAATGAAGAATTTCACCGGAATGAGCATGGTGGACTTTAAAAAACAGATGAAAAGAACCCATGGCGTCGCCACCTTCCAGTTGGAAACCACCATTCACGATAAGAATATGAACATGAACTCCATTGAAATTCGCAATATGCTTCATGAGAAAAAACACGGCAAGGCCGCAGAAAAATAAATTTTCTTGACGTAGGGGTCATCTTGTGCTAAATTAAATTCGTAGAAAAACTTTTCGCGGCAGTGTAGTTTGGTGGAATAGAGGGCGAAAGGTCATTGGTATTGCGTTTTCCCATCTGTGGGGGCGCAAAAGAGGTATGGTAGTTTTGAGGGAAAGAACTATGGGTATGTTACCTGTTGTATCAATGATATGTTCGCCGTCATGGTGGCATAGGTTCGTATTGTCGAAGTATGCCGCCCCTGCCGGCGATTTTGTTTGCATAGGGTTTGAGTACAGAGAGATATATTTGCGTACAACTTCTAACAGATACACAACACAACACACCAAAAAAGAGCGTTGATACGCTCTTTTTTGGTATGGAAATGAAATTTATTCTTCTTCCGCTTCTTTTGCGGCCTTCTTGGCGTCTCTCACCTTGGCATCACCCCAAATGGCTTCTTTCAGACGGGGCAGCGGGTCGGTTCCGATGCATTTGCTGCAGGCGCTCATGCCGGCCAGGGCGGCTTTGCTGCTGGAATTGTGCTGAATGTCATCGTCGCCGGTATCGCTGATGTCGGCTTCCAGACCGTAGCACCAGGGCATAGCGTGGAAGTGAACGCCGCTTTCGATCCAATAAACCTTAGAACGATCCACAGCGGGATAGTGAACCAGAGTCTGCTGATCGAAACTCAGTTCGCCTTCGATGTACTCTCCATAATAATCGACCATATCGCCCCAGATGGTTTCGTAGGCTTCTTCCTTGCTTTCGTAGTCGTCCAGATCTTTGGAAGGCGGCCATTCGAAGGCCTCACTGGCATAACAGCCGGTGGAAAGCAGCATGGTACAAGCCAGAAATGCCGCCAGAAATCGTTT
>CANEEC010000091.1 GCA_947426455.1 uncultured Clostridia bacterium | reverse complement strand
TGAAAAGGCCAAGGGCAAGGTTTCCCGGTACAGCTTTCTGATCACGCTGTTTCTGGGAATTGTGGCCTTTCTGTTTGCCCTGTCGCCGCCGGATATCATCGTCTGGATCAATTTGTTCGCTATGGGCGGTCTGGAAGCTACCTTCTTCTGGCCGTTGATCGGCGGACTGTATTGGAAAAAGGGAAACGACAAGTGCTGCATCGCGTCCATCCTCGTGGGCGTAGGTACCTTCGTATTTTTCAATCAGGTGAAGATCGCGCCGTTCCACATCCATGAGATCGTCATCGCTTTGCTGTTTGGCGGAATCGCCTACTTTGCCACCGGAATGCTGATGAATACCCAGCCGGATGAAGAAACGGTGAGGAAGTGTTTTTAAAATGGACGAAAGAGAAAGGGAGAGAATCGAAGAACTTCAGAAGCTGTTGGATCCGCAGGTCAGGGACTTTTACGCAGAACGGTTAAACGAAGTCACCGCAATGGAGCCTCAGCTTACGGATATGCGCCAAAACGCGGATCTGACGTTTAACGACAGGAAGCATCGCGAGGAAATAGAACATTGGGAGGATCGGGAAATCTGCTGCAATGACCGTCGCATTCCCATCCGCATCTTCGATCCGCGAAAGGAGAACAGGCGGTGTCCGCTGCTGCTGTACTTTCACGGCGGCGGGTTCGTCATCCACAACATCCAAAGCCACGACGATCTGTGCCGCCGCATTGCCAATGCGAGCGGTTGCGTGGTGGTTTCCGTGGGGTATCGCCTGGCTCCGGAGCATCCCTGGCCGGCCTGTATGGAGGACGGCTATGAAGCGCTGCGCTGGGCGTTTCGATCCGCCGGTGAGCTTTCCATCGATGAGGAACGGATCGCGGTGGGAGGCGACAGCGCCGGAGCCACCATCAGCGCCGTGGTTTCTCTGATGAATCGCGATGAGAGAAGGCGAGAAAGGGAGAGAGGCGGCGATTGCAGATTGCTTCCCCGCATCGCCATGCAGATTCTCTGTTACGGCTCTTTTGGAACGCTGTCTCAGGAAGGAGTCGATCTGTCCAGGGACTCTTCCTCCATTCGGCAGTTCGGATACGGCGGTTTCGTGCTTCCCAAGCGTTCTATGGACTGGTTTTTGCGCCAATACGTTCCCTTCGGGACAGAAGAAGATCATCCTTATCTGAATCCCGGCAGGGCGAAGGATCTCTCCGGTCTGCCGCAGACCCTTTGCATTACGGCGCAGTGCGATCCGCTGCGGGACGATGGGGAAGCTTTTGCCGCCGCCCTTTGCGCAGCGAAAAATGATGTGACGCTTCTTCGCATTGAGGGGATGATGCACGGATTTTTGCTGTACTGGTACCTGTTTGACCAGTCAAACGAAGCGGTTGGACAGATTGGAAAAGCTCTGCAATCCATGAAAAACGCCGGATAAAATCAACCGGATAAACTCGATAAAAAAGAGGCCGAGCCTCAGCGGAACATTTCATTCCACTGCGCCCGGCCTTTTTCTATTTGACAGTAGTTACGGATGATCAGATCGATGAAGTGGCGAGCCGCCGTTGGCATGGTTTCCAGATGGCGGAAAGCCACATTCAACATACGGGTGACCGGAGGTTCGATGGGCCGAATGACCAGTTGATCGGGAGCGTTCTTTAAAATCAGGGAAGAAATAATGGAAACGCCTAAATTCAGCGATACCATGGCCATGATGGTATAGTCGTCGTGAACGCGATATTGAATATTTGGTTCCAACCGATTTTGATGGAAGGCGATTAAGGATTCATTGATGTCGCCTTCTTCCAACAGGATGTACGGCTCCTGGGACAACTCCTTTAAGGTCAGGAAATCGTGAGAAGCCAGAGGATGAGAAGGGGACAGGATGGCCATCATGTGATCCTCAAACAGGTCGACGGACTGCAAGTCGCCGACGGCCGTCGGCGGAAGGAAGCCGAAATCCACCTGGCCGTTTTGAATCCAATCGTGCATGAGGGAATACTCCACAGCCTGATGCAGCTGGAAGTTGATGCCGGGATGGATGCGGCGAAATTCATCGATGAGTTGGGGAAGCCAGTGACAGGAGATGCTGGCATAGGTGCCGATGCGGATGACGCCGGACTGCAGATTGTGCATTTCCTTCAGCTTTTCGGAAAGGCTGTGATAGCTGTTGCAGATGTTTTGAATGTAGGGAAGAAGCTCTTTCCCGTCCGCCGTCAGCTCGATTCCGCTGCGGGAACGCAGCAGCAGCTTGGTGTCCAGTTCTGTCTCCAGAGATTGAATCATCTGGCTGATGGCGGATTGGGTGTAGCCCAATTCCTCTGCCGTTTTCGTAAAGCTTTTCAGCTCGATCACTTTCAAAAATGTATGGTAGCGCTTCATATTTCTTCCTCCGCCGGATTCTCTCACAACCCGTGAAATTTCATCATATGATTTGTTTGATAAATAAAAATAATGGTTTTATCACAAAACTTAATTTTACTAATGTATAATTGCATTATATAGTGTTAATGTATGAAAATCAACTTATGACATCATTTTACAATAAATATTTTCTTTCTTGGAGGGAGCAGCGATATGACGGAAAATATACAGAGCAGAAAAGCCGTATGGAGAAAGGGCGTTCAGGACGGCATTCCCATCGGTTTAGGATATTTTGCCGTTTCCTTTGCCTTCGGCATCATGGCGAAGGATGCGGGAATGACGGTATTTCAGGCGGGACTGATTTCCTTTACCAATTTGACATCGGCGGGACAGTTTGCCGCCATCGGGTTGATTACCGGCGGAGCGACCTACGCAGAAATGGCCTTGACTCAGTTGATCATCAATCTGCGGTATTGCCTGATGTCCTGTGCGTTGTCGCAAAAATGGGATCCCAAGGTGCCGTTTTTCCATCGCCTGATCGTGGCGCACAGCGTTACCGACGAGGTGTTCGGCGTATCCATCCTGCGGGACGGCTATTTGAATCCCTGGTATAATTACGGCGTCATGTCCATGTCCATTCCCGGCTGGGTGGGAGGAACCGTAATCGGCGCTCTGTGCGGAGCCATTCTGCCGGACAGCCTGACCAGCGCTCTGGGAATCGCCATCTACGGTATGTTCTTAGCCATCGTATTGCCGCCGGCGAAAAAGGACAGGGCGACTGCGGCTGTCGTGATTGGCGCAATGGTTTTCAGCACTGTGTTCCAGATGACTCCCGTGTTGAAAGAGGTTTCCTCCGGATTTCAGATTATCATTATCACCCTGCTGGTGGCCGGCGTCGCCGCGGTGATCAAACCTGTGGAAAAAAAGGAAGGAGCGGAGGCGTAACATGAGCGGAAATATTTATATTTACATGTTTGTTATGGCAGGCGTCACCTATTTGATTCGCGTACTGCCGTTGACTTTGATTCGCAAGCAGATCGATAACCAATTTATTCAATCGTTTTTGTACTACGTACCCTATGCCACGCTGTCGGCTATGACCTTTCCGGCAATCCTGACGTCCACCGCTTCTGTGATTGCCGCCACCTGCGGTTTCGTCGCGGCCGTGATACTGGCCTGGAAGGATAAGGGACTGGTAACGGTGGCCGCCGTTGCTTGCGTCACCGTCTTTATTGTGGAACGGTTCGTATAGGCGGTAATTTTCGCCGTTTCGAGTCATCGAGACAAAATTCGCAATAAAATGCCATTTGAAGATTGACCCAGCCCTTAGGGCTGGGTTTATTCTATTAGGAGAAGAACGAAAGAAATCAAAGGTGGTTTGATTATGGAAAGAAAAAAATTTATCGATGTATTGGATGCGCAGTTAATTCCCGCTTTAGGCTGTACCGATCCGGTGGGTCTGGCTTACGGAGCCGCCTGCGCCAGAAGCTACGCGGCCGGGGAGGTTCTTTCGGTGGAAGCTCAGATTTCGGTGAATCTCATTAAAAATGCGGCGGCGGTGTGCATTCCCAAGACCGGCGGACGGTGCGGAATTCCTCTGGCGCTGTCCTTAGGTATCGTAGGCGGAAACGCCAGCAAGGGCATGGAGGTTCTGGCCGACCTGACGGAGAAGGATCTCGCCGCGGCGGACGATCTGGTGAAGAAAAACGTGATTCACAGCACCGTGGCGGATAACGATAAAACCCTGTATCTCTGCGTGGAGATCAAGACTACGGAGGCTGCGGCAAAGGTGATCATCGAGGACGATTATATGAATGTCACCTTCGTTGAGGTGAACGGCCAGGTGGTTTCGTCGGCCGCTTCCCGGCAGGACGGCGGCGCGGTAAAATCCGCGAAAAAGGATGTGTCCTTTTTGAGCATTCAATCCATTTTGGAATTTGCGTCAGAGGCTACGGAGGAGGAACTCTGGAAGGTAGCTAAAGCCGTGGAAATGAACACGGCGGTTTCCGAAGAGGGAATGGGCGGCAAGTACGGCATGGGAGCCGGCGCCTGTTTGGGTCGGAAGATGTCGGAAGGTTCTTTGGGTTCCGACTGGATCAACGATGCGCTGATGCGCACCATGTGCGCCGTGGACACCCGAATGGCCGGCGCGGATATGGCGGTGATGAGCAACACCGGCAGCGGCAATCAGGGACTGACCTGCATCGTTCCTGTGGTCAGCGTGGCCAGATACTGGAACAAGAGCGAGATAGAAATGCTTCGTGCCGTGACCATCAGCTGTCTGATGGCGGTGCATATCAAAGAAAACTTCGGCATTTTGGCGGCGGTTTGCGGCGCTGTCATCGCCGGAGCTTCCTGCGCCTGCGCCGTGGTCTATCTCATGGGCGGCGGTGAGGCCGAAATGCGGCAGGCCATGAAAACGTCCCTGGGCAACGTGGCCGGTCTGATGTGCGACGGCGCCAAGGCGGGCTGCGCTATGAAGGTTTCCTCCTGCGTTTACTCGGGACTGATGTCGGCGGTCATGGCCATGGACGGGCGCGGAATCCAGGCTACCGACGGTATCGTAGGCGAGACGGAGCAGGAGATGATCGACAACTTTGTCCGGGTTTCCAAAGAGGGTATGGAAAAGATGGACAAAGTGGTGCTGGATATCATTTTGAACAAATAGATGAGAGAGTTAAAATAGATGCAGGCCGGGGTGGAGAGCTTCGTTGATGCCGTCGGCGATGACGGAGGAGAAATCGTGAATCACCTGGTCGATGTTAGTGGCTGTGACGATCATGTCGGGCGCCTGGTCGTCGTTGAGCAGCGCCTGACAGTGAATTACCGTAGGCACACCGATGGCAATCACCGGACAGCCTACGGTTTCTTTTGTCAGTTCTGCCCGCTGGTTCTTCGTTCCCGCGCCGGGAGAGATGCCGGTATCGGTCATCTGGATGGTGGTATTCATGCGATTTACGTCTCTGGCCGCCAGAGAGTCGATGGCGATCAGGGCGTCGGGTTTCAGAAAATTCACGAGACGGCGCAGAATCTCCGCTGTTTCCACGCCGGTCTGCGCCATGACGCCGGGGTTGATGGCCGCTACATTGGCCTGCTCCGGGTCGCCGTCGCAGTCGTAGGCCAAAAACAGGTGGCGGGTGACCCGCACCTTGGACACGGTGTGAGGACCCAGCGAATCCGGCGTGATCTTTTCGTTTCCGATGCCGGCGATCAACACCTTCAGATGGTAATGAAAGGGAACCAGGCGAGACAACTCTTTGGAAAGAGCCTTTCTGGTCTCGCAGACGATCTGGGAATCGCCCTGCAGGAGCTGCGGCGATTCCACGGTGATGTAGGTGCCGCAGGGTTTGTTCATCTTTTGGGCAGCCTCCTGAGTTTCCACGGTAATGTGAGTCACGGAAACGTTTTTCGAGGGATGATCCTCCTTCACGGTGACGCCGGGAAGGGAACCGTCGGCACTGTCCAACTGCATTTTCAGCAGCTTGGCGCTTTCGATGGCTAAGTCGGTATATTTCATTTTACGGCATGGCCTCCTTATCATGGATGGTTTTACGAGAAATTTCTTCGGGAAAGTTCATTTTCCGTATTTTCTGCTTGCAATTCCCATTCTATTCGTATATAATTTTAATCGCGATATTTTACGAAAGTGGGGTGAAATGATATGGCAAACATTAAATCTGCAAAGAAGAGAATCAGCGTCATCGCTAAGAAGACCGCGGCGAACAGAAGAGTCAAGGGTCATTTGAAGGCGATTGTGAAGAACTTCGACAAGGCTTTGGCTGCCGGCGATTTCGCGACGGCCGCAGAAAAGAAGGCTCAGGCCGAAAAGAAATTCATGCAGGCTGCTGCTAAGGGTACTATCCACAAGAATGCAGCTTCCAGAAAAGTTTCCAGAATGGCTAAGGCTTTAAAGAAAGCTCAGGCAGAAGCTTAATCTCACCCGTCCCCACAGTGCATAAGTTAAATGCACAAAAGCGAAGTGAACGCGGAAAACCAGGATGTGTCTCCCTGGTTTTTTTCTTTTTTGAAACATGCAAAAAAAGAGGGGACAGGATCGTTTATTTATTAAGAAAAAACTGAAAATTCATATAAGATTGAAAATGAGAAGTAGAGGGTATCCATTACCTTAAGCACACAACAAACAAGCCATCTTTCGGTGG
>CANEEC010000090.1 GCA_947426455.1 uncultured Clostridia bacterium | reverse complement strand
TACCTTTGTACCAAATTACCCTCCCCTCCTGAAGATAATTTGACATTATCAATAGCAGACATTCCCAGGGTTGTAATACAGTTGAGGTGTTGCAGATCGAAATAATATGCGACTGAGCAAAAGTATTGCAATTTGTCTTACAAAATAATATAATAAAAGCAAAGAAGCGGGGGAGAATACTATGCAGTTTGAGTGGGACGATGAAAAAGATAGAAAGAATATAGTAAAACATGGAATACCGTTTAGGACGGCAATTCTTGTATTTTCTGATCCTGACTGAATTGAAAAATATGATGATATTCATTCGCTGAACGAGGATAGGTATGTGACCATAGGAGAAATCGGGGGGGGTACATTTATGGTGGTAACAGTAGTTTACACGGAACGTCCGGGGGTCATACGGATCATTTCTGCAAGACGGGCGACCAAGGTAGAGAAGGAGGAATATTATGGTTATCAGAACAACGCTTGAAGAACGGGGGGCAATTACACCGGAAGAAATTGAAATGTTAGAGAAGGTCAGTAAAGCGCCAATTGTATTTGATGAGGACAGTCCAGAGTTGACAGAGGATGAGTTAAAGGGATTTCGTCGGGTGAGCGAAGAGAACAGACTGGAGCGGAATAAGCAGACTGTAACGTTGCGGTTGTCGCCTCAGGCGTTAAGAAAGGCGAAATCATTAGGGAAGGGGTATACTTCTGTATTGAGTCGGATATTGGAAGGAGCCTTGAGTGATAACGATGTAATTAAGCATTACCTATGAAGTCGAAGATAGAGAAGCTGTTGGAGGAGATATTATGAAATTTATCTGTTACCCCAAGTGTTCCACCTGCAAGAAGGCGCAGCAGTGGTTAGAGGACAACAAAATACCGTATGAATTGAGAGATATCAAAGAAGATCGTCCCACGAAATCGGAGCTGAAGCAGTGGCACGAGATGAGCGGCCAGCCGTTGAAGAAGCTGTTTAATACCAGCGGCTTGCAGTATAAAGCGCTGCAATTAAAGGATCGGCTGCCTTCGATGAGCGAGGATGAGCAGTTGGAATTGTTATCTACCGACGGGATGTTGGTAAAACGCCCCCTGCTGGTGGGGGAGGATTTTGTTCTGATCGGATTTAAAGAATCCCAGTGGGAAGAAACGGCTAAACGCGGCCGGTAACCGCAAGATGCGCAAAATGTACAAGATGCGCGCAATGGCAAAGATGCAGCTTGCATGCGGCACAGGCGTGCTGACGGCAAAGATGCCAATGAAAAGGACGTCAATGGAAAAATGCCGATGGAAAAATATTGACGGCAGAGAAGTTAGCGGAAAACTCGTTGCCCCAGGTCTTTGAAAAACCAGCGCAGCAGGTATAGCGCGGCCGTTAAGGGGGACATGCCCTCCTGGGAACGATAGATGCGGTATACCCAAGCCATGGATTTTCCCTTGTTTCGGGATACGGAACCGCCGCGAACCAGATAGCGCGCCAGAGGCTGTTGGATTCCGCAGGCGGTAAGGCCGGTGGTGCGCAGGAGAAATAACCAGGTGGCGTAATCCTCATGGCGAATATCCGGCATCTGAAAATCGCCGGTTTTCTGCCGGTCGATGATCACGGACAGACAGCCAATTTCATTTTTTTTCAAAAGTTCCGGGTAGGAAAGCTGCGCCGGGACTTTTTTTGTGTCGATAACATTGAAAGATTCGTCTACACGATAGTAGGAAGAATAGGTGAACGCGGCGTCGCGCTCTTTCATAAAGGTCAGTTGAACGGCTAATTTGCAGGGTTCCCAAAGGTCGTCGCTGTCCAGGAAGGCCAGATACCTGCCGACAGCACGATGCAGTCCCGCATTTCGGGCAGCGGCTATGCCGCTGTTTGTCTCCAGAAATATGGGTTGAATTCGCGTATCGGCTTTGGCCAATTCCGTGACGATTTTGCGGCTGCCATCGGTGGAACCGTCATCGACCACCAAAAGTTCCCATTCTGTGTAGGTTTGCGCCCGAACGGAGGCGATGCTTTGCGCTACATAGGCTTCCATATTGTAACAGGGCATGATGATGCTGACCAGATCCATTATGCGTCCATCTCCTTGTGGTATATCAATCCGCCCCACACTTTGTGAAAGGCGGGATGAAACAGTACGCCCAGGCGAACGAGGGGGTTCAGCAGCGGGCAGAAATATACGGGGCGATTCGCTTCTGCGGCGATGTCCCGCACCAGGTCGGCGGTACAAATATCGTTGGCTTCCCGGGGGTGAAAGATTCCCGCCTGACGTTGTATGACGCAATTTAAGAGCCGGTCGGTCAGGGTGTCGATATGGATCATGCTGCGGCGGTTGCGCAGGGTGGGAAAGATGCGAAAGGTCAGCACAAAGGCTTTCAGTCGTTGATAATTTCCCGGGCAATCCGCTCCGTAGACCATGGGCGGACGGAAAATTGCAAGGGCGCGGCGGGGTTCGCCCCAATGCAGGGGAACCTGTGATGCGGCGCAAAGTTTTTCCTCTCCGGCCAGCTTGGTTTTGGCGTACATGGTTTTCGGCGATAGCGGCGTGGCGGAATCGATGCAGACCGTCTTTCCTACGCGGCCCTCCAGGCCGAATACGGCCATGGTGCTCAAAAAAATAAACTGGGACGCGGGAGCTTGCGACCAAAGCAATTGGGCGATTTCTCCGGGAATATCGCAGTTGAGCCGGCGGCATGTCTCCGCCAGCTGGGGGGATTCTTTTTTGTGTACGCAGGCGGCGCAGTAGAGTACGGAATCATAAGGAGAGTAATCATAGGTTTTCCAGCCGTTATCTCGAACGGATAAGGTGTCCACCTTCCAGTCGGGACAGCGTTCATCCACCAGCTTTATGAAATTCTGCGCGATGTAGCTGTTGGGGCCGATGATTAAAATGCGCATGCACTACGTCTCCTCCTTGGAATGATTTTCTTCTTTGGGATGGTTTGCGCCCCCTTCGGCAACGCCCTTGGCGGTGAGAACAGTAAAAACGGTCAGAAACAGAATCCGAAGATCCAGTTGAAATGATACGTGATCTACATAATAGCCGTCGTAGGCGGCTTTCTGCTGGATGGGAATCTCGTCGCGGCCGTTGATCTGCGCCCATCCGGTGATGCCGGGACGCAGTGAATTGGCATTGCAGCAATCCCGCGCTTCAATGAGATCCTCCTGATTCCACAGCGCAGGGCGGGGACCGATGAAGGACATTTCACCCCGAAGGATGTTGAACAGCTGAGGCAGCTCGTCCAGGCTGGATTTCCGCAGAAAACGCCCGATGGGTGTGATGAAATTTTCCGCATCGGAAAATAGATGAGTGGGCATATCCCGGGGTGTATCGGTACGCATGGTGCGAAATTTATAGATCTGGAACTTTCTTTTATCCTTGCCGATGCGGGTCTGCTTAAAAAACACGGGACCCGGCGAGGTACATTTCACCAGCAGTGCTAAAAGCAGCAGAAGCGGCGACAGGATTACGGTCAGAACCGCTGCGAAAAGAAAATCCAGAAGGGTTTTCCATTTGAGGTAGGGATTCATATGGCTTAGGCCTCCGGTTGGATTTTGCTTTGGGGTTCGCCATCCGTCCCGTTGTCCGCCCTGTGGCTTAGAATCATGTTGATGGCGATGCCCAGACCCAGCAGACCGTAGAACATGGACATGACGGATACGGAGCTGTCGTTGACCAGAGCGGAAATTAAGAATCCGAAGATGCCCAGGGTGATGCCTGCGCCGGTATAGGTGAGCAAATCGTTTTGGGCGAAACTGCGCTTAGCGTACAGCCGGATGCTCTGGAACAGATAAATTCCGAACAGGCACAGCAAAGCGATGACCGAAATGCCGCCGGTACCGATCCAGGATCCCATATACATATTGTGGGGTTTATCCACGATGATATCGATGCGGTTGGTGAAGCTGCCGGAATTGTATTTTCCTACGTAATCGTTCTGGGGGAAATGCAGGGCGTAGGTATCTGCGCCGTATCCCAGAATGGCGGTATCTTTCATCATGGGCAGAGTTCTTGACCAGATGTAACCGCGTCCGGAACCGAAGCTTTGGTTGTTTTTAAAGCCGATGGCTTTTGTCTCTCCCAGGGAAACGTAGTTTCCGTAACCGTTGCGGTACATGACGCCTTCCTCGGTGATGGGGAAGTACCAGTCCTGGCCGTAGGTTCCCACGGTGATGTGGAAAATGCCGTCGCTGAGGGCATAGGAAACGGTGGCGTAATCGATGAAGCGATCATCGCCGATGGCGTACACACCGTCGGTATCGGTGGGCAGCAGGGGAAGGAGGTTGCCCTCCGGATCTTCCAGAACAAAGCTGCTGACCACGCCGTCCTTTTCTTTGACCACCACGCTGAACAATTCACCGTTGATGCTGAAATCCACATAATTTTCGCCGGTGACGATGGAATCGATGCGGCAGGGCGACAGTTCGCCCGGCTTCTTTGCCGTATCGTCGTCTGCGGCGTGAGCGGACGGGGTGACGCCCCGGATGGCCTGAGTCAGTTCCGGAAGCCAGCGATCTACAGTGATGCCGCTGATGCCGATGGTAATGGCTATCAGGACGATCAGGGGTTTCCACCAGGCGGCGATGCGCTTATTAAACAGCAGCAGCGCAAAGATGACCACGGCCGCCATGCCCAGATAACCGCCGGAGGATGCCGAACCGATCAGGTTATAGACCACTAAGGCAAACAGAACGCCCCAGGCGATTTTCTTCCAAAGAGCTTCGCCTTTACCCAGTTGGAAGGAACGGATAAACAACATTCCGAACAGGGGAATGAGAAGCGTCAGATAAAAGGATACGTAGTTGATATTGTATACTGTTTGGTAAATTTCTTTATGGTTAAAAGTAAATCCCAGGAACTGCTCTCCCTCCGCCGCCATGGCGTCGATAGCCTGCCAGGAGGTCAGGCCGTTTTGCATGGGATAGTTGGGTACCAGCAGCTTCTGGCCGATAGTGGTGCGGAAGAAGTCCATGTCCAGCGCCTGGGAGATGCCCAGGAGAGACAGCAGCACGCTGGAAACCACCAGTCCGCGGATCATCCAGCGGACGGAACGCTCGCCGTCCACGGTGTTGATGATGAAAAACAGAAGAACCATGTACGCAAGAAGAGGCAGCGTACCTTCAAAGCGATCGTTATAGCCTAAAAGAGAGAACTCTTTATTATCTGAGGTCAGGTAGGACAGCAGGACGAAGCAGCTATAGACCAGCATGGGAATATAGACGGCGCTTCGCTTGATGATCAGGCTCTGAGTGAGCAGACGGAACAGAAGAATCAGCAGAACCACCGCCGCGCAAGCCAGGAGCGCCACCATCTTTCCGTAGCTGAAAATGTCGATCAGTTCGGTGTTTCCGGCGGACCAGTAGAATTGATCCATGGGACGGCTATAACTCACCATGCGAACGATCAAAATGATGATCGCTGTGGAAAACACCGCGGGCAGAATCTGAAACCGGCAGCTGTCGCTGTCCAGCGTAGGCGCTTCGCTCATCGCCCACAGGACGTGGGGATCGCGGGAACGCTGAAATGCCGCCGCTGCGGCCTCCTTTTTGTTCTTTTTATTTTTAGAGATCTGTGCCATAGTAAAACTCCTTGTTCATCTTTGTGTGATTCGTATTGTCGCCGCTCTGTCTGCGCTATCGCTTGCCGGGCGGTCAAGTCACGAGTCAATCGTTGGAATTATTATACCACAGCTTGGACGCGATTGTCACCCCGTTGGCCTGCCGCTTCATCAAACTCCAAGCTGCGATTTCAGGATGTTATTTCGGCCCCGTCCGTTATTTTTCCAAACGTTCCGGGTTAAGCAGGAAATCATAGATGCTCATGGTCAAAATGCCGTAGTTATCGTAATTCGCAGGGACGATGTCTTTCGTGATAACAATCTTCTTGAAAGAATCATCTATCTTTCGAAAGGGTCTGATCTCTTGGGCGCGTTTGGTTTCATCGGGCAGAGAATAGGCAGACTGGATATAGTATCTGGAAGAACCGAGGTTACATACAAAATCAACCTCCAGCTGTTTGCGGGTTATTTTGCCTTCCTGATCCTTTTCTGCGATTGGAACAACGCCAACGTCTACGCTGTATCCTCGCATACACAGTTCATTGTAGATGACATTTTCCATGGCGTGAGTCTGTTCGAACTGGCGAAAGTGGATCCTTGCGTTGCGGAGTCCCAGGTCGGAGAAATAGTACTTCTTTGGAGTTTCTATATATGCCTTTCCTTTGATATCATAGCGCTGGGCAGATGCAATCAGGAAAGAATCCTCAAAGCAATCCAGATATTTTTTGATGGTCTTTGCGGTGATTCCTGATTTCTTTATCGTTCTAAAAGTATTTTTTAACTTTTCGGGATTGGTCAGCGAACCGATGGCAGACGAAAGGATATTTAAAAGATCTTCTAATTCTCCTACGTTTCTGATTTTGTTGCGCTTACAAATATCCTGAATGCCACCCTCGCATAAAGAATGACACTACTGTCAGGACATAGCATCCCTGTTGCCTCAGACAAAGCTGTTACAAAACTGAGGAAATGAC
>CANEEC010000089.1 GCA_947426455.1 uncultured Clostridia bacterium | reverse complement strand
CCGTCTCAGGTGCGCCGTTTCTTTCCGGAGGAGGAAGTGGACAGCTACACGCAGGCTGTGGCGGCGGTGCTGAACCAGGCGCGAATCGATCCCGAAAAGCGAAATCTGCTGATCTGTCACCAGTTTGTAACGGGAGCCGTTCGCAGCGAGTCGGAGGAAGTGTCCGTGGGCGGACTGGACAATGTGGACGCGTGGGTGTTTCGGGGATTTGATTACGTGGCTCTGGGACACCTTCACCGGCCGCAGAGCATGGCGGACGGCAGGCTTCGCTACTGCGGGACGCCGCTGAAATACTCCTTTTCCGAAGCCGGCCACAACAAATCGGTAACCATTGTGGAGATGGGGGAAAAGGGAGACGTGCGCCTTCAGGAGGTTTTGCTGAAGCCGCGCCACGACCTGCGCCGCATTCGGGGCAGCTATCTGGAGGTAACCGCCCGGAAGTTTTACAGTCAGTTTGACCGTGAGGATTACATTCAGATAACCCTCACCGACGAGGAGGACGTCGCCGACGCCATGGGAAAGCTGCGCATCATCTATCCCCATTTAATGCAGCTTCGCTATGACAATCAGCGAACCCGAAAAGAGCAACAGATCGACGGCGCCCAACAGGTAGAGCAAAAATCGCCGATGCAGCTGTTTGAAGAACTGTATGAACTGCAAAACAACAAAGAGATGAGCGAAGAACAGAAAGCGGCGTCCATGAAGCTAATGGAGGAAATTTGGGAGGACACCATATGAAACCCACGTATTTGATCATCAGCGCCTTCGGCCCCTACGGAAATCGCGTGGAGCTGGACTTGTCCCGGCTGGGTCAGCGGGGAATCTACCTGATCACCGGAGATACGGGAGCGGGGAAGACCACTCTGTTCGACGCCATCACCTTTGCGCTGTACGGAGAAGCCAGCGGCGAGTACCGGCAGGCTTCCATGCTGCGGAGCAAGTACGCCGCGCCGGAGACCTCCACCTTTGTGGAGCTGACCTTTTTATACGGCGGGGAGGAATACAGGATTCGCAGAAATCCCGAGTATCTGCGTCCGTCGAAACGGGGCGACTCGCTGGTAAAGGAAAGGGCGGAGGGCGAGCTTCACTTGCCGGACGGAAGGGTCATCAGCGGCTTTCGTGCGGCCACCGAGGCGGTGGAACAGCTGATGGGGCTTTCCAAGGAGCAGTTTTGTCAGATCGCTATGATCGCTCAGGGGGATTTTCTAAAGCTGCTGTTTGCCCATACCAAAGAGAGAACCCAGATTTTCCGGGATATTTTTCACACGAGACCGTATGTGCAATTTCAGGACAAGCTAAAGGAAAAGACGTCGGCGGCCAGACAGGAATACGACGATCTGCAAAAGAGCAGCCGGCAGTACATTTCGGGGATTCGCTGCGGTGAGGAAAGTCCTCTGCAAGGGGAATTGGAAGACCTGAAGGCCAACGGAGAGATGTATTCTTCGGAGGAAGCGGAGGCGCTGGTTCAAAGGGTGATAGCGGAAGATCAGGCTTTGAAGGAACGCTGGGAAGAAGAACAGATGCGCATGATGCAAGAGCAGGAACGAGTGAATCAGCTTTTGGGCAAGGCCAGAGAACGGCAGGGGGCAAAGGAACAAAAATCCGTTCAGGAGCGGACGCTGGCTGAGCTCATGGAAGAGCTTCCAATTTTACAGCAGGCGTACCATCGGGAGGAGGAAAAAGCTCCGGCAAGAGAACGCTTAGCGAGAGAGGTTTACGGCGAAGAACAGAAAATAGATAGTTACGACGTGCTGGAAGAACTTTTGAAGGAGGAAATTCAGGCGGACGGACGCTGTGCTGCACTGCAGGCGGAGGCGAACCGGCAGGAGGCGGCGCAGAGGGAAGCGGAATCGTGCCTTTCTCATCTCACGGAGGAAAAGAAGAATTTGGCGGATGCGGAGGCGGCGCTGCAGCAGGCGATGCAGGCGCGGCAGAAGCAGCAGGAGAGGAAGGAGCGGCTTGCGCGGCTGGCGGATTCGGTGGAGTGTTGGAGGGAAGAAGAAAACCGTCTGCGGCGGCTTTCGGAGGAATATATCGAGACCGAGGCAAACTATCGAAGGGAAAAAATTCACTTCGACAGTATGGAGCGGGACTATTACGACCAGCAGGCCGGCGTCTTAGCCCAGACACTGCGCGTCGGGGAACCTTGCCCCGTCTGCGGCTCCTGCCAGCACCCTGCGCCGGCGTTGCGGACGTTAGAGGCGGTGGGAAAAGAGGAACTGGAGCGGCAGAAGAAATTGACGGAAGAACTTCAAAAGCAGACGGCACAGCTGAGCGGCCTTACCGGACAGAAGGAGGGAAGCGTTCAGACCTTAAAACAGCAGATTTCTACGGAGGGAGCGGCGCTCTTCGGCTTTGGAGAGACGGCGGAGGAAATCGCTGAAGCGTTGGCCGGCGAAATGGCGGCGTCCCTGCGCGAAGAAGAAGAACTTCAGGCGCGGGTGGAATTGCAGGAAGGACGCTGTCGGCGAAAAAGCGATGTGGAAACGCAGCTGGAGCATCAGCGACAGCTGCGGCGGGAGGCGGCGGAGGCCAGCGCGACCGCGCAGCGGGAGCTTGCCGTGAAAGAAGCGGAAGCCAAAGCGCTGAAAGCGCAGATTGCCGCAGAGAGAGCGAAGCTCACCTACGGGGACAAGGAGCAGGCGCTGGCGCATCTTCAGGAACTGAAACGGGAAAAGAAACGGATGGAGGACGCGCTGGAACAGGCGCGTGAGACGCTTGCAGAACACAACCGCAGGCTGGAAAGCTGCCGTGAGTCCATCCGACTGCTGACCCAACAGCTGGCTCAGGGGGAAGAATTGGAAATCGAATCTTTGGCGGAGGAAAACCGACAGCTTTCGGAGCAGATTCGCCAAATCTCCGAGAAAAATACGGCGGTCACGGGACGGCTTTCGGAAAACCGGCGAACGCTGGCGGAGCTTGGCCGTCAGGGAAAGCGGATGAAACAGGCGGAGGAAGCCTACGGCCTTTGGAAGGGGTTGTCCGATACGGCGGGAGGCACGGTGTACGGTAAGGAAAAAATCATGCTGGAGACCTACGTGCAGATGGCCTTTTTTGATCGAATCCTACAGCGGGCAAACCGGCGCTTTCTGATCATGAGCAGCGGGCAGTACGAGCTGGTGCGTCGAAAGGAATCGGAAAACCGGCAGAGCCAAAGCGGATTGGAGTTAGAGGTGATCGATCATTATAACGGCTCCCGGCGAAGCGTGCAGACTCTGTCGGGAGGCGAGTCCTTCGAAGCGTCTCTGGCGCTGGCTCTGGGACTTTCCGACGAGGTGCAGTCCGCCGCCGGAGGAATCCGTCTGGAATCCATGTTCGTAGATGAAGGATTCGGGTCGTTGGACGAAGAATCGCTGAATCAGGCTGTGAAGGCGCTTTCGGATCTGGCGGAGGGCGACCGACTGGTGGGAATCATCTCCCACGTGGCGGCGCTTTCGCAGCGCATTGAAAAACAGATCGTGGTCACGAAGGAAAGAAGCGGCGAAAGCCGCCTGCGGATCAATTTGTAACATAAAAGAACGGGTGTCATATACTGATTCTGAAATGAAATATCTTTCACCGGTAAAGGAGGTAACTACTATGAGTTGTTTCGGTGGACGCTTCTCGCCGGACCTCTTTCAGAATTGCTGCAACGCCAACGACATGTGCCAGTTCGATGGAGATCTGAGCCATGTGGTTTCGGAGCCGATCTACGTGCAGAAGGTGTATGACGCCGTTCTCTTTCATTTACAGGGAATCAAAACTGTAACGAATCAGACGTTTGCTCCGGCAATTCCCAGAGGCCACAGGCTGAAACGAATCGTTGACATTCGCTGCCGGAAGTTCTTCAATCCGCAGAATACCAGCGATCCCAACAATTTAAAGCTGAACATCAACACTACGATTTCCGGCGCCACCTTCGTGCAGAACGCCAATGGCGAGGACATTGCGGTGGTGGGTCCGGACGGTACTTATTCGGAAAAACTGATCTACGCAGATACCACGGAGTGCGATGAACAGGGCAAGGGTACGCCGCTGTTCGGTACGCAGAACATCGCTGTCACCGGCGACGTTCAGGTGTACATTGACCTGCTCTTATGCGACCGTTACGATCACGAGGTTCCGTTTACGGTTTGCGCCAGAGTAAACATCGCCCAAAGCTCCATGCCCATGACGCTGACCAATTTCTTCGAGCTGTGCATGCCGTCTACACAGGACACGGCGCACCTGCCCAGATTTACGGAATTCTGCAATCCGGCCTGCGAAACCCGTCTGGCCACCAACAACATGGGCCGCGACCTGACGGTCTGCGCCGACGGTACTATCAAGGCCAATCTGATCATCGCCCTGTGCATCACCTGCGAAAAGAAACTGCTGGTTCCCGTGCAGCTGTGCGTATTGTCCACGGGCTTCGTTCAGCTGGAAGCGGTGAGCAATGTGGCCTGTGAGGAATTCCCCAACCTGTATCCCAAGCAGATTCAGGAACGGTTCAATCCCGAAGAGGAGGACGACTGCGACTGCGATTGTGACTGCGTCTGTCAGCCGGCCTGCGATCCCTGCGATACCTTTAACGACTGCGTATCGCGGCCTTCCCAGAGCTGCCCGTCCAATTCGTCGGGACATCACAGACCGAGAAGATAGCGGATATTTCCATGGCAGTGTAATTCACCAATACCCCGATTGCGTCACGGCGAGGCAACCCCGACGCGGTCGGGGTTTTTTTGCGCGAAAAGAAGTTGACATTTCAACTTTCATTTAGTAAACTATAGAAGTTGTAAATTCAACTTTTGATTTCAGGAGAGATAATGATGATTGACAGATTTGGGCGATTTTCCCTTGCCATCTTTGAAATCTCAAAGCATTGGCACAAAATCGCTTCCGAGGAACTGGCGGCTTACGGATTGAAAAGTCCCCACGCCATCTATTTGACGGTGATATGGAAACATCAGGAGGGAATCACCATCCCTCAGCTCTGCGAGGAGTGCGGAAAGGATAAGTCGGACGCCTCCCGCATGATTTCCATCCTTGAGAAGAAGGGATTTGTCACCAAACAGGAGGTCAACGGCAGCCGCTACAGAGGCCTTCTGGTACTTACGGAAGAAGGCAAAGCCGTTGCCGGCAGGGTGTCCGCTCTGGCCTCCCGCGCTGTGGAGGCGGCAAGCAAAGACCTCACCGATGAAATGCGGGACAATCTTTACAATGCGCTGGATTCCATTACGGCCAATTTGAGAAAAATCAGCAGGGAAGGGATTCCGGAGAGATGAACATAGCATACAGGGCATTTTGCCGGACGTTTCAGACGGCCTTTCGTCTGGCGCTGCCGGTGCTTCCCTACAGAGAGCCGGACATCATCCGTTCCTGCGGGGAATTGAAATCGGCGCTTCGCAAAGAAAACATCAGATCAGCGCTGATCGTCACCGATAAAGGCGTGGTGGGAAGCGGACTTACCGCATCGTTGGAGACCGCGCTGCGGGAAGCCGGCGTATCCGTCGCGGTATATGACGACGTTCGTCAAAACCCCACCGTGGACAATGTGGAGGAAGCGCTGATGCGCTATGAACAAAACGGCTGCGACTGTCTGATCGCCATGGGCGGCGGTTCCTCCATGGACTGCGCCAAGGCGGTGGGCGCAAGGGTTGCCTACCCCAATAAGCAGGTGGGGCAGATGAAGGGGATTCTGCGGGTGCTTCGCAGGCTGCCCACGCTGATAGCCATTCCTACCACGGCGGGAACCGGCAGCGAAGTAACGCTGGCGGCGGTGATCACCGACGATAACATCCAACACAAATACGCATTGATGAGCTTTCCCTTAATTCCTCACTATGCGGTTTTGGACGCGGCTTTGACCTATTCCCTTCCGCCCCATCTCACCGCCACCACCGGCATGGACGCGCTGACCCACGCGGTGGAGGCCTACATCGGCCGTTCCACCACGAAAGAGACGAGACGGCTGGCGCTTGCGGCCACGGAGTTGATCTTTGGCAGTATACAAACGGCTTATAGGGACGGCCGCAACCATCAGGCCAGAGAGAATATGCTTCGAGCGGCGTACAAGGCGGGCGTTGCCTTTTCCAAGTCCTATGTGGGTTATATTCACGCCATCGCCCACTCGCTGGGCGGGCAGTACGGTACGCCTCACGGATTGGCCAACGCGGTCATTATGCCCTATGTTCTGCGAGCCTACGGAGCCAGCGCACATAGGAAGCTTTACGAGCTTGGAATTGCCGCCGGCGTTTGCAGTACGAGGGATACTCACCGGGAGGGAGCGGAGAAGTTCATATGCGCCGTGGAGAAATTAAACGAAACCATGGGAATACCGAAAAAGATCCACGGTATTCGCAAAGAAGATATTCGTCGGATGGCACGCCATGCGGCGAAAGAGTCCAATCCCCTGTATCCCGTGCCGAAGCTGATGACACAGAGGGAACTGGAACGCATTTACGACTGCATAGCAGAAGGGAGTGATGTTGGATGACAAATGAGGAAATCGGACGTCTGCTGGAAAAGCAGCGAACCTTTTATCAAAGCGGCGCTACCATGACCGTGGAATTTCGCATCCGACAATTGAAAAAACTGTACGGCGCCGTCGGGAAATACGAAGGAGAAATCGCCGACGCGCTGAGCGCGGATCTGGGAAAGAGCCGCTATGAGGGCTTTATGTGCGAAATCGGTCTGGTGCGTTCGG
>CANEEC010000088.1 GCA_947426455.1 uncultured Clostridia bacterium | reverse complement strand
CTTCTCCTGAGCAAATTGCAGAGTAGCTTTTACGATCTTGTTGAAATCTTCGTCCACCAGCTGACATTCATCCACCGTGACCACCGACATGAAACGTCCCCGCTGATGCATTCCCAGCGTCATAGGGCCGTCCTTCACCTGATCCCCGAAGGTGTATTCCATTTTGTTTCGATAGCGATACAGCTGGGGACTGCCCTGAATTCCGCCGAATTCCTCCACCGAAATCCCCCGTTTCTCCAAAAGGCGCAGGACTTCCTTCCCCTTCATATCGCGCTGTTCGTCGTATTCGACGCCCTGATAAAGGCATCCGCCGCATTCTCCGGCGTGCTTGCAGATTTCCAAAGGCGTACTCCTTTCTCACATATTCCTTGAATCGATCACGAATCAGCCGTCAATTGCCCTATTCCATATCAGGCAACTGCTCCAAATCGAAAGGCGTCTCCTGATAGACGTAGTTCAGCCAGTTGGCGAAAAACAGATTGGCATGGCCGCTCCAGCGCATCTCCACGCCCTGCGTCGGATCGTCGTTTTTAAAATAATTTGCCGGCACCTCAATGGGAAGGCCTCTGCCCAGATCCCGTTCATACTCCAGACGCAGCGTGTCCCTGTCGTATTCCATATGTCCCTGAATGAACAGCATTCTCTTGTTTTTCGAGCAGATCATATGAGGGCCCGCCTGTTCCGATTCCGCCAGAATCTTCAGATCCGGCTGAGCCAACACATCCTCTTTGCGAATCTGGGTATGGCGGGAATGGGGTACGTAAAACACATCGTCGAAGCCTCTGGTAAATTCCGACCTCTTATCCAGTACTTTATGGGGAAAGACGCCGAACAGCTTTTGCGGAAGCTCGTATTTTTTAATTTCGTAGTGATGGTACAGGCCGGCCTGCGCGCCCCAGCAGACGTGAAGCGTGCTGAACACGTTTTTTCTGGAATAGTCCATCAGCGCCGACAGCTCATCCCAGTAGTCCACATCCTCAAAATCGTAAAATTCCACCGGCGCGCCGGTGATGATCATGCCGTCAAATTTCTGGCTTTTAATTTCTTCATATGTAGTATAGAAGGTCTTCATGTGCGATTCATCCACATTTTTGGAAAAATGGGATTCCATCCGCAGGAGAAACAGCTGCACCTGAAGGGGCGTATTGGCCAGCATCCGCGCCAACTGGGTCTCTGTCACCTCTTTGGTAGGCATGAGATTGACGATGGCGATGCGCAGCGGACGGATATCCTGTTTGGAACCGCGGCGTTCATGCATGACGAAAATATTTTCATTCTTCAGCGTCCGATAGGCGGGCAACCCCCTGGGAATCAGAATAGGCATATGGCATCAGTCCTTTCATGCTCAACAGCGCGCCGGCTAAAATTTCCCGTAGCTGTCGTAAAATTCTCTCTTGTATTCTAAAAATCTGTCCTCTTCAATGGCCTTGCGAATCTGCCCCATGGTGTTCACCAAAAAGTGCAGATTGTGGTTGGTCAGCAGCATGGCCGACAAAATCTCATTGGATTTGAACAGGTGCCGCAGATAGGCTCTGGAATAGTTGCGGCAAGTGTAGCAGTCGCAGTTTGGGTCAAGCGGCGTAAAATCCCGTTCGTGGCACGCGTTTTTGATGGAAATGCGCCCCACGGAGGTCATGGCCGTACCGTTTCTGGCGATTCTGGTGGGAAGCACGCAGTCGAACATATCGATTCCCCGCTCCACGCCTTCAAAGAGGCAGTCGGGACTTCCCACGCCCATGAGATACCGCGGCTTAGATTTAGGCAGATATTCCACGCAGTCGTCTAAAATATCGTACATAAGCTCCTTGGGTTCCCCCACGGACAGGCCGCCGATGGAATAGCCGGGAAGATCCATTTCCACGATCTGCATAGCGCTTTCATAGCGCAAATCCTTGTACATACCGCCCTGCATGATGCCGAACAGCGCCTGCCTTTCGGTATCTTTATGTGCTTCCTTGCAGCGGGCAAGCCAGCGGCCGGTACGCTGCAAAGAATTCTTTACATAGGTGCGATCCGCCGGATAGGGCGCACATTCGTCGAAGGCCATGATGATATCAGACCCCAGCGCATTCTGCACCTCGATGGATGTTTCCGGTGAAAAGAAATGCTTGGAGCCGTCGATATGGGAGCGAAAATACACTCCCTCCTCTTTGATCTTCCGCAGATCTCCCAGGCTGAACACCTGAAATCCGCCGCTGTCGGTGAGAATCGCTCCATCCCAGTTCATAAACTTATGCAGTCCGCCGGCCTCGCGAACGATCTCGTGACCGGGCCGCAGGTACAGGTGATACGTATTGGACAAAATGATCTGCGCCCCCAGTTCTTTCACCTGCTCCGGACGCATGGCCTTCACCGTGGCCGCCGTTCCCACCGGCATGAACACCGGCGTTTCTATGGCTCCGTGGGGCGTTACTACGCGACCCCTCCGCGCTGCGGTGCGCGGATCCTCTTTAATCAATTCATAGGAAACTGCTGGTTTCATATACTCTCCTTTTGTTCATCCGCGTCCGGTCCCATCTCATCCGTTATGAACATGGCATCGCCATAACTGAAGAATTGATATCTTTCCGCCACGGCGACTTTATATGCTTCTAAAATCCGCTCCCTGTCGTACAGCGCCGAAATCAGCATCAAAAGTGTGGACTTGGGCAGATGAAAATTGGTAATCAAACCGTCCACCACCTTGAACCGATATCCGGGATAGATGAAGATACCGGTACTTCCGCTTCCCGCCTTCACCACTCCGTCCTCACCGGCAGCGCTTTCCAGCGTGCGGGTGGAGGTGGTTCCCACGGAGATGATCCGTCCGCCCTTTGCTTTGGTCTCATTGATGAGATCCGCCGTCTTCTGGCTGACGGTGTATTCTTCAAAGTGCATTTTATGTTCTTCAATCACCTGGCATTTCACAGGCCGAAAGGTTCCGATCCCCACGTGAAGGGTGACGAAGGCCAGCTTTACGCCCTTTTCCTCCGCCTTCTGCAAAAGTTCTTCGGTAAAGTGAAGTCCCGCCGTAGGCGCGGCCACGGAACCTTCCTCGCGGCAGTACACCGTCTGGTATCGATCCCGATCCTCGGGCTGCGCTTCCCGCTCGATATAGGGAGGCAGAGGCATTCGTCCCAATTCCTCTAAAACCTCTAAAAATACGCCGTCGTACGCAAACCGTACAATTCTCGTTCCGTCTGGGCCGTAATCCAGAATTTCCGCCCGCAGCTTTCCATCGCCGAAGCTGACGGAAGTCCCGGGTGAAAGCCGTTTTCCCGGACGGACGATGGTTTCCCAGACGTCGCCCTCCTGTCGCTTGCTCAGCAGAAATTCCACCTTGGCGCCGGTTCCTTCTTTTACGCCGAACAACCGCGCCGGCAGCACCTTGGAATCGTTCATCACCAGACAATCCCCCGGGTTCAAATACTCCAAAATATCGTAAAAGCGCCGGTGTTCCAACCGATGATCCTTTCGATGCACCACCATCAGTCGGCATTCCTCCCGTTTCTGGGAAGGATGCTGCGCAATCAGTTCCAATGGCAGTTCATAGTCAAAATCGCTGATGTTCATAAACGTCCTTTCCTATTAACGCGATACGTAATCCACGACGATATCCGTATAGAAATAGTGCAGAATTTCTTCAAAATCCCAGCCGTCCTTTGCCATAGCAATGGCGCTGTCCTGGCACATGCCGATGCCGTGGCCGTATCCCAGTCCCGTCAGGGTGATTCCGCTGCCCGAGGCAGTGCTTCCGCTCTTTTCTGCGGCAAGCGTCTTTGACCCCGAAGCGCCCAACACCACCGTGCCGTCAAAAGAAGAAAGGGTGCGGCTTCCGCTAGCGGACAGAATCGTTGCCTCTTTCCGGCTCTTGGCAAAGCCTCCATCTCCCAGGACATAAACCGACGTCCCTGCCGCCGTGTCCTGACCGGAACCGCCCGCAAGGGTAAAGTTCATGGACTTCACCACGGAAGAACCCAGCGTCATGCGGATGTTTTCCTTAGACAGCGTCTTCGTTCCGCCGGTTCCCTTCACCGTCATTTCCAGAACATTGCCGCTTTCCGTCCGTTTGGAAATCTGCACGTCCGTAACCTTTCCGATGCCGGTGATTTTCTCCGTCAGCTGATCCCAGGTAAAGGCGGCCGTCCATTTATACTCGGGACAGTATTTGTCCTCCACCGCCCGCAGATATCCTTCCTTGGCGCTCCACACGTCTTCGCTGTTTTGAGTGTGGCCGCCGCTGTTTTTGTGGTAATAAGCGGGAACGATGCGATTATTGTGATAGATCACCAGCTCCGACGTCTCGTCCACCGCTGCCACCGTTTCGGGATGCTCATAGGACACGCCGTAATACATCTGACAGTGACTGTTGGGACACAGACGGAAACCCTCGCCGGTGTGGGAAGATGTGGTGGTCATGGCAAAGCTCCTGGCCGCTACCGCCTGCGCCTTCAAGGCCTCCATGGGATTGTGATACCCCATTTCCCCCTGAAGAACACCGTATAAATAGTGATCCAACATCAGATAGTTGATCACGTTCATCTTACCGTTGCTTCTCACATAGAATTTGATTCCGCCGCGATATTCCCGATTGTTGACGCTGACCGTCAGCGTTCCGTCGCCCAGATAATCGCCGTTCATAATGACGTTATCAGAACCCAGATCGGTGACCAGCGTAGCGCCGTCGGAATCGCTGACGGTGATGGTGTTGTTTTTCACCTCCACCACCAGATGATCGTAACCCAAAAGCGGAAGAGTTTCGTCCATCCCGCCGCTTATATTCACGATCTGAAATCCGTCGTCGCTTCGAAGTTCGCAGCGTTCCACGGCCTCGTTTCCGTATTTCAAACCCACCGATACGTAAGTCACGTCGGAACTTCCGTCCGACCCGTAGGAAACAAGCGGCGTTCCGAAAGCCGCAAACGTCGTTACGGCAAGCGCCATCCCAAGGAGGACGGCCAACCCCCTGCGTCGCCCATCTTTTATTGTCATTTTCATAGGAATCATAAGCTCAGTTGTTCTCCTTCTTCTCCCGAAGTCCCTATAGGAATCCCCAGATGGCTGTATGCCAGATCGGACACCATCCGCCCCTTTTGCGTGCGGTGTAAAAGACCCGCCTGAATCAGATACGGCTCGTACACATCCTCGATGGTCACCCGTTCTTCGCCGATGGCCGCCGCGATGGTATCGATACCCACAGGGCCTCCCTTGAAGCGGTGGATGATCAGCCGCAGGATCTCCCGATCCAGATGTTCCAGTCCCAGGCGGTCGATGCCCAGGGAATCCAGCGTCTTTTCGGTAATCTGAATGTCGATTTCCCCCGTACCCTTCACCTGGCTGAAATCCCTTACCCGCTTCAACAGGCGGTTGGCGATTCGCGGCGTTCCCCGGGAACGCCTTGCCAGCTCCATGAGGGAAGCCTCATCCACATCCACATTCAATATGCCGGCGGATCTTCGAATGATTTCCGCCAGTTCATCTACTTCGTACATTTCAAACTTGCACACCACGCCGAAGCGATCCCGCAGAGGAGCCGACAGGCTTCCCGCCCTTGTGGTGGCGCCGATCAGCGTAAACTTGGCCAGATCCAGGCGAATGGAGCGGGCGGAGGGACCTTTGCCGATGATGATATCCAGCGCGTAGTCCTCCATAGCGGAATACAGCACTTCCTCTACGCTGCGGTTCAGCCGGTGAATCTCGTCGATAAACAAAACGTCGCCCTCGTTCAGATTGGTCAGAATGGCCGCCAAGTCGCCTGCGCGCTCGATGGCAGGTCCTGAGGTAATGCGCAGTTCTACCCCCAGTTCCGCAGCGATGATTCCCGCCAGCGTAGTCTTTCCCAGGCCGGGGGGGCCGTAAAACAGCACGTGATCCAGCGGCTCTTTTCTGTATTTTGCCGCCTCGATAAACACCTTCAGGTTCTCCGTCACTTTTTTCTGTCCGATGTAATCCGCAAGCCGCTTGGGCCGCAGGGACAGTTCCACCGCTTCTTCTTCCCGTCCGTTGAGGTCAGCCGCAGTAATTCTTTCTTCGTAATTCATAATCCATTCCCCATGAATTCTTTAAAACAGCTTTTTCAATGCTTTTTTGATGTAATCCTCCGTGGTCAGACCTTCCTCGGCGCCGGCCAAAGCCGCCGACGCTTCGCTTCGGGAATATCCCAAAGCTACCAGACCGTCCACCGCCATGGCCTTCTCATCCACAGCGGCCACCTCCGCCAGCGTGGCTCCTGCCGTAACCGAAATATCTCCCAGCTTTTCCTTCAATTCCAGACAGATGCGCTGGGCGATTTTCTTTCCGATGCCGTTGGCTCGCGTCAGCGTTGCAGCGTCGTCAAAAGCGATGGCGCGCTTCAAATCGTCCGTGGGCATGGCGGAAAGCAGCGCCATAGCGCCCTTGGCTCCCACGCCGCTCACCGTCAGCAGCCTGCGAAACAGCGCCAGGGATTCCTTGTCGGAGAAGCCGTACAGCTTCACGTCGTCCTCTTTGACGATCATAGCCGTCAATACCTTGACCTGTTCGTTGGTTTTTTTTAAGTATAGCGGCGAATTATCCGGTACGAACACCTCATATCCGATGCCTCCCGCCTCCACGACGATTCCGCCGTCGATGGTACCATCGATGGTTCCTCTGATGTGATGAATCATCTCTTTACTCCCTTTTCATCTTCTTCGATCAACTGCTCCCAGCG
>CANEEC010000087.1 GCA_947426455.1 uncultured Clostridia bacterium | reverse complement strand
GGTTAAAACAGGCTTCCTGTCTTCTTCTGGAGCCTTGGTATCAGTTCCGTCTGGAACTTCCCACCGCCGCCATCGGCAGAGCCATGACCGACATACAGCGCATGAGCGGCACTTTTGAACCGCCCCAGTCTTTCGGCGATTTCTCCGTTCTCACCGGCAGCGCTCCCGTATGCACCATGAGGGATTACGCGGCGGAGGTTGCCTCCTATACCGGCGGACAGGGACGTTTTTCCTGCTCTGTAGACGGTTACCGCCCATGTCACAATCAGGAGGAAGTGATCAAAGCTCGAGGATATGACAGCGATGCCGATTTGGAAAACCCCGCGGATTCGGTGTTCTGTTCTCACGGCGCCGGCGTTACCGTCAAATGGGATCAGGTAAAGCAGCACGCCCACGTAAACAGCGGCCTGCGCCTGGAGAAGCCTCAAGATCAGCAGACTCAGCCGGAAAGCACGTCCTCCCCTTCTCCGTCTTCGGGAGAAACCGGCGAGGATGCAGAGCTGATGGCCATCTTTGAGCGAACCTACGGCCCCATTCAAAGGAAAACCCTGCCGCCGAAAATGCAGCCTATAAAAAAAGAGGAAGAACCCCATCAGCTCTCTATGGAGCGGGATACGGAATACCTGTTGGTGGATGGCTATAACATCATCTTCGCCTGGGACGAATTAAAGGAATTGGCCAAAGAAAACATCGAATTCGCCCGAAAGGCGCTGATTGAGGTTCTCTGCAATTACCAGGGGTTTCAAAACTGTCAGGTGATCGCCGTCTTCGACGCCTACAAGGTCAAACAGAACCCCGGTTCCGTCACAAAACACGACAACATCTATGTGGTCTACACAAAAGAGGCAGAAACGGCAGACGCTTATATCGAGAAAACCACCTACGAACTGGGAAAAAAATACCGCGTTCGCGTGGCAACCTCCGACCGCCTGGAACAGATGATCATTCTGGGGCACGGCGCCATTCGGATTTCCGCCAGAGAATTCCACGAGGAAGTGGAACGCACCACCAGCCGCATTGCCGCTCTGATTCAAAGAAACAATCAGGCTAACCGCCTTGCCAACCAGCTGCAATACCGCGCCACCGTCCTTCCCGATAAAAATAAAAAGCCGGGCATTTGATTTGCCCGGCTATCCTTTGTCCGTCAGGGTCATTCCCATTACAGCGCAGAGGGGTCGCCCGGATAGGCGTTTTCAAAGGCGGCCACATACTCCGCCCCGAAGATCTCCGTAAACTCTTCTACCGCCTGGTTTACTACTTTATCTCCCATTTCTTTTCCCAAGAGATGGCGAAGCTCATCGCCGATGCTGTAGAGAACGTGACCGGTATGATAGTTGAAATCCTTGATGCAGGAATCCCCCAGCTCCGCCTTCTTGCGAGCCAGCCGCTCCTGATCTTCTTCGGACATGGGAGCTCCCCAATGGAATTCGCACTTGGGCGAACCCCAGCTCTGATTACCCTTTACGTCGCAGCGAAACTCCGGCTGAAATCCGCGGAAGATGGCGTCATCCACGGTGACGCAGTAATACTTTCCGTACTCCTCAAGACCGTACTTTTTCCAGGCTTCGTTCCAAGCGCATTTTCTGGCTTCCGTCACCGCCTCCGGCTTTGTCTGAACGGTAACGAATTCCATCTGTCCCGGCTGCGGTTTCCATTCGCCATAAGCCTGATAATTCACATAATCCAGCCGGTCGCCACGAAGAACCGCCCGGGCTGCCATCCGTGTTCCCCGTTCGATGCCCATTCTGGTAATTCCGGCGATAAACGCGTCCTTTCCGGCGTCACCGGCTTCTTTGATCGCATACTTCGCAAGCAGCGCCGCCAGAACAGCATGCTGTTCGATGGTGTTGTCCTTCCGCCTTCTGTTTTCCGATGTATTCATAGCGATTTCCCCTTCTTTTTCATACTTCAAACTATATATGATTTATTTTATCTCACTTTCCAAAGAAAATCAATCGGCGGTGGTTTGATATACAAAAAATCATCCACGCGTCTAACGCGTGGTTTTACTTATACAAAAAACCGCAAAGTTCTACGCTTTGCGGCTCTGCTTTATCGCGGTTTCACGAGCCAGTCATAATCCTTTCGGCAATCGAGGATATAGTCCACATACACCGTATCGTCCTGAATTTGATAGAGAATGAGATACCATTTCTCCACAAACAATTTATGATATTTGTTGGAAGGAATATACGGTTCTTCAAAGAACGGAAACCGCTGCGGCATCTGGGCCAGCGAACGTATCGCAGACGTAATCGCTTTCTTTTTCGATACCGCCGCTCCCCGATTGACCTGTGCCATAAAGCGGATATGTGTTCCCAACATTCTCCGTGCCCTGTCGGAAACAATGACTCTGTACGTTTTGTTTTCTGTCATATTCTATACCCCGGCAATCACTTCGTCCAGGAAAGCCTCCAATTCATCAGGAGTACAGCCTCTTCTTCCCACGAATCTGTCTTCTTCAACAGCCAAAAGTTCTTCCCGAAGTTTCAGCATTTTTTCTCTGCGATTATATGTTTCAATATCCATAACAACTAAATCACCCTCGCCGTTCTTGGTCAGAAAAACCGGTTCTGCGGTCTTTCGGCACATATCGGCAATCTCATTGTAGTTTTGACGGATCGCTGCAGATGGACGAATATTCATAAGGCACCCTCCTGATTGTTGGTAGTAATATTTTATCTATATTATACTTTTTTTATGCCATCAAGTCAACGTGAATCCGATGGAGACAAAAAATAAGCGTACCACTATTGCTAATGATACGCTTATTGCAATTCAGTTCTGAATCAGGTTCGACAACCGCCGTTACGGCAGTTTCTCTCCTGAGAGAGGACTCCTACTTGCTCTTAATCGCCGCCTGTGCCGCAGCCAGTCTGGCGATGGGAACGCGGTAGGGAGAACAGGACACATAGGTCAGACCCACCTTGTGGCAGAATTCCACAGAAGCGGGATCACCGCCGTGTTCGCCGCAGATGCCCAGCTTGATGTCCGGACGGGTCTTTCTACCCAGCTCACAGCCCATCTCCACCAGCTTACCTACGCCCTCCTGATCCAACTTGGCGAAGGGATCGCTTTCGTAGATCTTCTTTTCGTAGTAAGCATCTAAGAACTTGCCGGCGTCGTCGCGGCTGAAACCGAAGCCCAGCTGGGTCAGGTCGTTGGTACCGAAGGAGAAGAACTCCGCTTCCTTTGCGATCTCATCGGCAAGCAAAGCAGCTCTCGGAATCTCGATCATAGTACCTACCATATACTTCAATTTCATGCCGTCAGCAGCGATGATCTTGTCAGCCGTATCGGTAACGATCTTCTTTACGTATTCCAGTTCTTTCAGATCGCCGATCAGCGGAATCATGATTTCAGGAACCACGTCCCAATCGGGATGCTTTTTCTGCACGTTCAGCGCAGCCTCGATGACAGCCTGCGTCTGCATTTCGGCGATTTCCGGATAGGTGACGGCCAGACGGCAGCCTCTGTGACCCATCATGGGGTTCACTTCGTGCAGGCCGGCGATGACGTTTTCCAGATCGGAAGTCTCCATCTTCATTTCCTTGGCCAGCGCCGCGATATCCTCAGGGTCGGTGGGCAGGAATTCGTGGAGAGGCGGATCCAGATAGCGGATGGTCACAGCGTAACCCTGCATCGCTTCATACAGCGCTTCGAAGTCCCCTCTCTGCATAGGCAGCAGCTTGGCAAGCGCCGCTCTTCTCTGTTCCTCCGTCTTGGAAACGATCATCTCGCGAATAGCCGGAATTCTTTCGGGATCGAAGAACATGTGCTCCGTTCTCACAAGGCCGATACCTTCTGCGCCAAACTTCAACGCCTGCGCAGCATCTCTGGGAGTATCGGCGTTGGTGCGGACTTTCAAAACGCGGTACTTGTCGGCCCAGGTCATCAATCGGTCGAAGTTGCCGGAGATGGAAGCATCCACCGTTTCGATGGCCTCGCCGTAGATATTGCCGGTGGAACCGTCCAGAGAAATGAAATCTCCTTCGTGGAATTCCCTGCCGCCCAGCGTGAATTTCTTGGCTTCTTCATCGATGACGATTTCACCGCAGCCGGATACGCAGCAGGTACCCATACCGCGGGCAACCACGGCAGCGTGAGACGTCATACCGCCGCGAACGGTCAAGATACCCTGAGAATAGTGCATACCTTCGATATCTTCGGGAGAAGTTTCCAGACGAACCAAAATGACCTTAGCGCCCTTCTTGGTAGCCCATTCCGTAGCGGCCTCCGCAGTGAATACTACCTGACCGCAGGCAGCGCCGGGAGATGCAGGAAGCGCAGACCCGATCGGCTTTGCGGCCTTCAGCGCCTTGGCGTCAAACTGCGGATGCAGCAGAGCGTCCAGCTGCTTGGGATCGATCATGCAGACGGCTTCTTCTTCGGTAATCATGCCCTCGTCCACCAGATCGCAGGCAATCTGTAACGCAGCGGCGGCCGTTCTCTTTCCGTTTCTGGTCTGCAGCATAAACAGCTTACCTTCCTCGATGGTAAACTCCATATCCTGCATGTCTCTATAGTGATTTTCCAAAGTGTAAACGATCTTGACAAACTGTTCGTAAACCTCGGGATTCTGATCCTTCAGCTGATCGATGGTCAGCGGCGTACGAACGCCGGCAACCACGTCTTCGCCCTGCGCGTTCATCAGATATTCACCGTACAGCTTCTTTTCGCCGGTAGCCGGATTTCTGGAGAAGGCCACGCCTGTACCGGAGGTCTCTCCCATGTTTCCGAATACCATTTCCTGTACGTTGACTGCCGTACCCCAGGAAGAGGGAATATCGTTCATTCTTCTGTAATAGATGGCTCTGGGGTTGTTCCAGGAACGGAAGACAGCCTTGATAGCGCCCATCAGCTGATCTACCGGGTCGGAGGGGAAATCCGCTCCTACCTTCTCTTTATATTCTGCCTTGAACTGCTCCGCTAATTTTTTCAGATCGTCGGCATCCAGTTCCGTATCCAGCTTGACGCCCTTTGCTTCCTTCATTTCATCGATCAGCTTTTCGAAGTAAGCCTTCCCCACTTCCATAACCACGTCGGAGTACATCTGAATAAACCGGCGATAGGAGTCATATGCAAATCTGGGATTTCCCGTCTTTTTCGCAAAGCTTTCCACAACCACGTCGTTCAAACCCAGGTTCAGGATGGTGTCCATCATGCCGGGCATGGAAGCTCTGGCGCCGGAACGAACGGAAACCAGCAGCGGGTTTTCATTGTCGCCAAATTTCTTTCCGGTCTGCTTTTCCAATTCGGCGATGTACTTCATAATCTCCGCCTGAATTTCGTCGTTGATCACCTCACCGTCCTCATAATACTGAGTACACGCTTCCGTGGTGATGGTGAATCCTCGGGGAACAGGCATTCCCAGGTTGGTCATTTCGGCCAGGTTCGCGCCCTTGCCGCCCAACAGTTCTCTCATGGAACCGTTGCCCTCTTTAAAGAGGTACACAAATTTCTTTTGCATTGGTTTTCTCCTTTCGTCTATCGACAGTGCAGTTCAAACGATTCGCGTTTTGCGCTTGCCACTTCGCCCTGTGGCTTTTTGTTACGCAGTGATTTCCCATAAAGCATATCGTTTCAGCCAATGCAGATATTAAAACTGCATTTTTTCTTCGATGTAGGCTCTCAGCTGATCCATGGGGATGCGGATCTGCTCCATCGTATCTCTGTCTCTGACGGTAACGCACTTATCCTCTTCCGTATCGAAGTCCACGGTGATGCAGAACGGCGTTCCGATTTCATCCTGACGGCGGTACCTCTTGCCGATGCTGCCGGGTAGATCGTAATCCACCATAAAGTATTTGGAAAGCTCCGCGTGCAGTTCCTCCGCAGCCTCCGCCTGCTTTTTGGTCAGCGGCAGAACCGCCGCTTTGAAGGGAGCCAGCGCCGGATGGAACTTCATCACCACCCGGGTATCCTCCTGACCCGTGCCGTCCACTACGGTTTCTTCCGTGTAGGCATTGCAGAGGAACGCCAGCGTCACACGGTCAGCGCCCAAAGAAGGCTCGATGCAATAAGGCAGATATTTCTCATTAGTAACAGGATCTACATACCGCATATCCTGACCGGAATGCTCGTGATGCTGTTTTAAGTCGAAGTCCGTCCGGTCGGCGATGCCCCACAGCTCGCCCCATCCGAAGGGGAACAGGAACTCGATATCCGTAGTGGCGTTGCTGTAGTGAGACAGTTCTTCCTTCTCGTGATCTCTCAGGCGGATCTTGTCCATATCCATGCGAAGACCCTTCAGCCAGTTGACGCAGTATTCCTTCCAGTATAAAAACCACTCCATATCCGTGCCGGGCTGACAGAAGAATTCCAGCTCCATCTGTTCAAACTCCCTGGTACGGAAGGTGAAGTTACCGGGGGTGATTTCGTTTCGGAAGGACTTGCCCACCTGAGCGATTCCGAAGGGAATCTTCTTTCTGGTGGTTCTGGCCACGTTCTTGAAGTTTACGAAAATACCCTGCGCCGTCTCAGGACGCAGGAACAGCTCCGACTTGGAATCCTCCGTAACGCCCTGAAATGTCTTGAACATCAGATTGAACTGGCGAATGGACGTAAAATCGCTCTTGCCGCACTCCGGACACTTGATCTGGTTATCTCTGATGTAACTTTCCATCTTTTCGTTGGACCAGCCGTCCACCGTAACCACTTCCTGACCGCTTTCCTTCATGAAGTCCTCGATCAGCTTATCCGCGCGGAAACGCGCCTTACAGGCCTTGCAGTCCAAAAGGGGATCAGCG
>CANEEC010000086.1 GCA_947426455.1 uncultured Clostridia bacterium | reverse complement strand
CCTCTGGTCCAGAAGCGCAAAAACGTTCCTGAGACCAGAAGCACGGCGATTTACTCCGCCGACGGCATGGCTCAGCTGAAATACTCCGATGAAAATCCCCAGGTGAAGAACATCTATCACGAGATCATGGGCATCGGCGAGGCTCACAAGCTGCTGCACGTACACTATCCCCATCCGGATCACCAATGACAAAGGAAAAAAAAAACCGCTGAGGGCGCAAGCCTTCAGCGATTTTTTGATGTCATTGATCGATATTTTTACTTCGCAGTCCCAATCAGATAATCCACCATCTGAGAAAAGCCGATGCCCGCGCCGGAGAGCATCTGGGGGTAACGGCTGTGTTCCGTCAGTCCCGGAATGGTATTCACCTCGTTGAATACGATGTCTTCTTCGGGCGTGAGGAACATATCCACCCGGGCAAATCCGCTGCATCGCAGGGTTTCATAGATGCGCAGAGCCGTCTCCTGAATCCGCCCGGCCACAGCCTGAGAAATTCTGGCCGGCATGTGAATGTGCGCCTGCTTGCGCTGCTGATACTTTTCCCGAAAATCCAGCCAACCGCCGCGAAGTTCCACCTCATCCACCGCTCCCACCAGCGGTTCCCGGCCGCCCAAAATGGCGCAGCCCACCTCAAAGCCCTCCACAGCCTTTTCTACCGTCACTTCTTCGTCGTAGGAAAAAGCGTCCCAAATGGCGGTTTCCAGATCCTCCATCCGTTCCACCCTGTGAATGCCGATAGAGGAACCCTCCTGTACCGGCTTGACGAATACCGGAAATCCCAGAATTTCCACCTCTTTCAGCCAGTCCCCATCCTGCTGCACCTGATGCTTCCTGAGAAGCACCGAATCCGGCACACGGATCCCCGCCGCCTTCACCAACTGATGCGCCACGTGCTTGTGCAGGCACAGCGCCGAGCTGAGCAGTCCGCAGCCCGCCACCGGAATTCCCGCCAGCTGACACAGACCCTGCACCGTTCCGTCCTCGCCGTTGCGGCCGTGAAGCACCGGCAGTACGCAGGAAAGCGGCAGAATGTGAACGCCGTCCTCGAAGTAGATCAATCCGTGATCCTCCCGGTTGGGCGACAGAAAGGCCGGGATCAGTTCTCCCGGTCCCCGGTACCACGCCCACTGTCCCTGCGGTGAAATCCAGACCATCACCGGTTCATATTTTTCCTCATCCATGTGTTCCAGTATAGCTTGTGCCGACTTGACGGAAATGTCGTGCTCCGTAGAACATCCACCAAAGATAACCGCTACTCTCTGTTTCATTTTTTATCCCCCTGTATCTCATATCCAATCCGCGTTCTGTTTTCGTACAGCCAATGTTCCGATCGAGGAGCCGCCGGCCGGTTTCGCTCCCACACCCTGCGGTACAATTTCGCTCTCTGCCACACCCCTTCGCTGTTCTCCAGATACTGCACGTCGCTGGCGATGATCTCATATTCCTCGTTCACCGGCCGGTCGCAATAGATCTCGCAGATCAGGCAGCCGTCGCATACCTCGGAAACCACCTGGTACCGCGCCGACGTGCCGTTTCGCATTTTCAGATCCAGCCAGCCTTCGCTTACGGCCGCGTCGGTTCCCACCGGCTTCCCCTCTGGCGGCAGCGGAAAATCCTGCACCCGATGCGGATGGCGCTCCACGATGGTAAGCGGCGTATGAAGAAAGCACCAAAACAGTTCATTGGACAGCTGGCACAGGCCGCCGCCCGGCGTGAACACGATCTTTCCGTCCACCAGATTCAGCCCCTCGCGGTACTTTTCTCTTTCCTCGGCATGGCGAACCAACTGCCAGAAGGAAAAGGTTTCCCCCGGCGAAATCACCACTCCGGAAATGGTTTCGCAGGCCAGCCGCAGGTTGTGCGCCTTGTTTTCCTGATACTTGATGTCGTAACCCGTATCGGGATTTACGATCTTCGCCTGCCACCTGTAGCACAGGTATGGCAATCGTTCCGATTGTTTTGTTTTCGCGTACACCGCGCCGTCCCGACGCATCTTTCCGTAAAAAAACAGATTTCTCTGCCACTTTCGCAGCGGCAGCAGCCACGGAAACAGCTGTGTCAGCCGTTTTCTCCCCATATGTAAAATCTCCTTTCCCCTAACAATGTCTCCCCCTCTGGTACTTTTTACTATACCTGTTATATTTAACGATTCGATGTCGCAAATATTAACAAAATCCGTCAATTTTTTAAAAATTCTTCATAAAAAGCCGTCCACTTGAATTTTTCTCCGTGAACGGCTCTTTTCGTCATTGCCCCTTTTGCAGTATTCTATTTTTTGGCTTTTCTTTTACGCGCTTTCCCGTCCGCGCTTTTGTCTTTACAGCTCCAATTTCGTGTCGCCTACCCAGATGCCTTCGATCTGCTGGGGATCGATTGCCCTGTCAAATTGGAAATCCACCTGAGTATTTCTTCCCAACAGGCCATAACCACTCTTATAGCCGTTTCCGGAAAAGTCGATGTCCGTTCCGTCCTTCATCCGAATCTCCAGATCGAGTTCATCGTAGGATTCCAGATTGTTTCCGGTCTCCATGATCAGGGAAATGGGCGACAGATACAGCTTTTTAATCGTCACCGGCTCTTCACGTCCCTTTCGTAAAACCGTCACCGGCTGATTCAGCGCAAAGGTCTGGGTGCTGTCCTTATCGTTTACCTCCACCTCAAATTCCCATGCGTCCTCGGTCACCATCTGGGAAACACCGCCCACATCATATCTTTCCAATCCGACCAGCTTGACGGTCATGGTCTTTCCCGTCAGCGTTTGACTGCCGTCGTAGTGGAGAATCATGGTCGCCCTATTGGTCTGACCGTCCGATTGTTCCGGTTGATCCACATACCATCCGGAACACTCCATGCCCGGAATCATGATCTGCGTGGAGTGAAACATATAATACCCCTGATCCAGCGGCTGACCGTCATTCCGAATCAAATCCATCAGAATATAGCACCCGTTGCGGTCGTTGATCATCTGCTTCAAAGCCACAGTATAACCGTCCACGCTCTGGCTCTGCTCTAAAACAGTACCCATATCCTGCACGATTTGTCGTTCCCGGTCTCCCGATCCTCCCAACAGTTCCACCAGACCGCCCTCCATCACGGCAGAAGCGAAGGCAACCGTGCCTAAGGCCAGCACAGCCATACAGGCAACCGCCGTCACCAGACGGCGACGCCACGGCATTCCGCGCCGCGCGAGTTTTCGTCCCGTGTCAGGGTGTTGTTCACGCTGGGGATCAACGATTTGCACCCCCTCGGCGCCGTTTTCCCCAGGACGCTTCCGCCGGTTGGAACCATCGCACTGTTCGCGCCCGGCGTACTGCGCCTGCCGAATTTCCCTCATCACCCGGCTTTGGATCCGGCGGCGTTCCGGCTCCGCAAACGGCTCCTCCGGCGCGCTTTCCATCAGCTGATTCATCACTTCTTCGGTAGGCTCATAATCCTCCATCCATCGTTTCATCTTGTCATCCCCCTTTTTTCCAGCTCTTTGCGAAGCGTTTGCCGACCGCGGTACAGCTTGTTTTCCACCTGCTTTTCCGTCAATCCCAGAAGCTGGGATATCCGCTTGATCCGCAGTTCCATCCAATACCGCAGGAGAAAGATTTCCCGATCCTCCTGGGGCAACTGTTCCACCGCTTCCCAAAGGAGCCGGCGATCCGCCTCATCCGCTAATTGTCCTGCAAAATCCGGTTCTTCCGCCAGTTCGGCCAACTGTCCTTCCGTCATTTCCTCCATGGAAGCGCCGCTTTTTCGCCGCCGCGCCATATCCACAGCCACGTGACGGGCGATACCGCATACGTAGCCGTACAGCGCGCCGCCGCTCCGGGCAGAGTCGAAGGAGGCGCTGTTCTGCCACAGCCGTACGAAGGTTTCGGCCACGCATTCCTCCACATCCTGAGGTGCGTCGTCCCCTAAAATGCGCCGGGCAATCCATTTTACCCCGCTTCCGTACCGCTTTAAGGCCAGCGCCACTCCTTCCTCCGGATCGCTTTGCAAAAGCTCTCTTATTCTGTTTTCTTCCTGTACTGTCTGTTTCATTTCAATCTCACTTCCGCATCGATGCTTTCACTAATACATTCGCAGAAAAGAGGGGATTTCACTCATAATTTTTTTCTTTTTAGTTTTCTTTTTTATTTCGGCTTTATTCCGACAACTCCACACCTTCCGACAGTTTCACAATTCCCGGCTGCTTCACGGCCTACGGCAGCTTCGCAACTCCCGCGGCAGCGGCTGGGCGGCTTTCAGCCGTCTTATAGAAAATCGCAGGCCGTATTGCTTGCGCGCCTGCGATCTTCCCTTTAAAATTTCACCTTGCAATAGTGAATATTCTTTCCTTCGGCGGTAAACCGGTCCTCGTACTCCGTGGTGGCAAGGGCGGAGGCAAACGCTCCTTCTCCCGCTGCCGGAACCACTACTTCCCTGCCGTCGCCGTCAAAGATCTTCGTAGAGCAGGCCGGTTCCTTCAAAACACCGTGAAGATCGTCGGTCAACTCCAGAATCTCCAACCCGAAATCGTAAAACTCCTGAACGGAAAAGGCGAACAGATCGTCGTTATCGGATTTGAATTCCAACGTACTGCCCGGCTTTAAAATCTTCCGGTACTCGGCGAGATACTTCCTGTGGGTCAAGCGGCGCTTTCCATGACGTTCCTTTGGCCAGGGATCGCTGAAATTCAAGTAGATGCCGCTGATCTCCCCGGGCAGGAAAATATCACCCAGCGTCTGCACGTAGTCCGTGATAAACCGCAGATTATACAAGGGTTCGCCGATTGCGCGCGCACCGGCCTTCCCGCCGTCAGTCTCCGCACCGGAGCCGTCCGCCATCCCCGCGCCGTCTTCCAATACCGTGGCGTTGACTCCCGCGGCCTTCTCCAATGCTCGAAGAACCACGGTCCCCGCGCCCTCCACGGCGATGTAACCCCATCGAGGATTTTCTCGCGCCATGTGGGTGATGAATTTTCCCTTGCCGCAGCCGATTTCCAGATACAGCTTCGCAGGCGGCGTCTCCATGGGAAAGTCCTGCGCCCAGCGTCCCTTGTTTTTCGCCGGCTCCGCCGCGATCCAGGCCGCGTATCGGGCGATTTTTTCTTCTTCGTTTTTCACTTTTCTCTGCCGCATGGCTTCCTCCTGAAATCATAACCATCCTTCGAAATGGACTGCTTATCTTTTGAACGGATATCCCGATTTTGCATACGCAATTTATCAAGTGCAATATCGTGCTTCTGCTGTTCTCTCGCATGTTTTTTATGTTTTCTTCGTTATCCGGGAAATTCATTCCCTACCGAGTATGAGTATAGCACAGCAGAATTTGATTTGCATCCCCATCGTTTAAAAGCAGCAACAAATAAATCACCGCACAGCCATAGAGCCATGCGGTGCGTACATAAACGGCCGATGTCAAAATATAATTACAATAAGTCCTTTCACTTAAAGTTGGCGAATCAGGTTTACCATCTCAATTGCACCAACGGCGCAATCGTAGCCCTTATTCCCGGACTTTGTCCCGGCTCGCTCAATCGCTTGTTCGATGTTTTCTGTGGTCAGGATTCCAAACATCACCGGAACGCCGCTTTCCAGGGAGACGGCAGCAATGCCTTTGGACACCTCATTGCAGACATAGTCGTAATGGCTGGTGGCGCCTCGGATCACCGCCCCCAGGCAGAGTACGGCATCATATTTCCCGCTCTTTGCCATCTTCGACGCAATCAGCGGAATTTCAAACGCGCCGGGAACCCACGCAACAGAAATATCATCCTCACGTATATCATGCCGTCTCAGGCCGTCCAGTGCCCCGTCCAGCAGCTTGGATGTGATAAATTCATTGAACCGTGCGGCCACAATGCCGACCTTAATCTCTTTTGTTACCAGTTTTCCCTCAAATATTTTCATGATGATCTTCCTCTCTTTCATAGGTTAGTATGTGTCCCATGCGCGTCTGTTTTGTCGTCAGATAAAACAGATCATAGGGGGTAGGCTGTATCTGAATGGGAACGCGTCGGGTAATTTCCAAACCGAATTCAGAAAGCTGATAGACCTTATCCGGGTTGTTTGTCAGCAGCCGCATGCTCTTTACGCCTAACTCCCGTAAAATCTGTGCGCCAATGTAGTATTCCCGTTCGTCCCCGTCAAAGCCCAGTTCCAGATTCGCCTCTAAGGTATCCAGTCCGCGTTCCTGAAGTTCATATGCCCGCAGCTTATTGATCAGGCCAATTCCCCGTCCTTCCTGCCGCATATAGAGTAAAACCCCTCGTCCCTCTTTCTCAATTTGGGTGAGAGCGGCGGCAAGTTGTTCTCCACAGTCACAGCGGAGTGAGCCAAACGTGTCCCCGGTCAGGCATTCGGAATGAACGCGGCACAACACATTTTCGCCATCACCAATCTGACCCTTTACCAGCGCCACATGGTGCTCACCGTTCAATCTGCTTACAAACCCATAAGCGGTAAACTCACCGTACTTTGTGGGCAAGTTGACCTTTGCTACCCGGTCGACCAACGTTTCGTGGCACTTGCGGTAGGCCTGCAAATCCCGGATGGTGATAAACTTGATTCCCCACTTTTTCGCCAGTTCCCAAAGCTCCGGGGTACGCATCATCATCCCATCCTCGCGCATGATCTCACAGCACAGGCCACATTCTTTCAGTCCGGCCAAACGACACAGATCTATCGTTGCCTCGGTGTGCCCGTCGCGTTCCAACACGCCGTTTCTCTTTGCCAGCAGAGGAAACATATGCCCGGGCCGTCGAAAATCCTCCGGTCTGCTGTTCTCTGAC
>CANEEC010000085.1 GCA_947426455.1 uncultured Clostridia bacterium | reverse complement strand
GTAGAATATATCGATAAAGTTCTCTTTTTGTTTCAGCGTGACGACATCCCTACTCTGTTTAAAATAGCCATTCTGCATTACATGATTGGTTATATTCACCCGTTTTATGACGGCAACGGCAGACTGAGCCGCTTCATCAGCAGCTACCTCTTAAAACAGGAATTTGGCGCTCTGGTGGCCTTGCGGCTGTCCTACACCATTAAAAACCTGAAAACCGACTATTACAAAGCCTTTGATATCTGCAACGACCCGAAAAACAGAGGCGATCTCACGCCGTTCCTTTTATACTTTGCAGACGTAGTGGAACAGAGCATGGACTCCCTTACTGAAAAGCTAAAAACAGCGACGCACGCTTTAGAGGGATTATCTCATTTGCTGCAAAAAAAGTACGCCGGTCTGGAATCCAAAGAACAAAAAAAGACCATCGACATTTTATGGTATCTGGCGCAAAATGAACTTTTTTCCTCGGAGCTTTTGGATAAACAGGCGTTGGCCAGTCTGCTGCATGTCTCTGCCTCCACCGTTCATAACTATATCTTAGAATTGATGGCCGCAGGGATTCCCATCGAAATCAAAAAAGAGAGCCGGAAGTTCGTCTACAGCCTAAATGTGGATCAGCTGTGCGATTATCTCAATGACACTAAATAGGACTGCGTCGCTGACGCAGTCCTATTTCTTTCTTATTACAATCTCTATTCTCCTACCGTATTGCGCAGAACGCCGATCCCTTCGATTTCACATTCGATGACATCGCCTTTTTTCATGAAGCGCGGCGGCACAAAACCCATGCCCACGCCCCCCGGCGTTCCTGTGGCGATGATGGTTCCCGCCTGCAACGTCATGCCGGAGGACAATTCGGCAATCATCTGGGGGATGCCGGTGATCATCAGTCCGGTGTTGCTGTTTTGGCGAACCTCACCGTTGAGACGACTGACGATATTGAGATTTTCCACGTTGGGCAGATCATCCTTTGTGACGATGCAGGGACCCAGAGGCGTAAAGCCGTCCAGACTCTTTCCGAAATACCACTGCTTGTGGCGGGTTTGCAGATTTCGCGCACTGACGTCGTTCATAATGGTGTAACCGGCGATATAATCAAAGGCGTCTTCTTCTTTTACATTCTTCGCATCTTTTCCGATGATTACGGCCAGTTCGACTTCATAATCCAACCCATCTACCAGACCCTCATAAGCCGGAATTTCCGCCTCCGGAGCGACGGCCTCGTTGACGCGCTTGGAAAAATACACCGCGTAATCTCGCTTTCCGTCAAATTCCAACGCCTTAAAGCGGGCAGATTCCTCCGCGTGCTCCATGTAATTGATGCCCAGGCAGATGATATCCTGCGCAGGCCGGATGATCGGCGCGCATAGGATCACGTCGGACACCCCCACGCCCTCCGTCCGTTCATTTACCGATTTTTTCAGCAGTTCCCATTCTGCGGTTTTCATTTTCTGAATCATCTCTAAAACGGTCTTGTATTCCATGCCGAAGCTGGACAGCGGGTGAATGAATTTTCCCTGAGAATCTCCCACCCCCGGCAGCGCTTTGCTGTTTTTATCTGCTTTGTACATATATAGTCTCATGAAATGTCCTCCCTTAACCCCGAATAGCAAGTGTCTACATATTATTATTTTCCCATATTTTTACTCAAATTTCAATGAAAATTTTTCATAAAAACCTGTCAATTCTATTGTTTTTTTATCACACTTTGCTATAATGTTCGTGCTGTATTTTTATTTATGCAATTCTATGTTGGGCGGATACGTTCCGAAATCACCCTATGAAAAGAAAGGAGACTGGTATATGTTCAAACTCTGGGAGCGGCGAAGGAATTTCCTCGACCGGGGACGAATCTCTTTAGGCTGCGTGCTTGGCGTCATTTTTTTGGCGGTGGGTCTCACCTGTCTGCTTCCGGCCGATCCGGCCAATTTCGGCATGGCGTCGCTGTTTCCTGCGGCGTTTTTAATCATTTACATCTTCACCACACAGCGAATTTTAGAAGCGCTGATTCTGGCATCTCTGTCCGGTTTCATCATGGTTTCGCGACCTGCCGAGCTGCTTGCCGGGGGCAGCCTGCCGGCCAATGCCGCCGATTGGTTTCTCAACGTCATGACCTCCTTCAGCGACGCCATTTTAGATGTGATGATGGATGAAAACATCGCCTTTTTAATCATCGTCTGCGGTCTGATGGGAGGCATCATTGCGCTGATCGAACGCTCCGGCGGTTCCTTTGCCTTTGGCGAATGGATTGCGAAATTCGCAAAGACGCGCAATTCCGCGCTGCTGTGTACCTGGATGTTAGGCGTTGCCGTCTTTATCGACGACTATTTGAATTCCCTGACCGTGGGTTCCTGCATGACTCCGCTGACCGACAAGCACAAGGTTCCCCGTGAATTTCTCGCTTACGTGGTGGATTCCACCGCAGCGCCGCTGTGCGTGCTGATTCCCATCTCCACCTGGGCTGTCTTCTGCTCTAAGATTTTAGAGGCCAACGGTTGGGCGCCGGCGGGAGAAGGACTGATATACTTCATAAAAACCATACCCTATAATTTCTACGGCTGGGTCGCGGCAATCGCGGTTCCGCTGATCATCATAAATGTGATTCCCACCTTCGGCCCCATGAAAAAAGCCGAGGAACGTGTAAAAAACGGCGGGGCATTGGCGCCGGCGGGATCAGAAAAAATCGATATCCGCACAGGAGCGGAAATGGGCGAGATTCCCCAGCATCCCAAAATGCGAAATCTTTTTCTGCCCATCGTCGTCCTGGTAGCCTCCACCATTTACTTTGATGTGGACATGCAGATGGGCGTGCTGTTTACCCTGTTTTTCATGTTCGGCTTTTATCTGTTCCAGCAGCTGATGACTCCGGAGGAATTTTTCGACGTGATGCTCCAGGGTATCAAGAACATGATGATGCCGCTGATGCTGATGATTTTGGCTTTTCTCTTTGCCGAGGTCAACGACGCCATCCATTTCACAGAGTTTGTCATCACCTCCGCCACGGAATTCATGACGCCGGAACTGATGCCGCTGACGGTATTCATCGTGCTTTCCATCACCGAGTTCATCACCGGCACCAACTGGGGCATGTACATTATCGCTCTGCCCATTGTCATTCCGCTGTCCATGAATCTCAACGCCAATACCACCTTGGTGGTTTCCGCGGTGCTGTCCGCCGGCGTCTTTGGAAGCCATATCTGCTTCTATTCCGACGCCACGGTCATCACTTCCTCCGCAACGGGGTGCAACAATTTCGATCATGCCGTTACTCAGGCTCCCTTCGGCCTGTTGTGCGCCGCAGTCTCCGCCCTGTTATTCCTGATCTGCGGCTTTCTCTTTTAACTTTTCGGAACAACGGCGACGCCTTTGTTCCCGAAACAAAACGCCCGAAAGAACCCTCTGGGAGCGCTTCCCATTGCCGTCCTTTCGGGCGTTTTTATTTCTTTATATTATGGCCGGTGGGGGGACAAAGGCAGGCCGTAGCGACGGCCGCATCACGGCGCAATCTCCGTCACACCACACAGTGCCAACCGCACCGCAGCACAAGACCTGTCACGCCGTTTGGCTTTCCTGCGCCTCACACCTTTTCGCCGCTTCCTGCCGGTCGTTATAAACGCACCAGGCGGATACGCTGAAAATGATCACTGTGCCGCCGATTAAGGCGTACATGCCCGGCGCTTCGCCGGTGACCAGAAACACCCATACCGGATTCAACAGCGGCTCGATGATACCCACCAGATTACAGGTCAGCGGTGAACAGTAGCTCATGGCCATGGCCATCAACACGTAGGGCAGCCAGATCTGCACAACGCCTAAGGCTACAACACAACCCACAGCAACTGTGGAAAGCTCCAGCTCTGCCGTCGCTATGGTGGGAAGGCCGATGAGAAACGTGAGAAAATGCCCCAGCATCATCCCTGTAAAGCGAACCTCTTCTTCCATTTCCCCTACGATAACGTACATTGCCGCCAGCGCAAATCCAGAGCAAATGGCCATGATATTGCCTACCATCCCCTTGCTGGACAGCTGGTCGAAAAAGAACAGGCCCATACCGCAAAAGGTGACGGCTACCACGATCAGATCCGCTTTTTTCGGTTTTTGATGCAGAAAGATTACGCTCAGAAGCAAAATAAAGACGGGAGAAATATATTGCAGTACGATGGCGTTTGCCGCCGTGGTCAGCTTGTTCGACGCCACAAACAGTGTCAGCGTCGTTCCCATGAAGCCCGCCTGCAAAAAGGCCTGCTTTTCAAAGCGCAGCTTCCAGCCTCTCCCCTTGATAAACAACAGCATCATCACGCTGGCGATGATGCCGCGAATTCCGGAAATCGCAAGGGACGGCCAGGGAATCGACTTAATCAGAAAGCCGCCGGTACTGAACAACAGCGATGAGAGTATCACTTGCGCCATGGCTCGTTTTTTCTTCTTTTGCTGCTGTACCCATGTCTGATCATTCATGCTTGTTTCCTCCGCTTCCTTTCTGTTTCACGTTTCTTATTCTACATATCATCCCCTGTTCAGTCAAGGACGATCGTTGAACTTTCAAAGTTACTGTGCTACACTGTACACAGTATTTACAAAAGGAGACCGCCATGAAAAAACACGCTGCTTCCCTCTTCATTTTTACTGTGTTTGAAACCGTCGCCATCGTTTTGTGGCTGACGAAGGGCAACCTGTTCTATCTTTTCAATTTCAGCTATATCGGCGGCGCCCTGGCTCTGGGGCTCTTCCTCTACAATGAAAAAAAGCCTCATGCCCGACGCATCGTACAGTTTTTGGTGGGAACGTATATGCTGGTCTACCTGGGACTGATCTGCCAGGAAAACATGCAGATTGAAGGCTTCTGGTATTATCTGTTCTCCGGCGTCTTTGAAGCCGCCACCATCCATTACGCTGTGGCCAAAATCTTCGGTCCCCTGCTGTTCGGCCGCGGCTGGTGCGGCTATGCCTGTTGGACAGCGATGGTCTTAGATTTGCTGCCCTATCCTCATCCTTCTGCACCCCGAAAAAACATCGGCTATCTGCGTTACATCACCTTCTTATTGTCCCTCTGCTTCGTGGGAGCCCTGTTTCTTCTCCACATCGCCGATCTGGAACGCATTCTGTTTTTCAGCTTCATCGCCGGAAACCTTCTCTACTACGCCGCAGGAATTTCTCTGGCTTTTGCCCTTCGGGATAATCGCGCTTTCTGTAAGTATCTGTGTCCCATTACCGTTTTTTTAAAGCCTATGAGCTATTACTCCGCCATTCGGGTCACTGTGGACGAGAATCTTTGCGTCCACTGCGGCAAGTGTCAAAGCGTGTGTCCCATGAACGTGGATATGACCGATAACTCCCGTAGCCGCGAAAACGGAACGGAGTGCATCCTCTGCATGGAATGCATCGACCAGTGCCCCCGGAAGGCGTTAAAAATGTAGCCGCAATATTCCTATGAACGCTTCGCTCTGTTTTAATCGTAGAGTATCCAACCGTTGTAGAGTCAAGTCCTTTTTCAAAAAATACATACAAAATTCCCGCACAAAAAACTCCGGCGAATATGCCGGAGTTTTCGTGGTTTTATTATAATGTCATTTCGTCGGCTCCGCTAGGCTCTGTCGCACCGCGGGTGCGCGGGCGGTCAAGCGCCACGAGCTAAAGCTCTGCGCTTTTCGCATGGCACCTACATCGCCTCGTTCCTCGGCGTGTTAGGTGCGCATTGCTAAGCAAAGTGCGACATCTGACCTACCGCCATTCTGTCGCTCCTTCGGAGCGCCAATCATGGGGTTGTCATTTCGTCGGCTTTTGCTAAGCTCCGCCTTCCCTTCGGTCGGCGGTCGCTAAGCAAAGTGCGACATCTGACCTACCGCCGCTCTGCCCGCACTTTCAGTGCGGCCAATCGCGGGGTTATCATTGCATCGGCTCCGCTAGGCTCTGTCGCACCGCAGGTGCGCCAATCGCCAAGCTGCGCGATGTCTGATATACCGCTGCTCCATCGCGCCTGACGGCGCGCTGATCGCAGGGTCATATCATTACATCATTCCCATTCCGCCGCCCATGCCGCCTGCGGGCATTGCGGGTTCGTCGGACTTGACTTCCACGATGCAGGCCTCGGTGGTCAGAAGCAGAGCGGATGCGGACGCCGCATTTTGCAGTGCGGATCTGGTCACCTTCGCCGGGTCAACGATACCGGCTTCGATCATATCGACGTATTCTTCCGTAGCGGCGTTGAATCCGACGCCCTTCTTGGAATCCTTTACCTTGGCGATGATGACGGAGCCTTCCAGACCGGCGTTTTCAGCGATCTGACGAACCGGCTCTTCCAGCGCTCTCTCGATGATGGCTGCACCGGTCTTCATGTCGCCGGACAGCGTCTTAACGTATGCGGCAACCGCAGGGATAGCGTTAGCCAGTGCAATGCCGCCGCCAGGTACGATACCTTCTTCTACTGCGGCTCTCGTAGCGTTCAGCGCGTCCTCGATTCTCAGCTTTCTTTCTTTCAGTTCGGTTTCAGTGGCTGCACCTACCTGTACAACGGCAACGCCGCCGGCCAGCTTCGCCAGTCTCTCCTGTAATTTTTCCTTATCGAAATCGGAAGTGGTCTCTTCGATCTGCGCTTTGATCTGTGCCACTCTCGCCTTGATTTCATTGCTGTCACCGGCGCCGTCTACAATGACGGTGTTGTCCTTGGTCACCTTGACGGTGTTGGCGCGACCCAGCATTTCTACAGTAGCTTCCTTCAGGGAATAACCCACTTCTTCGGAAATCACCTGACCGCCGGTGAGGCTAGCGATATCCTGCAGCATTTCCTTTCTTCTGTCGCCGAAGCCGGGAGCCTTGA